>NZ_JBMDII010000050.1:0-34586 GCF_057808605.1 Comamonas sp. FG99
ACGGCATGGTCGAGCGCGTCATCCGCACACTCAAGGAGCAATGCACGCACCGGCACCGATTCGAGAGCCTGCAGCACGCCAGCCGCGTCATTGCCGACTGGATCGGCTTCTACAACAACCAGCGACCCCACCAGGCGCTCAACATGAGGACTCCCGCTGAGGCATTCGCATTAGCGGCATAACCTGTGCAGATTCTGCTGGGTCAATACAAAATTCCTCAAGCACTTCCAGCTCGCCTTCCACGTCGGCCGCGGCCACGGTCTGGATGGGCATGCCCTGCGTGCTGCGGAAAGGGCTGCGGATGGCGCCGATAGGGCGCATGGTGATGGTGTCGGTCATAACTGGCTCGGCTCCTTGCTTCTGAGTGTTATATTTTCAGGAATATAACGGGCCGCTGGGCGGTCACGGGTTGCGGTGCGTCACGCCTTGCATCCGGGACTGGCAGCTTGGTTCTCTGCAAGAGGTTCCGAATGTTGAATGACGCTATGCACAATACTTGTCCCCCTGCCAGTGTCCGGCATCGAATGTCTTTGCCGACCCGCCGGTTCTTTGCCCGTGGGCTTCTGGGGCTGGCTGGTCTGGCTTCGCTGCTGACCGTTCTGCCAGCCAAAGCCGCCGATACCGTACTGGTAGTCGCCATGGGCGGCTACCGCAAGCCGGTACTGGAACTGGTGGAGGCCTTCCGCAAGGAAACAGGATTGGAGGCGCAGGCTGCATTCGGCCATATCAAGCAGATCGAGACCCAGGCCAGACAGAATCCGGAGGTCGCTTTCCTGATCGGCGACCGGAGCCTGCTGGAGCCGACAGGCCTCTTCAGCCGCTTCGACCCGCTCGGCAGGGGGCGACTGATGCTGGTGGCACGCAAGGGGAAGTCGCTGACCAATGCCGATGATCTGAAGGACCCAGCCTTTGCCCGGATCGCATTGCCCCACCGCACCCGCACCGTGTTTGGCGCCGCGGCCGATGCCTGCATGCAGCGCCTGAGCCTGGCCGAAACGCTCTCTCCGAAGCTGCTCGAAGTCGAAGGCGTTCCTCAGGTCGGGAGCTATATCGCATCCGGTGAAGTCGATGCTGGCTTCGTCAACAAGACCGAGGCGCTGGCCATCGCTGACCGCGTGGGTCCGGCGATCGAAATGCCCCAGACCTGCTACCAGCCTATCGAGATATCGCTAGGCACGGTCAAGGAGCGCACGCTCACGGCCAACCAAAGCCGCTTTCAGGCGTTTGTGCAAGGCGACACTGCCCGGCGCATCATGCAAGCCAATGGCTTGTAGGCTGGCTTGATTGACTTGCTGCCCGAAACCTGTGCCTGGTCCTCCATACCACTGACCCTGAGGGTCATGGGCTGGAGTGTGCTGCTCCAACTGGCGATCGGTGTGCCGCTGGCATGGCTGCTGGCTCGGCGCACCTTTCCAGGCAAAGCCCTGCTTGATGCCCTGGTGACGTTGCCGCTCGTCTTCCCGCCGATCGTTATTGGCTATGCCTTGCTACTGCTGCTTGGCCGCGAGGGCTGGCTGCTGGCTTGGCTGCCGCCGGACTGGCGGCCGCACTGGGTATTCAGCGAAACTGGCCTGGTGATCGCCGCCGTGGTCGCCGGCCTGCCGCTGATGGTCAAGCCGTCCCAGGCGGCCTTTTCCGAGGTCGATGATTCGCTGCGTGAGGTGGCATCAACCCTGGGTGCACGCCCCTGGCAGGTGATTTTGCGGATCGAGCTGCCGCTGGCCCGGCTGGGCATCCTGGCGGGCCTGGTGCTCGCCGCCGGCCGAGCCATGGGGGAGGTCGGCATCTCGCTGATGCTGGGGGGCAATATCAGCGGCCGCACGGAAACGCTATCGCTGGCGGTATACAACCACGTGCTGGGCTCTGAGAGAGACTGCGCGAACGCGCTATCGCTGGTGCTGGCCGGTGTGGCGGCGCTGGCCTTCTTTCAGCTTCGGCGGCTGGAGAGGCCAATCGCTCAAAGGAATTGAAGCGGTTCCTCAGAGCGATGTTGCGCCATGGGCTCCGCGCTCGCTCCATGTTTCAGTGGCTGTCACCATGGGATATTGAATGCGGCAGGAACTGGCCTTCTGTAGATGCACCGGCCTGGAGGCTGTGGAATCCCCATTGGGCTCGCACTGCGTCCAGCGGGACGGGCTTGCGTGGCGGCGGTGCCGTAGCAATACTGCCCAAGCTGACGAATCCAGCCAGGTGCTCGGTGGGCCCGATACCCAGTTCGGCGCAAAACACCGGGTCGAAGCAGCGCTCGCCGCTGAGCATGATGGCGCCGAAGCCAAGCTGGTGGGCGGCATTCAGCAGGTTGCCGAGTGCCGCGCCAGCGGCCAACCACTGCTCGCGCTCCGGTACCCGCATCCGTGGTTTGGGGGATACGACGAAAGCAAGCAAGGCCGGGCTGCGGGTGGCATGCTCGCGCGCACGGCTGATGTCCTCGCGGGGAGCCAGCGGATCGCGGCGCAGTTTCTCCTGTTCAAACAAGTCTGCTAGCCTTTCGCGAGAGCCAGCAGGAAACACCAGCACACGCCAAGGATGCAATCCGCCGTGGTCCGGCGCGCTCAGCGCTGCTTCGATCATCAGATCGATCTCTTGGGCATCTGGTCCTGGGGCTTCAAGGCGCTTCGGCGAAACGGAGCGGCGCTCCAGCAAAGGGGCCGTTGCGTTCCTCTTCTTCGACGCAGTGAAGACGTGCTTGAGTGCCGCAACCGCATCGGAGAAGCTTTGGGCCCAGGCGACGACTTTCTCGCCTTCCGCCGTGAACTCCTCAAAGGCCTCTCCGGCCTGCACCAGGGCATGGCCATATTCGCGTTCAGCATCTGCCACCGCTTGCTTTACCTCGGCTTGGGAGACGTGGCAAGCCTGCGCGGCCCTGGCCCAATCGCGCTCCCGATGCAGAGCCAGCAGGTAGGGAATGTGATCTTGCTGCATCAAGGCCTGCTCCTTGCGAGGATGGCCGCGAAGTGCGGCCCAAGGCAAAGGCTCTTCGAGCCCGCTGAGGCATTGTGGTCCGATTGGCCTGTTGCTGTCATATACAGATAAATATAACGCCAATCGTTGCAGGCTGATTTGGCAGTCGGACATCCGATCCCGAGCGTTGGGCGAGCCTGTCTATGTGCTGCCGAGGCGATTCAGTCGCCCACCCGGGAAGGCCGCACCAAAGGCCGCAGCAAGGGCTTGAGTGGATCGGGCGTGTTGTCCAACTCCGATAGCGCATCGGCCTGCTCATACAAGGCAGTGATGACTCCCGGGGAATACGCCTGGTGCAGTTTGGCCACTTCGAGCTGGGTGTAGAGCGCGGACGCAATGGCCTTGCGGTGCTCTGGCTGATCGAGGTAGGGTCCCCACAGGGACTCCTCGATCAGTATTTCGAGCACCTGCAACCGCTCTTCCACGCTGAGCTTTTCATTTCCCATAGCGATCTTCCATTCACATGAATCCAAGGATTTGTGAGGTGGGGATCAAGTGGGTGAAGCCGGGGGCGGCTGCAGGCTGGGCTCAATGTCGCGAGAGTTTTAGGCTTTCACCGCCAGAATCGCGCTACCTGCCTTGAACATGGCCAGGGCCTTCTGGCCAGCCGCCAGGCCCAGGCCATCGGTGCTCTCGTTGGTGACGATCGCCACCAGTTGCTCACCACCCGCCAGCGTTAGCAGCACTTCGCTGTTGACCGCACCCTTGTTCACACGTGCCACGACACCTTCAAATTGGTTTCGCGCAGAGAACTTCATCCCTTCCGCATCCGTCACCAGCGTCACGGCCGAGGCCTTGATGAGTGCCGTGGCCGCTATGCCGACCTTTAGCCCCATCGCATCGCGGCTGGCGCGGGTGACCGTGGCCACCACACGCAGGCCCGACGCCGTTTGCAGCTCGATCTCATCGTTGACGCTGCCATCGCGAATGTTGGTGACCGCGCCATTCAGTTGATTTCGTGCACTTGCTTTCATCTTGCTACTCCTGGGAACAATTACATCGCGCCTGGGCGCTTCCTGGGAAGTGCCTCAATCGCGATGGCAGTGTATTTCACGGGCGGGATGACAGCATTGGCTATGCACTCCATCGGTTAGATGGAATTCGTTATATCTGCATTCGTTATGTTTAGGCGTATATTACGATGCCATGCAGTTTCCATCAAGCGAGGACTGAAGATGTTGGTGCCCCCGTTCAAGCGCAGCCTGGGTGGGCTGAGTGTTTCTGGCGATAGCGGTTTGGTACATCAGGCGGCTGATGGCTGCTGTGACCACCAGGGTCTGGAGGAGGGGGCCCATGCCTCGGGCATGCGCCAGAAGCTCCATGAAATGGATATCCCCTTGCACTGCTCGGTGGTGGGCAACTGCCTGAGTTCTGGCGAACTGCGCCGGCTCATGGCCAAGCACATCCCCGTCAAGGGCCTGAGCGATCTGGAGGTTCACCACACAGCGGTGCAAATGGCCGGGCAGAAGGGCGAGGTTTCCAAGGCACTGCACAAGGCACTGGACCAGCGGCATGCCGGCGCCATCCAGATTTTTGCGGCAGCCAAGGACGATGCTGCATTGAGGGAGTGTTGGAAGCAGGCCTGGTCCCAAGGGGAGATACCCGGTGCCTATTGGGCTGTGCTCACGCACAAGGCAGTCACTGCCGAGCTGCGCCAGATGGTTTTTGGCGAGGTGCACATGCTCTCGCACCTGATGGCGGCGGCCAACCGCCATGAACTCAAGCGTTTTGTAGCGTTGGAAAAGGAAAACACCGAGCTCCATGAGCGCCTGGATCGCGAGCAACTGCGGCGACAGGAGCTGATCGAGGAGCGCAACCAGTTGGCCGGGCAACTGCGACAGCAGGCGGAGGAGTCTGGCCGCCGGACGGCGCAGTACCAGGCGGAGCTGAAAGAGCGCAGTGCACCTGCTGACACCAGCGGGCTGGTGGCCCTGCATACCCAGCGGCGCGAGCGGGCGGAGCGGCAGGCACAGCAAGCCCAGGAGCAGCTCGCGCTTTTGCAGGAGCAATTGGAGCGCATGCAGGAGCATGGCCGGCAGCTTGCCGAGGAACTCGCCGCCGCCGAAGCCGAGCTGCAGCACTTGAGCATGCTCGAGAGTGAACCAGGCCGCAGCGCTGATTCCTCATCGGCGAGCGAAGTCCTGCTGAACGCACGCAAGGTGCTTTACGTCGGAGGGCGGCCCAGTTCGACGCCGGCGATCCGGGACTATGTCCGTCGCCACGGAGGGGAGTTCCTGCACCACGACGGTGGACTGGAAGATCGCAAGGGACTGCTGGACAGCCTGCTGCCGCGGGTCAGCCTGGTGGTGTTCCCGGTGGACTGCGTCGACCACGACTCGGTGACCAAGCTCAAACGCCTGAGCGAGCGCCACCAGATTCCCTTTGTGCCGCTACGCAGCGCCAGCCTCGCCAGCTTTGCCGCCACGCTCCGGCGCGAGTTCGTCAAGAGCGCAAGGGATGCGGTGGCATCCCCACAGCTATGCCGCCGGCACAGCTAGCCGCGATGGACCAGGGCCAGCAGCGCGTCGATATCCGACTGGCAGGCCTTCATGGCGCGTTGCTCGATGCGCCGGTACAGGGCAACCACCAAACGCCCGGTTTCGGTGAGTTCCGTGCCACCGCCGCCAGATCCACCGGTAGCGGTGACCACGGCCGGGGTGTTCAGCGCGTGGTTGACCCCGTCGACCAGCAGCCAGGCCCGGCGATAGGACATGCCTAGGGATTTGGCTGCCGCGGCGATGGACTTGGTTGCATCGATGGCTTCCAGCAGATCAATTTTGCCTGGCCCAATGGCGATGACGTCCCCAGCCATGATGCGCATGCGCAGCTTCGCGGCAGGCATGACGTCGGTGTGCGCTTGGAGCGTGGCCGGATTGGTGCGTGAAGGGATAGCGGGCATGCGAACTGAGATCGATGGATGTGGCAAATGCAAGGTGCTATTGCATCGTCCTGGGTCGATCCATTCTGGCATATCGCTGAGCTGTGGTGAGAGATCGAGACACTTGTAGTGAAGGATGCCACAGCGCCAAACACTCCTGCGTGGCTAATAAAGTCAGGCCTTTCGGACATTGCGAATGAGGACGAAAGGAAGCAGGGATTGCTTGTATGCATGCTCGATGAATGACCAGTGTGAGTCGGCCTGGTTTACCCAGACACATTTTTGTCAATGTCCGGAATTGATCACAGCAGACTTTGATGCGGCAAAGTCGACTGCCTCAGATCAGCCTAAACCAGCCATCCGACGTCTCCGTTGATCAATGCGCAAAGAGATTGGCCGTTGGCCCATCGACCCAGATTTCCTGGTAACGGCTCATCTTATTGATCCACGCTGCCGCGCGCTTCCCAAACCGGCCTGAAGCCATTCAGCCCACGCGGATCGAAGGCGCAGATTCCCTTTTCGTGGTGCCATCCGCAGGGATAGAAGCCGGCATCCACTGTGGTGTAGATCGCCTCCAGAACAGCATCGTTGTCGCGCCCGAGAACATGGCGGCCGAGCGAGACGGATTTCAGCATCTCGAACAGGTCATAGGCGACGGTGGCCCAGAACTCTTCGAAGGGCGTGATGGTCTTGCGGATGCGCTTGATCTTGAGCGCACGCTCGAACTCTCCGCAGGCTGCCCACATCTTCTGGCCTTCGGTTTCGATCATGGCACGGCCATCGTGCGCCGCGGTCGTAGAGAGGAAGCCCGCAACCGCGCCGCTGGCAACATCGCTCCAGATGCGATAGCCGCCTGGCAGATCCTGCGCATTCTCCAGCAGCATGGCCCGTTCGATGCCTACAATGAGTTCCGCGCTCGGCGGCAACTTGTCGCCATGCTTCGCTGACAGCAGCCGGTCGCTGCCAAACAGCCTCAGAGGCGCAAGTGTGAATTCGGTGAGCTTCATGATGATCACTATGCTATGCATCCGAGGCAATTTGCAAATTGCGCAAGAAGGGACATGGCGCGAATAGCCGATGACAGCTTGCGCGATGCCATCAGGCAGGCGGCGCGCCGCGCGTTTTAGAGCCGCTAACACAACCCTTGATACGTCGTTGCTTCGTCGGGGGCGCCTAGCCTTGTCGTACTACTCGTACTGCCTGCGGCTTGCCGATCGCGGCCCGACGCCTCGTCTCAACCGCAAATCTTCGATTTGCTGGGTTGTGTTAGCGGCTCTTAAGACATGATCTCGGCGCCTGAATATGCAATCATTGCAGAAAGCTGAATCGACAGGGAGCGTAGAAATTTCTGAAATCAAGTCTCTGCCTCACATCGCCATTGTGCTTTCTGACGGCAATATTCAAACCAGCGTTCTGGCTGATTTGAGAAAGCTCACCGGAATGGCTTTCGCCGAGCTCAAAGACCGGATCGCGCAGCGGCAGCCCGTTATCTTGCTCCCGTTATTCGACAATCGGTTCTATGAAAGCGGTGCGGCGGTGCTGGGCGCCGTCGTGGCCCTTCTCGAAAACAATGGCGTGGCTTTTGCCATTTACGAACTCGCCGAGGGCGAGCGTTTCGAAACCCGCGACGAAGGCCTCAGCCGCATCACATCCGGCATTCTGAAGAATATGCTCCGCGAGGCGAACGTCGAATGACGGGGCCTCGCTGGCATTGGCCATCGACTGCCATGCCCGAGAACCGCTGGGTTGGCACTTGCCGAGAATCGGCTGCGCAACCACAGCCGCCAGTGCGCTGGGGCCAGCATTGATTGCTCGATTCGGGACGCTGGGCCGGGTGCCCCGGCCCTTGTTGTTGAAGCCCGGCAACGATGGCCCGGTCTTCACCAGCCGTACGCGCAAGAAGCAATGTACCCATCGCCAACGATTCGAGAGCCGGCAGCATGCCAGCCGCGTCATTACCGACTGGATCGGCTTCTACAACCACCACCGCCCCCACCAGGCGCTCAACATGAAGACCCCCGCTGCGGCCTGGCCGCCTTAGGCGCCGAGAAGCCTGCTTCGGTGATGGCCTGGTTGAGCCCCTTGAGCCGAGTTGCCTGCTTGGGGCTTCGCAACGATGACAGTCGGCGTTGCGCACCACGTAGTTCGTCAGCAAGTGCCAGCCCAGGTGCTCGAGTTGCGCCCGGACGCGGGCAGGTGGCAGGTAGGCGCGCGTGGCGTTGAGGACTTTCTCCGTGGTCGTGGCGTACTTTTCGTGGGGCGGCAGGCCCAGCAGGCTGCAGGCATCCGCGAGCCCATGGGTGGGTACGCCACTGGCATCGACGTCGAAGCGTTCGACGATCAGCACGCGTCCATCGTCGGACATCTGCGTTCTGGCAACCGGCACCACGTTCAGCTGCTCCAGCACACGCATGCTGTAGAACTCGTTGAAGCCCAGGTGCGTATTCCATTGATCGCGGACAGCATTCGATGCGATGGCGGACACCCTGCGCAAGTGTCCTGAGTGACGCTGTAAATCGTATCCGATCAGTCGGGCTGGCGTAGTTTTCTCATGGACTCGCCCTTGAGCGCAATCTTGTGCGAGCCGGTGCCGTCGACGCGATGGCAGCCATGCTGTTGCATCAGATGTCCGCGTCCTCATCGAAATCGTCGCCCAGGTCCACCTTGTGGCCCGCGTGCTCCAGCATCGTGTGAACCAGATCCTCGGGCAGGCCGTGAACATTGCGGCCTGCTTCAATATCGCGCACCGGGAAAAAGCCATGGGCAAGCAGGAAACTCAGCCGTTTTTTGGGGCGTGGAAAGGGCCGCTGCCTGGTTGCCCCCGTGGCAGTCACTTGGGAAAGTGTTCGACGTGCGTCTCACCTCGGCGTCCCACATAGGTCACATGCCTGCCTGCGATCCAGACCGTGTAGCCGATGCAGCCGGCCTGCTGCGTGAGCAGCTTGAACTCGGGGTACATCACGCGGCCTTGCTGGGCACCGCGGATGGCGGCGCGCACCGCGTCGCCGTCAAAGGCCTGCGCAATCCCGTTCTCTGGTCGCTCAAAGCTGAAGTCGACCGATGTGCCGTCAGGCAAATAGTAGGTTGCCCGGCCAGATCGGTAGTCGACGTGGTACGACTCGACCTGGGCGTTCATCAACTGGGCGACGACCTCTCCAAAATGGATCGTGCCGCGGTTCGATGCCTCGAAGGTGGCCTGAATGACAGCTTGCGTGTTCTCGTTCATACGGTTCTCCGTGGTGGTTGGTTCAGGTGAAGGATCAAGTGGCGGGAACGGCTTTCAGGCCATGGTGTTGCACCAGCGCCTGCATGGAAGCCAACAAGGCGCGCCGCTCTGCGGCGTCGAGATGTCCGAAGAAGTGCTCATCATTGGCGTCGGCGACTGCGGCCAACTGCGGCACCAGCGTCTTGCCCGAGGGCGTCAACGCCAGGGACTGCTCCCGCGCGCTCTCGTCGGCCACCACCCGCCGCGCCAGGCCCTTCTGCGCAAGTCGGGTGACCACCTTGGAGGCGGCTCCCTTGGTCATCCCAAGCGCTTGGATCAGTTCGGCGTGGCTCGTCTCGTCCTGCTCCCACAAGGTGCGCAGTGCGACCCATTCGGTCACGCTGACGCCCCGCGCTTCCAGTAAGCGCTGGAATCGTGCGGACACATGGTTGGAGACGAACCGCAGCCAGAAGCCAAGGTGCGCATCCAGGGGAGAAGGGGGTGGTGCGGTGCTTTTCTTTCTCATCGGATGACATTGGCGTGGTGTTGGTTGCGCTCGAGAAGGGGTACGTGGTTTCCAAGGAAACAGTTGGAGTAGAGTTTCCACGGAAACCCGGATCTGCGCAAGAGGTGCCGAAGCGGGACGAGGCAGGCTCATGCAAAACGCTTGGCCAGACGGTTGCCGATCGATCGTATGCGCTCAATAAACCTTTCAATTAACCACAAGTCTGGCGTCTCGATGGTGCACGGAATGATCGAGATTCCCGTTATTCTTCGCGAAAGGACTCTGCCAACGGGAATCTGATCGCGATCTACTGCATCCTGAGTTGGCGCATCTTCTGGGTGACGATGCTCAGCCGCGCCGATCCTCGCGCCGACCCGGGCGAGGCGTTCACCGATGCCGAGATCACGGTGCTGGATCAACTGTCACCTCCGATGGCGGTCCCGGAGTTCTTGCCCCGGACGTTGTCGCACGACACCATCAAGTTAGCCAAGCTCGGTGGTTACCTCGCGCGCAAAGGCGACCCGCCGCCCGGCAACATCGTCATGTGGCGCGGGCTCACACGCCTCACCGACATTGTTCTCGGCATGCAACTCGCGGGGAAAGATGTGGGTAATTGAAAGGTTTATTGAGCGCATACAGAGAAAGAGCATGCGGGTGTCGTGGTGACGGGCCGACTGGGAGGCCTTTTCGCCTTGTCGAGGTAGGGCCTTTCCCCTTGCACCCATTCCCTTGCCCTTTCGGCCCTTTGGCCGGTACAGCCTTTGGATATAAAGCGGCGAGTGCTGACCGTCCACCATCAATGTGGGACTCAACGAGGCCGGGTTGATGCAGGAAGGCTCACTGTTCCCACCCTAGGATGAGGTTCAATGTTGAATGCCGGAGAACATCACGAGACCTCACGTTGACTTGGTAAGGAAACTTCCTTACGATACGGGCATTGCTATCAGGAGAGTCGCCATGCCTGCCATTCACGAAGTTGCCACGCTGACCTCCAAGGGCCAGATCACGCTGCCCAAGTCCATCCGCCAGGCGCTGGGTGCCGATACCGGCAGCAAGCTCGCGTTTGAGCTTCGTGGCGGTGAAGTGGTCGTGACCCGTGCGGATGCCGAGCACGAAGACCCGGCCATTGCCGCATTCCTGGCCCTGCTGGCGCGCGACATTGAGGCAGGCCGGAATGTTCGTGGTCTGCCCGAGGATCTGGCTCGCACGATGCTGGAGCACGCGGGCCACAAGGTGGATCTGGGCGACGATTTCGATGAGGACGTGGACATCTGATGCAACAGCATGGCTGGACACTGCTGTTCCACGACAACCTGATCGAGCAGATGATGAAGCTGCGCACGGCTGTGCTGCGCGCCCAGGAGAACGACCCGCAGGGGTTCGGGTCCAACGCCAGCGTCAAGTTCTTCCGGGCCTTGGTCCAGTTGATACAAGACGTGGTGCCGAGTGATCCGGCGCGCGACGAATACCGCCAGGGCAATACCATGGGGCCGGCCTATCGCTACTGGCGGCGAGCCAAGCTCGGAAGGCGCTACCGGTTGTTCTTCCGGTACGACTCGAAGGTGAAGGTCATCGTGTACGCCTGGGTCAACGACGAGCAGACCCTGCGGTCATCGGGCAGCAAGTCGGACCCTTACGCGGTGTTCGAGAAGATGCTCGGACGTGGAAATCCGCCAGGCGACTGGAACGCATTGGTCGAGGCAAGTAAACCGGATTGGAGCAAGCGGGAATAGGCATTCCTCATGTAGCAGGAGACGACCATGACTACGACAACCCGCATCAGCATCGCAGAACGCCTCGGCCGTACCCTCGGCCGCGGATGGCGCGCCTATGCGCGTGGCCAGCGGCAGGCTGAGGCATTACGCAGTTGACGCCGGGCCGTGGCGAACTTGCCATTCAATGTCCGCTCGGCGATCCCCATGACGCCGTGGTGATGGGCGTGCAGTACGCTGCCGCTTGCCGCCCCACGAGAAGCGGAAGTGCCACGCCTTGAAGCCGGTGGCTGAAATGTTGAGGTTGAGGCCGTCGAAATCGGCGATCGCATACGACTTGCCAGGGAAGGCCCTGGAAAGTCGAAGTGGAGCGGGCGATGGGGATCGAACCCACGTCTTGAGCTTGGGAAGCTCAGGTCCTGCCATTGAACGACGCCCGCATGGGGCCCTCGGGGGGCCGCGATGCAGTCGGTGATTGTAGTACCAGATTGCCGCGGCTTGGGGTAAACGTGGCGGGTGTTTTGTGCGCCGCCGGCACTGCCCGTCCGGCGCTCAGTCCACCGCGCCCGATGCCTGGGATGCGGCCTGGTGGCCCAGCAGCTGGCGCACGCGCTGCAGGTCTTCGGGGGTGTCTATGCCGGCGCCGGGCTTGTCGCGCGTGGTGTGCACCGCGATGCGGTGGCCGTGCCACAGCGCGCGCAGCTGCTCCAGCGATTCGATCTGTTCGGTGGGGGCCTGGGGCAGGATGGGAAAGCTGCGCAGAAAATGCGCCCGGTAGCTGTACAGGCCCATGTGGTGCAGCGGCGCAAAGCCGGCGGTGCGGGTGGTGTGCGGGTTGTGCCACCAGTGGCTGTTGACATGGTCGCGGCCCCAGGGGATGGGGGCGCGGCTGAAGTAGCTGGCCAGGCCCTGGGCGTCGAGCACCACCTTGACCACATTGGGGTTGTGCAGGTCTTCCAGGCTGGCGATGGGGTGGGCAACGGTGCCCATGCTGGCCTCGGGGCGGGCCACCAGCAGTTCGGCCACGGCGTCGATCAGCGCGGGTGCGATCAGCGGCTCGTCGCCTTGCACGTTGACCACCAGGTCGTCGCCGTCCAGGCCCAGCTGGGCGCAGGCTTCGGCCAGGCGGTCGCTGCCGCTGGGGTGGCTGGGCGAGGTGAGCAGGGCTTCCACCTGGTGCTGGCGGCAGGCCTGGACGATGCGCTCGTCATCGGCGGCCACCACCACCCGGGCCGCCTGGCTTTGCTGGGCGCGGCGGGCAACCTGCACCACCATGGGCAGCCCGGCGATGTCGGCCAGCGGCTTGTTGGGCAGGCGCGTCGACGCCATGCGCGACGGTATCAGCACGGTGAAGCGGGGGGTGTTGCTGCTGTGGGTGGCCATGGCAAGAGGGCAGCGCGCGGGCGCCGCCAGGCGTTGGATTGGTGATGGGGTTGGTGGCTGGAGTGCGCAGGCGGCCGGGGCTGGTGCGGGGCTGGGGCTAGCGCGCGTTGCCGTTGGCTTCGAGTTCGTCGTCGCCGAGCGGGCGGGCTTCGTTTTCCAGCATGATCGGGATGCCGTCGCGCACGGGGTAGGCCAGGCGGGCGCTGCGCGAGACCAGTTCCTGGCGCTCGCGGTCCCAGCGCAGCGGGCCCTTGGTGACGGGGCAGACGAGCAGTTCCAGCAGTTTCGGGTCCATGGTGTGGCGCTTTCGAGAATGGGGGCCAGGCCGGGTCAGGCCCGGCGCAGGGTGAGAAGCCGGGCATGCACGGCCTGGGCAAATGCCGGGGCTATGCTGGTGAGCAGCGGCACGGCCAGCGCCTCGGGCTCCACGGCCCAGAGCTTGGCGGCGTCTTTTTCGGTGCACAGCAGCACGGCATCGGCGATTTTACGGCCAGACCGGCGGTAGCCGGCAAAGCCGTCGTGGTCGGGCAGGGCTTGGGCGCTGGCCAGTTGCAGGCCGCGCGCGCGCAGCATGGCGAAGAATTCTTCGGGGTAGGCGATGGCGGCAAGCGCATGCACCGGCCGGCCGGCGCTTGACTGCTGCGCCAGCTGCGCCAGCGCCGTGCGCTCGCCCTGGCGGTTGACGGCGTAGTCGGCCAGCTGCCGCTGCAGCGGCCAGCTTTGGGCCCGGCTTTGCGCCAGCCCCGGCGGGGGCTCGCCGGCGTAGAGCGCGAAATCGCATGCGCGCGGCCAGGGTTCGCGCAGCGGCCCGGCCGGCAGCAGCCAGCCGTTGCCCACGCCCTGGCGGTTGAAGACCACGATCTCCAGGTCGCGCGTCAGCGCCAGGTGCTGCAGGCCGTCGTCGCAGATGACGAGGTCGCAGCCGGGGTGGGCGTGCAGCAGGGCCCGCACCGCGTCGCCGCGCCGGCTGCAGACCACGACCGGCGCGCCGGTGGCGCGGGCGATGAGCAGGGGTTCGTCGCCCGCCTGCCGCGGGTCGCTGTGCGGCAGCACATGCACCGGCGCGCGGTCGCGGTCGCCGGCGCGGCCATAGCCGCGCGATACCACGCCGGGCCGCCAGCCCAGGGCCTGCAGCTGCTGCACCAGGTGGATGGTGACCGGGGTCTTGCCGGCGCCGCCGGCGATCACGTTGCCCACCACCACCACCGGCACCGGCGTCCGGTAGCTCGGCAGCAGGCCGCCGCGGTAGAGCCGGCGGCGCAGCGCGCTGAGCGCGCCATACAGCCAGGCCAGCGGCAGCAGCGCCCGCATGCCCGCGCCGCGCCGCTGCCAGGCGCGGGCAAGCGCGTGCTGCATGGGCTGGGGGGAGGGGCTGGGGTGGGTCAATGCAGTGGCTGGGCGCTTGCGCGCGCCTGGGTGGCAAAGGTGATCTGGCTCAGGCCCACGCGGCGCGCGGCCTCCATGACGGAGACCACCGACTGGTGCGAGGCCAGCGCATCGGCGCTGATGATGAGCACGCTGTTGCTGCCGGCACGGGTTGCTTGGCCGAGCGCGGCGGCGAGGCGGTCGACCGATTTGCCGTCCAGCGCCTCGCCCGCCACCGCGTAGCGGCCATCGGCGGCCACGGCGACGACGATCTCGCGCGGCCGCTCGCGCTGCTGCTCGGCATCGGCCTCTGGCAGGGTGAGCTGCAGCTCGGTGAATTTGCTGTAGGTGGTGCAGAGCATCAGAAAGATCAGGATCACCAGCAGCACGTCGATGAACGGGATCAGGTTGATCTCGGGCTCTTCCTTGGCGCGGGGGCGAAAGTTCATGCCTGGCCCCGGGTCAGCCGCGGCGGCGCTGGCCGCTGAGGTGGCGCAGGAACTGCTCGGCCGACAGCTCCAGCGTCAGCAAATAGGCATCGACCCGGCTGCGAAAGTAGCGCCAGAAGATGAGCGTGGGTATGGCGACCATCAGGCCGAAGGCGGTGTTGTACAGCGCCACCGAGATGCCGTGGGCCAGCTGCGCGGGGGTGCCGCCGCTACCGCTTTGCGAGCCAAAGATCTCGATCATGCCGATCACCGTGCCCAGCAGGCCGAGCAGCGGCGCGGCCGAGGCGATGGTAGCCAGCGCGGTGAGGTATTTCTCCAGCCGGTGGGCGACGCTGCGGCCGGTGCCTTCCATGGCGGCGCGCAGGTCGGCGTCGCTGATGCGCGGGTCGTTGCTCAGCGTGCGCAGGCCGCTGGCCAGCACTTCGCCCAGCGCCGAGCTCTGGCCAAGCTGGTTGACCACCTCGGGCGCGGGCAGCTGGGGGGATGAGACGGAGATCGCCTCGCCCAGCAGGTCGGCCGGCGCCACCTTGGCGGCATTCAGCGCCACAAAGCGCTCCACAATCAGGGCCAGGGCAAGTACCGAGCAGGCAATCAGCGGCCAGATAGGCCAGCCCGCTGCTTGGATGATGGATAGCAATGCTCTCTCCGCTCTTTGTCGTGCAACGGGCAATTATCTCCGAGCCTGGCGGCAGATTCCAGCCGGGCCTGGCGATGGCCTGGCCCCCAGGTCTTCCACAATTTCTGTGGATAACTTTGTGGGTAATCGGCCTGTGACCGGCGCAAGACACGCAAACATGGGCATTTCGTTAGATTGCTGAAAAATTACGCGCCAAAATTTCATTGAAAATCAATGACTTGTACGTGTATTCGGGCTGTATTGCTACACTCCGTGACGGCTGTATGACGGCGCATCGCCCAGCGGTTTCTGTGGACTACTGCGGCAGCCAGGCCCGCGAGGCCCCGGGGAAAGCCGCTTTTCATGCCGCGATGCAGGCGGGGCGCGGCGCTGGGGCCGGCGCGGATTTTGACCAGGGTGAAATTTGCCGGCCGCCATTCGCCATGCCTTGGTTGATAATCCTGGCCTGCCATGAAAACATCCACGATAGCGCCTTTCTTCGCCGCGCTGAAGGCGGCCAACCCCCAGCCGAACACCGAGCTGGAATACAGCTCGGTGTTCGAGCTGCTCACTGCGGTGCTGCTGTCGGCGCAGGCCACCGACGTGGGCGTGAACAAGGCCACGCGCAAGCTGTTTCCGGTGGCCAATACGCCGCAGGCCATCCTGGCGCTGGGGCAGGACGGGCTGGAGGGCTATATCCGCACCATCGGCCTGTACCGCAGCAAGGCCAAGCATTTGCTGCAGACCTGCCGCATCCTGGTGGAGCGCCATGGCGGCCAGGTGCCGCGCACCCGCGAAGCGCTGGAGGCGCTGCCCGGCGTGGGCCGCAAGACCGCGAACGTGGTGCTGAACGTGGCCTTCGGCCAGCCCACGATGGCGGTCGACACGCATATCTTTCGCGTGGGCAACCGCACCGGGCTGGCCCCGGGCAAGACGCCGCTGGCGGTCGAGATGCAACTGCTGGCGCGCGTGCCGGCCGAATACGCGGTGGATTCGCACCATTGGCTGATCCTGCTGGGCCGCTATGTCTGCCAGGCGCGCAAGCCGCGCTGCTGGGAATGCGTGGTGGCGCCGTACTGCGATTTCAGCCCGAAGACGCCCGCACCGCATTGATGTAGAAAATAATAGCTGCTAGCGCTTGCTGGTAAAGGTTTCCAATATGAAATATATTGGAAAACATTGCTGGTAAAGCGCAAGCAGCTATGTTTTTTGGCTCACGCCGGCCGCTGCAAAGCTGGCCATCTCGCGCAGCATGGCGCAGCCCGACTCCAGCAGCGGCCAGGCCAGCGCCGCGCCCGAGCCTTCGCCCAGGCGCATCTGCCAGTCGAGCAGCGGCTGCGCCTGCAGGGCGGCAAGCATCAGCGCATGGCCGGGCTCGCCAGACTGGTGGGCATAGACGCAGCGCTCCAGCACCGCGGGCTGCAGCCGGCTGGCCACCAGCACCGCGGCGGTGGCGATGAAGCCATCGACCACGATCACCCGGCGCTCGGCCGCGGCCTGCAGGATGGCGCCAACCATGCTCGCCACCTCGAGCCCGCCCAGCGCGGCCAGCACGGCCAGCGGCTCGTTGACGCCGGCATGGCGCTGCAGCACCTGGTGCAGCACGGCCGCCTTGCGGGCCACGCCCTCGGCCGACAGGCCGGTGCCCGCGCCGGTCACCTGCGCGACCTCAAGCCCGCACAGCCGCGCCAGCAGCAGCGAGGCGCACGAGGTATTGCCTATGCCCATCTCGCCCAGCAGCACCGCGTTGCCCGGCAGCGCGCGCACCAGCGCCATGCCGTTGCGGATGGCGACCTCGCATTCGGCCGCGCTCATCGCCGGGCCCTGGCTGCTGTCGCGCGTGCCGTAGGCCACCTTGCGGCGCCACAGGCGGGGCTGGCCGGCCTGGGGCAGCTTGTGCTCGGGGTCTTGCTCGCGCGGCGCGAAATCGCGCGCCACGCCGCAGTCCACCACATTCAGCGCGATGCCGTGCTGGCGCGACAGCACGCTCACCGCGGCGCCTCCGGCGAGAAAGTTCTCCACCATCTGCCAGGTCACATCGGCCGGGAAGGCGGATATGCCCTGCGCCGCCAGCCCATGGTCGGCGGCGAACACCAGCATCTGCGGCTGCGCGAGCCGGGGGGCTTCGCTGCCCAGGATGCAGGCCAGGCGGTGGGCCAGCTGCTCGAGCCGGCCGAGCGAGCCCAGCGGCTTGGTCTTGTGGTCTATCAGGTGCTGCACGCGCTCGAACAGCGCTGCGTCGTGGATGGAGGCGATGGGGGGAGTCGAGAAGGCCATGGCGATCGGAAAAGACAGGTCAACGCCATTGTGGCGGCAATTGCCGGCCGCTCGCGGGCCAATCGCAGGTCATTCGCAGGCCACTTGGAGACCATTCGGGCCCTACACTGCGGGGCATGAACCAAGGCATGGATGACGGGGGCTGGCGCCAGGGCGGCCAGCGTGTGTGGGACGTGGGCGCGCTGTGCACCGCGGTGGCGGATGCGCTTGCGGCCCGCTTCAACCCGGTGGCGGTGCGCGGCGAGCTCAGCGGCTTTTCGCGCGCGGCCAGCGGGCACTGTTATTTCTCACTCAAGGACGCCAGCGGCCAGCTGCGCTGCGCCATGTTCCGCCGTGCGGCCCAGGGCCTGGCCTTTGCGCCGCGCGATGGCGAACTGGTGGAAGTGCGCGGCAAGCTGGGCGTGTACGAGCAGCGCGGCGACTTGCAGCTGATCGTCGACGACATGCAACGCGCCGGGCAGGGCGCGCTGTTCGAGCAGTTCCTGCGGCTCAAGGCCCAGCTCGAGGCCGAGGGCCTGTTCGATGCCGGCCGCAAGCGGCCCCTGCCGCTGATGCCGCGCGGCATCGGCCTGGTCACCTCGGCGGGCGCGGCCGCGCTGCACGATGTGGTGACCGCGCTGCGCCGCCGCGTGCCGCACATCCCGGTGGTGCTGGCGCCCGCGCTGGTGCAGGGCGCGTTGGCGCCGGCATCGCTGGTCGATGCGCTGCGCAAGCTCTACCGGCTGGCGGAGCAGGGCGGCGATGGCTCGGGTGACCCGGCTGCCGTGCCCATCGACGTGATCCTGCTGGTGCGCGGCGGCGGCTCCATCGAAGACCTTTGGGGCTTCAACAACGAGCAGCTCGCGCGCACCATCGTGCAAAGCCCGGTGCCGCTGGTCAGCGGCGTGGGGCACGAGACGGATTTCACCATCGCCGATTTTTGCGCCGACCTGCGCGCGCCCACGCCCACCGCGGCGGCCGAGCTGGTGTCGCAGCCGCGCGATGCCTGGCTGGGCGCGCTCGATCTGGCCGAGCGCCGCCTGCGCGAGGCGCTGGAGCGCCAGCTCGACCGCCAGGGCCAGCGCCTGGACCATGCGGCGCGCCAGCTCGGCCGCCCTTCGGGCCTGGTGGCGCGCGAGCAGTGGCAGCTGGAGCAGTGGCGCCAGCGCCTGCAGGCCGCGGTGCGCGAGCGCGTGCTGGCCGGCGGCCACCGCCAGCAGCAGCTGGCCCGCGATTTGCCCGCGGCGGTGGCGCGCTGGCAAGAGCGCCAGCAGCAGGGCCTGCGCCAGGCCCAGACCCGGCTCGAGCTGCTGAACCCGCAGCAGGTGCTGGCGCGCGGCTATGCGCTGCTGACCGACGGCGACGGCCAGGTCGTCAGCCGGGTGGCCGAGGCCCCGGTGGGCACGGCCGTGCGCGCGCAGCTGGCCGATGGCGCGCTGGACATGGTGGTGACCCAGCCGCGTCTGCTGTAGCGCGGTCGCCATGGAACCATCCTTTTCAAGGTCTTGAATTGGATAAGCGCCTTGTACCCTGTTAAGAGGTTGTGCGTTGTGCGTTTTGCGTTTTGCGGCTTCACGCTCAACGCAAAACCCTCAACGCTCAACTGCCTGCAGCGCCATGGGCACTCACGACGGCACAACACCTGGAAAGGGATGCTCCATGCAACTTATGCTGTCAGCGAATGCCGCAAACGTAACCGCATTCGCTCGCAGGGACTTTTTCCTTTCTACAATGGCCAAGGACTGCTTGTCACACCAATTATTTCAACCACGAGGAAACAGTTATGGAACGCACCCTGCCCCCATTGCCCTATGCCATCGATGCACTGGCGCCGTTCGGCTACAGCCAGGAAACCATGGAGTACCACTACGGCAAGCACCACAATGCCTACGTGGTGAACCTGAACAACCTGCAAAAGGGCACCGAGTTTGAAAACATGGAACTGGAAGACGTGGTCAAGAAGTCTTCCGGCGGCATCTACAACAACGCAGCCCAGATCTGGAACCACACCTTCTTCTGGAACTGCATGGCCCCCAATGGCGGCGGCGCTCCCAGCGGCGCGCTGCTCGAAGCCATCAACAAGAAGTGGGGCAGCTTCGACGAGTTCAAGAAGGCCTTCCAGGCGTCGGCCGTGGGCAACTTCGGCTCCGGCTGGACCTGGCTGGTGAAGAAGGCCGACGGCAGCGTGGACATCGTCAACACCGGCCCCGCCGGCACGCCGCTGACCTCCGCCGACAAGGCGCTGCTGACCGTCGACGTCTGGGAGCACGCCTACTACATCGACTACCGCAACCTGCGTCCCAAGTTCGTCGAGACCTTCCTCGCCAGCCTGGCGAACTGGAAGTTCGCCGAGCAGAACTTCGCCTGAGATCGAGCCGAGCGCCGGCGCTGCAGCCGGCGGCGCAAAAAGCCCCGTTTCGGGGCTTTTTTTTTGGAAAATCCGACGCTGAAGCGCATGGGGAAAGCGCTATATGCTATCTTTAAAGGAGCAATTTCGACCGACGTCCCAGCAGAATGTGGGGGATCAGTCTTGTATAAGACTTGAAAAAACGCGACAATGCCAACGCCTTGAATTTCGTATTGTGATATTGCATTGCACAAAAATTCAAGTTCGCGGCGGCGCAGGGATCCTGCACGCCGCGTGCCCTATCTTTGCCACTTGAAAGACCAGATGACTACCCAACCCACCATCATCTACACCCTGACCGACGAAGCGCCCCGGCTGGCGACGGCGTCGTTCCTGCCCATCGTCCGTGGCTTCGCCAGCGCCGCCGGCATCAACGTGGCCGAGAGCGATATTTCGGTGGCGAACCGCATCCTGGGCGAATTCCCCGAGTACCTGAGCGATGCGCAGAAGGTGCCCAACAACCTGGCCGAGCTGGGCAAGCTCACGCTGACGCCCGATGCCAACATCATCAAGCTGCCCAACATCAGCGCCTCGGTCTCGCAGCTGATGGCCGCGATCAAGGAACTGCAGGGCAAGGGCTACCCCATCCCCGACTATCCCGAGAACCCCGCCAACGACCAGGAAAAGGACATCAAGGCCCGCTACGGCAAGTGCCTGGGCTCGGCGGTGAACCCGGTGCTGCGCGAGGGCAACTCCGACCGCCGCGCGCCGCTGGCGGTGAAGAACTACGCCAAGAAGCACCCGCACTCCATGGGCGAGTGGAAGCAGTGGTCGCAGACCCATGTGTCGCACATGCACCATGGCGACTTCTACCACGGCGAGAAGTCCATGACGCTGGACAAGGCCCGCGACGTGAAGATGGAGCTGGTGACCAAGTCGGGCAAGACCATCGTGCTCAAGCCCAAGGTCGCGCTGCTGGACGGCGAGATCATCGACTCGATGTTCATGAGCAAGAAGGCGCTGTGCGACTTCTATGAGCGCGAACTCGACGACTGCAAGGAAGCCGGCATCCTGTTCTCGCTGCACGTCAAGGCCACGATGATGAAGGTCTCGCACCCCATCGTGTTCGGCCACTGCGTCAAGATCTACTACAAGGAAGCCTTCGAGAAGCACGGCAAGCTGTTCGACGAGCTGGGCATCAACGTCAACAACGGCATGGTCGATCTGTACGAGAAGATCAAGACCCTGCCCGAGTCCAAGCGCGAAGAGATCATCCGCGACCTGCACAGGTGCCAGGAGCACCGCCCGGCGCTGGCCATGGTCGACTCGGCCAAGGGCATCACCAACTTCCACTCGCCCAACGACGTGATCGTCGATGCGTCCATGCCCGCGATGATCCGCGGCGGCGGCAAGATGTGGGGTGCCGACGGCAAGCCCGCCGACTGCAAGGCCGTGATGCCCGAGTCCACCTTCGCCCGCATCTACCAGGAGATGATCAACTTCTGCAAGTGGCACGGCAACTTCGACCCGCGCACCATGGGCACCGTGCCCAACGTGGGCCTGATGGCGCAGAAGGCCGAGGAATACGGCTCGCACGACAAGACCTTCGAGATCGCCGAAGACGGCGTGGCCAACATCGTCGACCTGGCCACCGGCGAAGTGCTGCTGTCGCAGGACGTGGAGGCCGGCGACATCTGGCGCATGTGCCAGGTCAAGGACGCACCGATCCGCGACTGGGTCAAGCTCGCGGTCACGCGCGCCCGCAACTCGGGCATGCCCGCCGTGTTCTGGCTCGACCCCTACCGCCCGCACGAGGCCGAGCTGATCAAGAAGGTGCAGACCTACCTCAAGGACTACGACACCCAGGGCCTGGAGCTGCCGATCATGAGCCAGGTGCGCGCGATGCGCTACACGCTGGAGCGCGTGGCCCGCGGCCTCGACACCATCTCGGTCACCGGCAACATCCTGCGCGACTACCTGACCGACCTGTTCCCTATCATGGAGCTGGGCACCTCGGCCAAGATGCTGTCCATCGTGCCGCTGATGGCCGGCGGCGGCATGTACGAAACCGGTGCCGGCGGCTCGGCGCCCAAGCACGTGCAGCAGCTGGTTGAGGAAAACCACCTGCGCTGGGATTCGCTGGGCGAGTTCCTGGCGCTGGCCGTGTCGCTCGAAGACCTCGGCATCAAGGAAAGCAACGCCCGCGCCAAGCTGCTGGCCAAGACCCTGGACCAGGCCACCGGCAAGCTGCTCGACGAAGACAAGTCGCCCTCGCGCCGCACCGGCGAGCTGGACAACCGCGGCAGCCAGTTCTACATCGCGCTGTACTGGGCCCAGGCGCTGGCTGCCCAGACCGAAGACAAGGAGCTGGCCGCCAAGTTCGCGCCGCTGGCCAAGCAGCTGGCCGACAACGAGCAGAAGATCATCGCCGAAATGGTCGCGGTGCAGGGCAAGCCAGCCGACATCGGCGGCTACTACCTGCCCGACGTGGCCAAGATGGACGCGGTGATGCGCCCGAGCGGCATCTTCAACGCAGCCATCGACGCGCTGGCATAAAGCTGCGGGGGCCGAGCCCCTGTGCCCACGAAAACGGCCGCCCGGCAAGGCGGCCGTTTTTATTGCCGGGATGCCGGGGCGGAAAGGACGCGTGGGGGCTTATGCCCATCCCTTTCAAGGTGTTGTGCCGTTGCGAGTGCCCATGACGTTGGGAAAAGTTGAGCGTTGAGGGTTTGGCGTTGAGCGTGAAAGCCGCAAAACGCTCAACGCACAACGCACAACCTCTTGGCCACGCAGACTGCGCCTATTCCACGTTAAAGACTTTGAAAGGCGTGGGGCTTATGCCTTGCCGCGGCGCAGCCGCCTGCCGTCGCGCACGTTGAGCGCCAGCAGCACCGCATTGGCCAGCCCGGCGCACAGCTCCAGGCCTTGCACCAGGTAGAAGGCCTGACCGAACAGCCCCTGCTGTGCGCGCCAGTGCAGCCACAGGGCCGCGGGCACCAGCACCAGCAGGCCGTTGGCCGCGATCAGCGGCATGCGCCAGCGCTTGCGCGCGAGCGCTACTGGCTGCCGGCGCGGCCCCGCCAGCCGGCTGCCCGAGCCGCCGGCCGCGGCCATGGCGAGCACCATGGCGGGCAGGGCGTAGGCGATGCCCTGCTTGACGACGGTGGTCGCCGCGGTGCCGGGCAGCAGCCAGGCAATGGCGGTGGACGACCAGAACCCGGCGATCAGCAGCAGCGCCAGCGCGGCGCTGGCCCGGTGGATGCAAAGCAGGGCGTTACGCGGCATCGCCATGCTCCGCCTCCTGCGCATGGGCCTGCAGCAGCGTGGCCAGCACATGCAGCGTGGCCTCGATCTCGGCGGCGCTGAAGCGGCTGGCCAGCGCCTGCACATGCTGGCGCCACTGCCGCTCCAGTGCCTGGTAGGCGCTGGCTCCCGGCGCGGTCAGCCGGTACAGCGGCGAGCGCTTGTGCTGTGGGTTGGGCAGGGGCTCGACCAGGCCCTCTTGCTCCAGCAGGTCGAGCTGGCGTTGGGCGGCCTGCCGTGTCACCCCCATCCGGGCGCCGACCTGCGGCGCGCTCTGCGGCCGCTCGGCCAGGGCCAGCGCCCCCAGCATCTGCCAGCGCGCGCTGGTCAGGCCGTGCGGCGCCGCAAAGCGGTCGCCCCAATGGACCAGCGCGCCATTCAAGCGGAACACCGCGAGCGTCGCGGCCGTCAACTGATCTGCCTTGGTTGGGCGCATGCTTTCCTCCTCCATTAAATTGACAACGAGTTTCCATTATTGGAAACTCGTTGTCAATATGGAGGGCTTGGCCCCAAGGCGGCAGGGCAGGCTACGCCCAAGTTGCCGGGTATGCCCCGGTCACGGCAGGAAAGGCCGGCCGCTGAGCTTGCCGCCGGCCTTGATGCCCTTCTGGCCGAACCAGCCCTGGTTCATCTCCAGCACATAGCGCACCGGCTTGGCGGAGCAGTGCGAGTTCTCGGTCATCGGCTGCATGTCGGCCAGGTTCACGATGGTGCCGTCATCGGCCACGAAGGCCGCGGTGAGCGGCAGCAGCGTGTTCTTCATCCAGAAGCACTGCACGCCCGGCCGCTCGAAGACGAACAGCATGCCTTCGCTTGCCGGCATCTCCTTGCGGTGCATCAGGCCGATCTCGCGCTGCTCGGGCGTTTGCGCCACCTGGGCATGGATGCGGAACATGCCGGCGGTGATCTCGGTGCGCGGCAGCTCGGTCTGCGGGCTTTGCGCCTGCGCGGCGCAGGCCAGCGCGGCCGCGGCCATGCCCACGGCCCAGCGCCGCGGCGAGAAACCAGGGAAAGCAAAGGGGAGCGCAACGGAAAGCAAGTTCTTCATAGGGAGTCCATGGAAAGGCGCATGGCAAAAGCCCGCAAAACATCGCTATTTTGCGGGCTTTTGGCTGCAGCGCAGGCGGATGGCTTATTGGGCCTGTGGCACTGCCCGTTCTGGTGCGGCCTTGGCGGCATGCTTCTTGGCCTTCTTGGCCTTCTTGGCCTTTGCATGCTTGGCGTGCTTGCCGGCGTGGGCCTTGGCGGCGGGCTTGGCCGCTGCGCCGGGGGCGGCAGCCGGTGTGGGTGCGGGTGCGGCGGCGGCTGCTGCCGGCGGTGCCGACGGCTGCTCTGCGGCGGCGGGTGCTTGCGCAAATGCGCCTGCGGCAAAGGTGCCGGCGATCAGGAGGGCAAGAAGTTTTTTCATACCGCGGTTTCCTCTCATGGCTGCAATAGCCCAGGTGTTGGAGTTTCGGCGCGAAGCT
Organism: Comamonas sp. FG99; assembly: GCF_057808605.1. Classification (NCBI taxonomy): domain Bacteria; kingdom Pseudomonadati; phylum Pseudomonadota; class Betaproteobacteria; order Burkholderiales; family Comamonadaceae; genus Comamonas; species Comamonas sp. FG99. The sequence continues at coordinate 24,447 of NZ_JBMDII010000050.1, forward strand.
TCGCACCGCACTTGCACAACGCTAGCAGCACACGCCCTGTTGACGCCGCGTCACATGGTTTTGGATGAAACTTTGTGAAGCAAGATGGAGGCTTGTTGCAGGGGATTGCTCCGGGGCATTGGCCTTCAATTTCGGAGGTACATGTCCAGGCGCTGGGCCGCATTCTTCAAATGGGTTTCGGCGGCCAGCGCGGCGGCCTCGGGGTCGCCGGCCTTGATGGCGTCAAAGATGGCCTGGTGCTCTTCCTGCACCGCCTCGATCATCGCCACGTGCCGGACCTTGGTATTGGTTCGGGCTTGGCGAATCACTCTTCTTGCGCCTTGTTCCAGGTGTGCGCTGAGGGCTACGAAATGGGGGTTGTGCGTGGCCTCGACAATGGCTTGATGGAAAGCGAAGTCCTGTTCGTCACCCAGGCGGTCATTGGCGATCTCGTATTCCATGCCGATGAGCGCACGGCGGATCAGCTTGAGGTCGTCGGCGCTGCGCCGCATCGCGGCCAGGCGGGTGGCCGCAACCTCCACCGTGACGATCAGCTCCATCACCAGCTCCAGGCTGTCGCGCTCGTCGATGGCCACGTCCTGCATCCGGAAGGACTGGCGTTGGTCGCGCTCCAGGACATAGGCGCCGCTGCCGCGCTTGGCCTCGATGATTCCGTCGGACTTCAGCTGCGACAAAGCCTCGCGCACCACGGAGCGGCTGACGCCGAAGCGCTCGCATAGCTCGCGCTCGCTGGGCAGGCGGTCCCCGGGCTGCAATTCGCCGCGCTGAACCTGTCCGTTGATGGCGGCTGCAATTTCATCCGGCAGGTGGCGGATGCTGTCTTGCGCAACCGCGTGCTTGCCACTTTCCGCCGCAGTGTTTTCGCTTGAGTGCATGGGCTGGTTTCCATCGGCCAAAGTTGTCTGACATGTTAAGGCAAATCCAACGCGCCAGTTCAGGGATGTGCATAGAGTGGATATGGGTCGCCTGGTGTTTACCCTTGGTATGGGTAATTTTGGTTGATCTCGTGCTGTCAGATCAGTAGACTAAGTTGTCTGACCAATATTATTTAATGTCAGACATGTTTTGATCCGGACAGGCTGGTTCTTGATCGGAATCCCTTTCAACAAGATTTTTGGAGACTGAAATGGCGGCATGGTTGAGAGTAAGAGGCATCGCGTTCGCGGGCCTGGCGGCGGTGGGCGCTGGCGCGCAGGCTGCTCCCGTCAAGATTGGCCTGGTCGAGACCTTGTCGGGCCCCCAGGCCTCCACTGGCCTGATGTTCAAGGCTGCCACGCGCTACGTGATCGAGCAGATCAATGCCGCGGGCGGCTGGAATGGCGAGCCGGTGCAGCTTGTCGAGTACGACAACCAAGGCGGCCCGGCTGGCGCTTCGGACAAGGTGAAGGCGGCGCTGGCCGATGGCGTGCAGCTCATTGTTCAAGGATCCTCGTCGGCGGTGAGCGGCCAGATCACCGAGGACGTGCGCAAGTTCAACCTGCGCAATCCGGGCAAGGAGGTGGTGTTCCTCAACGTGGGCGGCGAGGCGCTGGAGTTGACGGGCGAGAAGTGCCACTTCCACCATTTCCGCTTCAACCCCAACGCCCAGGTGCGCGTGAAGGCGCTGGTGTCGGCGATGAAGCAGGACAACGCCTTGGGCACCAAGGTCTACTCCATCAACCAGAACTACTCCTGGGGCCAGGACATGGAGGCCGCCATCGTGGCGAATGCGACGGCGGGGGGCTACCAGGTGGTGGAGAAGACGCTGCACGACACCAACAAGATCCAGGATTTCGCGCCCTACGTGAACAAGATCGCGGCTTCCAAGGCCGACACGGTGATCACCGGCAACTGGTCCAATGACCTGCTGCTGATGATGAAGGCATCCAAGGCTGCGGGCTTGACGGCGCGCTTTGGCACGGCCTTTCTCGACCAGCCGGGCAATATTGCCAACGCGGGCGATGCGGCGCTGGGCCACTACGTGGCGCATGCCTTCAATGCCGATGCCAACGGCAAGGAGAGCGAGGTGTTCGCCGAGGACTACAAGGCCAAGACGGGCCACTACCCGGTGTACACCGAAGGGCAGACCGTGTTCGGGCTGCAGATGGTGGCCGCCGTGCTCAAGGAGGTGAGGCCGCAGGACGGCAAGCTCAATGCCAACACCTTTGCCAAGGCGCTGGAGACGGCCAGATTCAAGACGCCGCTGGGCGAGTCGGCCATGCGTGCCGACGACCACCAGATCCTGCTGCCCATCGTGGTGTCCAAGGTCAGCAAGGAAGCCCGGTTCAAGGCCGACAACACCGCCATGGGCTTCCAGACGGTGAAGCTGTTCAGTGCCCAGGATGCCGCCGCGCCCGTGCAGGGCAGTTGCAAGATGCAGCGCCCGCGCTGAACGCCCCTTCCGATCCGCCTTTTCTTCTCCCACCGGAGCCATCCGGCTCGGCCGCTGCATGCGCGCTTGAAAAAGGAAAATTCTTATGGAGAACCTGATCGTTTCGCTGCTCAACGGCGTGATCTACGGGTTGCTGCTGTTCATGGTCTCGGCCGGCCTGACGCTCATCTTCGGGATGATGGGCGTGCTGAACTTCGCCCATGCCTCGTTCTACATGCTGGGCGCCTATTTCGCCTACGCGCTGCAGGGCAGCCTGGGCTTTTGGGGGGCGCTGCTGGCCTCGCCCATCCTGGTGGGCCTGGTCGGCGTGGCGGTGGAGAAGTATTTTCTGCGCCGCGTACACCACCATGGGCATGCGCACGAGTTGCTGCTCACCTTCGGCCTGTCGTTCATCATCGCCGAGCTCATCAAGCTGTTCTTCGGCAACTTTCCGGTGGACTACCGCATTCCGGCCAGCATGGATTTCGCGCTGTTTCGCCTGGGCGATGCCAACTACCCCGCGTACCGCATCCTGATGGGTTCGGTAGCGGTGCTCATGTTCGTGCTGGTCTACCTGCTGCTGACGCGCACCCGCGTGGGCATCGTGGTGCGCTCGGCGATCTACAAGCCGCGCATGGCCGAGGCCCTGGGCCACAACGTGCCGCTGGTGTTCATGGGCGTGTTCGGCGTGGGCGCGGCCCTGGCCGGGTTGGCTGGCGCGGTGGCCGGCGCCTTCTACACCACCAACCCCAACATGGCGCTGGAGTTGGGCGTGATGGTGTTCGTGGTGGTGGTGGTGGGCGGCCTGGGCTCCATGGGCGGGGCCATGCTGGCTTCGCTGCTGATCGGGGTCATCACCTCGTTGTCGGTGGGGGTGGACTACAGCCTGGCCGACCTGCTGGCCTGGTTCGGCGCGCGGGATTGGGCCGAGCAGGTGGGTGGGCTGCTGACGCTCAAGCTGTCGAGCATCTCCGCCACCATTCCCTTCGCCCTGATGCTGCTGATCCTCATGGTGCGCCCCTCGGGCCTCATGGGCGAGAAGAGCTGAACGCCGCCAGGAGTGCCAACCATGCAATCGAAACTATGGATTCCCCTGGCCCTGGGCGTGGGGCTGCTGCTGGCGCTGCCCGCGCTGCTGTCGCAGTCGCTGGTCAATGCGGCCATCCAGATGCTGATCGCCGCGCTGTTCGCCAGCGCCTTCAACCTGGTGTGCGGCCAGGCCGGCATGCTCTCGTTCGGCCATGCCGCGTACTTTGGCGTGGGCACCTTCGCCACCGTGCACGCCATGAATGCCTTCAACGGCGCGGGGCTGGTGCCCACGCCGCTGATGCCGCTGGCCGGCGCGGCGGTCGGGTTGCTGACGGGTATGGTCGCGGGCTGGTTCGCCACGCAGCGCACGGGCACTTACTTCGCCATGATCACGCTGGCCCTGGCCGAGCTGATGCATGCGCTGGCGCCGCATCTCAAAGGCGTATTCGGTGGCGAGGCGGGTATTTCCGCCATGCGCATGCCGGCCTGGGGCCTGAGGTTCGGTTCATCCACCGAGGTGTACTACCTGGTGCTGGCCTGGGTGCTGCTGTCGCTGGCGCTGCTGTACCTGTTCACGCTCACCCCCGTGGGGCGGCTGACGCTGGGACTGCGCGAGAACAGCCAGCGCCTGAAATTCCTGGGCTACGACGTGCACCGCCTCAACGTCACGGTGTTCGCCATCTCGGCCATGTTCGCCGGCATCGCGGGCGGCCTGCAGGCGCTCAATACCGAGTCGGCCAACTACGTGCTGCTGGAGAGCCATGTCTCGGCCGCCGTGGTGCTCAACAGCTACATCGGCGGCGTCACGGCCTTTCTCGGCCCGGCGCTGGGCGCGGCCTTGATGACCTTCTTCGGCTACGCGGTGTCGGATCTGACGCGTTCGTGGCTGCTCTACCAGGGCGTGCTGTTCGTGCTGGTGATGATGTTCATGCCCTCCGGGCTGGCCGGGTTCATGCGCTGGGTGGGCGCGGCCCGCCGTGCCCATGGCACCCTAGCGCTGCTGCCGCCGCTGTGTGCCGGCCTGCTTGCCGGGCTGCTGCTTACGGCGGGCACGGTGTTCACCGTGGAGCTGCTGCAGCGCTTTTTCTCGCAGGACTACCGCGCCATGGCGGCGCTGAACGCCGGTGCGGGCTGGGCGCCCATCGCGCTGTTCGGGCGCGACTGGCCGCCCATGGCCATCCCCACCTGGGCGGTGCCGCTGGGCCTGTGGGCCGCCGGCGCGGCGCTGCTGCGCGCCACGGCAGGCCTGTGGCATGCGCTGCAGGAGAAAGCCGACCAGGCCGAAACCTCCGCCGCTGGGCAAGGGAGCGCACTGTGAGCCGCAAAGACATGCAACCCATCCTGAGCTTGAGCGATGTGCGCAAGGCCTTTGGCGAAGCCGAGATCATCCGCGGCGTGGATCTGGAGCTGCGCGCGGGCGAGCGCCATGCGGTGATCGGCCCCAACGGAGCGGGCAAGTCCACCGTGTTCCACCTGATTTCGGGCCACTACGCGCCCACGGGCGGGCGCATCCATTTCGACGGCCACGACATCCAGGGCGCGAGCCCGCAGCACATCAATCGCCTTGGGCTGGCGCGCTCGTTCCAGATTACCAACCTCTTTCCCAAGCTGTCGGTGTACGAGAACCTGCGCATCGCGGTGATGCGCCGCCACGGGGTGCAGAACACGCTGTGGCGCTTCGTCAGCGGCTACGCAAGGGTGCGCGAGGAAACCGAGCAGCTGATGGAGCTGGTGCGCCTGCACAGGCGGCGCGAGCGCAGCGCGGGCGAGCTCTCGTATTCGGAGCAGCGCTCGATGGAGATCGGCATGGCGCTGGCCTCTAACCCCAAGGTCATCCTGCTCGACGAGCCCATGGCGGGCATGTCGCACGAGGAGACCGACTACGCGGTCGAGCTCATCAAGACCGTGACGCAGGGCCGCTCGCTGCTCATCGTGGAGCACGACATGGACGTGGTGTTCTCGCTGTGCGACCGCATCAGCGTGCTGGTGTACGGACAGGTGATCGCCACCGGCACGCCCGAGGAGATCCGCAACAACCAGAAGGTCAAGGAAGCCTATCTGGGCGAGGAGGCCGCAGCATGAGTGCCCTGCTGGCATTGAAGGGCGTGCACGCCCACTATGGCAAGAGCCACATCCTGCATGGGGTGGACTTTCACGTCGCCCCGGGCGAGGTGGTGAGCCTGTTGGGGCGCAACGGCTCGGGGCGCTCCACCACCATGAAGACCATCATGGGCCTGGTGCCCGCCACCGGCGGCGAGATCCTGCTGCAGGGCAGGCCGATCGGTGGCGCGCGCTCGTTCGAGATCTGCCGCGCCGGCGTGGCCTTCGTGCCCGAGGAGCGCGAGGTGTTCGCCAATCTGACGGTGGACGAGAACCTGCGCATGGGCGAGCAGGCCGCACGCGCCGGCCGCGTGCAGTGGTCGGCGCAGCAGATGTTCGATTACTTCCCGCGGCTCAAGGAGCGGCGCAACACCAAGGCCGGCAGCCTGTCGGGCGGCGAGCAGCAGATGCTGACCATGTGCCGCTCGCTGCTGGGCAACCCGCTGGTGATGCTCATCGACGAGCCCACCGAGGGCCTGGCGCCCAAGATCGTGCAGGTGGTCGGCGAGGCCATCCGCGACATCCACAGCAAGGGCGTGTCGGTGGTGCTGGTGGAGCAGAAGCTGGCCATCGCGCTCAAGGTGTCGAGCCGCGTGTGCGTGATGGGCCATGGCCGCATCGTCTTCGAAGGCACGCCGCACGAGCTCACTTCCAACCCCCAACTCATGAAAGATTGGCTTGCTGTATGACCACGGCTCACATTCCCCAGGGCTATCCCGCGGCCCAGCCCTTCGCGCCCGCCAGCTACCCCGGCCTGCGCGGCAAGGTGGTGCTCAACACCGGCGCGGGCAGCGGCATCGGCCGCGCCATGGCGCATGCCTTCGCCAGGCATGGCGCCAGGCTGATGCTGCTCGATATCGATCCCGTCGCGCTGGAGCAGACGTGTGCCCAGCTGCGCGAGGCCTTCCTGGGTGTGCAAGTGCACGGCGTGCAGGCTTCCATTGCCGACGACGTGGCGGTGGAGCAGGCCTGCGCCGCCACCGAGGAGCGCTTCGGCCGCATCGACATCCTGCTGAACAATGCCGGCATCTCGATGAACAAGCCATCGCTGGAGCTCACGCCTGCCGAATGGCGCCGTGCCATCGACATCGACCTCTCGGGCGTCTTCTACTGCGCCCAGGCCGCCGGCAGGCGCATGGCCGGGCAGGGTGCAGGGGTGATCCTGAGCACGGCCTCGATCTGGGGGCTGTCGAGCGCGGCCAACCGCCTGGCCTACTGCGCGGCCAAGGCGGGCGTGGTGTCGCTCACCAAATGCCTGGCGGCGGAATGGGCGCAGCACCGCATCCGCGTCAACGCCATCTGCCCGGGCTACACCCACACCGGCTTGATGGACGAGCTGATGGCGCGTGGCGCCATCAACGGCGCCGAGCTGTGCGGCAAGACCCCCATCAACCGCCTGGGCCGCCCCGAAGAAATGGCCGAGGCCGCGCTCTACCTGGCATCGGACGCCGCGGCCTTCATCACTGGCCACGCCCTGGTCTCGGATGGCGGCTGGCTGGCCAATGGCTATTGATTTTTGCTATCAAAAATATAGCTTTTGGCGCTTTGTACATAGGCGATGAAGGCTGTTTTCATTGAGTTTTCCACACCGTTCATAGAACCCGACAGGAACATCCCATGCCATTGCATACCCCCCTGGCCCCAGCGAGCGACTGGGTCCAGCTCTCCACCACCGATGCGGACTGGGCGCAGGCCGACCCGGCATTGCTGGGCGCGCTGCTGGCCCATATGCACATCATCCGCGGCTTCGAGGAATGCGTGCTGGAGCTGGCGGGCGAGGGCCTGGTGCACGGCCCCGCGCACTCCAGCATCGGCCAGGAGGGCGGGGCCGCCGGCTCCATCGTCGGCCTGCGCACGGCCGACCAGATCAACGGCTCGCACCGCGGGCACCACCAGTTCCTGTCCAAGGCGTTGGGCCACATCGCCCCGCGGGGCCTGGACCCGAAGGCGCCGCTGGATGGCGCGGTGCAGCGGCTGCTGCAGCGCACGCTGGCCGAAATCCTGGGGCTGGACCAGGGCTTCTGCCATGGCCGCGGCGGCTCGATGCACCTGCAGTGGGTCGAGGCGGGCGCCCTGGGCACCAACGCGATCGTGGGTGGCGGCGTGCCGCTGGCCGCTGGCGCGGCCTGGGCGCACAAGCATGCGAGCACCGACGCGGTGGCCGTAACCTACTTTGGCGATGGCGCGGTCAACATCGGCTCGGTGCTGGAGACCATGAACCTGGCGGCAGCCTGGAAGCTGCCGCTGTGCTTCTTCATCGAGAACAACCGCTATGCCGTCTCCACCACGGTGGAGGAGGCTACGGCTGAAACCCGTCTGTCGGCGCGCGGCCTGGCCTTCAACATCCCGAGCTGGAAGGTGGACGGCATGGACCCGCTGGCCGTGCACCTGGCCATGCAGGAGGCGCTGGCCTGGATGCGCGCGGGCAAGGGCCCGGCCGTGATCGAGGCCGACGTGTACCGCTTCTTCCACCAGAACGGCCCCTTTCCCGGCAGCGCCTTCGGCTATCGCAGCAAGGCCGAGGAGCAGGAGTGGCGCGTGCGCGACCCGCTGGCGCTATTGGCCGGCAAGATGCAGGCGCGCGGGCTGCTTGGCGCGCAAGATGCAGAGGCGCTGCGCCTGCGTGTCAAGGAGGCCATGGCCCAGGCCTGCGCGCAGCTGCTGGAGGCCGACCCTGCGGGCAAGCCCGGCAAGCGCCGCATCCGGCCCGAGCTCTGGCCCAGCCCCGACTTTCGCGATGTGGGCGTGCGCGGCGACCTGAGCGAGCTGCAAGGCCTGCGCGCCGAAGAGGCCGCCACCTTCGCCGGCAAGACCGAGCCGCGCAAGTTCGTCGATGTGGTGGCTGACGTGATGGCCCGCCGCATGGAGACTGATGCCGGCATCGTGGTCATGGGCGAGGACGTGCACCGCCTCAAGGGCGGCACCAACGGCGCCACGCGGGGCCTGCGCGAGCGCTTCGCAGACCGTGTGCTGGGCACGCCCATCAGCGAGAACGCCTTCGCCGGCCTGGGCGGCGGCCTGGCCATGGACGGGCGCTACAAGCCGGTGGTGGAATTCATGTATCCCGACTTCATGTGGGTGGCGGCCGACCAGGTGTTCAACCAGATCGGCAAGGCGCGCCACATGTTCGGCGGCGGCTTCGAGGTGCCGCTGGTGCTGCGCACCAAGGTGGCCATGGGAACGGGCTATGGCTCGCAGCACTCCATGGACCCGGCGGGCGTCTTCGCCACCAGCCCGGGCTGGCGCATCGTGGCGGCATCCACGCCGTTCGACTACGTGGGCCTGATGAATGCCGCCCTGGCCTGCAAGGACCCGGTATTGGTGATCGAGCACGTGGACCTCTACAACAGCACTGGCCCCGCGCCGGTGGACGATCTGGACTACATCATCCCCGTGGGCAAGGCGGCGGTGCGCCGCAGCGGCCAGGCCATGACGGTGCTGACCTACCTGTCGATGGTGCAGCACACGCTGGAGGCGGTGGAGCAGACCGGCATCGACGCTGAGGTGGTGGACCTGCGCTGGCTCGATCGCGCCAGCCTGGACTGGGACACGATCGAGGCCAGCATCAAGAAGACCAACAACGTGCTCATCGTCGAGCAGGGCGCGCGCGGCACTTCATACGGCGGCTGGCTGGCCGACGAGATTCAGCGCCGCTGCTTCGACTGGCTGGACCAGCCCGTGCAACGCGTGACCGGCGCCGAAGCCTCGCCCAGCATCTCCCGGGTGCTGGAGCGCGCCGCCGCCGCGCGCACCGAGGAAGTGGCGCAGGGCCTGCAGCAAGTGATGCGCGACCAAGGCCGAGCCTAAGGAGACACACCATGTCGATGAAGATGATTTCCCCTCTCGAAGTGGGCCTGGGCGTGCGCGATCTGCCGCGCATGCGCCACTTCTACGAAAGCGCGCTGGGCTGCCGGTTCGTGAGCGAAGTGGCCGTGCCTGCCGACAAGGCGCGCCAGGCGGCGCTGTCGGACGGCGGCTATACCGTGGTGCGCCTGCAGACCAGCCATGGCGAACGCATCAAGCTGCTGGCGCCAGCCAACCCGCCCGCCGCCGCCGCGCGCAGCGGCCCCATCCTGGACCAGCCCAATGCCTGTTACCTGACGTTCATCGTCGCCGACATCGAGGCCGCCATCGCAGGCCTGCAGGCGCATGGCGTGGAGTTTCTCACCGGCCCCGAGCGCGTGGAGGTACGCCCCGGCACCTTCCTGTCGTTCTGCCGCGACCCCGAAGGCAACGTGCTGGAGCTGGTGCAGTATGCCGACATCCACGGCTACCGGCCTGACCTGAAGAACGGGAGCGTGTGACATGGCGACTTTGCTGCATATGCCCGAAGTGGCGGCCAATGCCACCCACGCCATGCTGGCCGCCTGGTCGAAGCAGGCGGGCGAGTCCATGGCCGTGGGCGACTGCCTGGCCGAGGTGGAGACCGACAAGGCCGTCGTTGAAATCAGCGCCGACAGCGCGGGCGTGATGGGCCAATGGCTGGTGCAGGCGGGCCAGCAGGTGGAGGTGGGGGCGCCCATTGCCGTGCTGCTGGCTCCCGGCGAGGCCGCTGCCGATGCGCAGGCCTTGCTGCAGGCCGCGGCGAGTCCGGCTGCAGTGCAGGCCGCCGAGGCGCCGCCGGCCCCCGCCGCCATCGCGGCGGCGCCGGCCAGCGGTGA
>NZ_JBMDII010000051.1:0-34514 GCF_057808605.1 Comamonas sp. FG99
CGGGGGCGCCCGGCGTAGGGGGCAGCGGCTACACGCAGTGAGCAAGCGTGGGGGCTTTTTTCACCGGCCTGCGGCAGGCGCGGCGATTAAGATGTCGGTTTACGTTCACGTCAACTCAAGGAGACACCCCCATGCAGATCGCAGGAAAAGTATTCGTCGTCACCGGCGGCGCCTCGGGCCTGGGCGAAGGCACGGCCCGCATGCTGCGCGCCGAAGGCGCCAGGCTCGTCATCGCCGACCTGCAGGCCGACAAGGGCGAAGCGCTGGCGGCCGAGCTGGGCGGCGCGGGCCAGGCGGCCTTTGTACGCTGCGACGTCAGCAAGGCCGAGGACGGCGAGGCCGTGGTGCGCAAGGCGCTGGAGCTGGGCCCGCTGTTCGGCCTGGTGAACTGCGCCGGCATCGCGCCCGCCGAGAAGACCGTGGGCAAGAATGGCGCGCATGCGCTGGAGCTGTTCGCCAAGACCATCACCGTCAACCTGGTGGGCAGCTTCAACATGATCCGCCTGTGCGCGGCCGCGATGGCGGGCAACACGCCCGAGCCCAGCGGCGAGCGCGGCGTGCTGATCTCCACCGCCAGCGTGGCCGCCTACGACGGGCAGATCGGCCAGGCGGCGTATGCGGCCTCCAAGGGCGGCGTGGTCGGCATGACGCTGCCCATCGCCCGCGACCTGGCGCGCAACGGCATCCGCAACATGACGATCGCGCCCGGCATCTTCGGCACGCCCATGGTCTTCGGCATGCCGCAGGCGGTGCAGGATGCGCTGGCCGCCGGCATCCCCTTCCCCAGCCGCCTGGGCACGCCGCAGGACTATGCCAAGCTGGTCAAGCACATCATCGAGAACGACATGCTCAACGGCGAGGTGATCCGCCTGGACGGCGCGGTGCGGCTGGCGCCGAAGTGAGTGCCGCCGCTACGGCCCAACTGCAGGCGAAAAATATGCCATTGTCGAAATTCGGACTCCTTCCTGGGCTGCTTCTTGCAGCCCTGCCCGTGGGCGCGCAGATCAATGCCGCCAACCTGCCCGCCACCCCATCGCCTCCGTTCACGCTCACGAAGGTCGCGCAGTTCGATCTGCCATGGCGCATCGCCGTGCTGCCGGACGCACGCATGCTGATCACCGAGAAGAGCGGCAAGCTCTTGCTCGCGACCCCAGCGGGGCAGAAGCAGGAAGTCAGCGGCGTGCCGCCGGTGCTGCACGAGAACCAGAACGGCCTGCTCGGCGTCTACCTGGCCCCCTCCTATGCGCGCGACGCGGCGATCTACCTGACCTACTCCGAGCCCGGGCCGATCCCGGGCACCTCCAGCCTGGCGCTCGCCCGCGCGACACTCAAGATCGCCGCCGGCTCCGCCGCGCTCGAAGGCCTGAAGGTCATCTGGCGCGACCCGGTCAAGGGCAAGGGCGGCCAGGTCGGCGCCGCCGCGGCCTTTTCGCCGGATGGGAAATCCCTCTTCCTCACGGCCGGCGACCGGCAACGCTTCACACCCGCCCAAGACCCGAACCAGCCAGCCGGCAAGATCCTGCGCCTGACCCTGGACGGCAAGCCCGCGCCCGGCAACCCCATGCAGGGCAAGACCGGCGCACCGTCGGTTCCGGTGATCGATCCACCCAGGGATACCGAGGCCGCCAAGACCGCACCCGTCGTGCGCACCTTTGTCTTTGACGGCCCCAACCTGACGCCATCCGAGACCTGGAGCTCAGGGCATCGCACGCCCTACGGCCTCGCGTTCGCGCCGGATGGCAGGCTTTGGGAACTTGAACACGGGCCGCGCGGCGGCGACGAGCTCAACCTGATCGAGCCTGGCAAGAACTATGGCTGGCCCCTGGTCTCCTATGCGGTGAACTACGACGGCGTGCCCATCGCCAGCCCCGACACCCGCCCCGACCTCGCCAAGCCCGTGATCTACTGGACGCCAGTGATCGCGCCCGGCAACCTGATGTTCTACAGCGGCGCGATGTTTCCGCAATGGCGGGGCTCGGCGTTCGCGACCGGCCTCGCCAGCCGCTCCCTGCACCGGATCGAGGTGCACGGCGCGGCCGCGACGCCGGCCGAGCACTGGACGCTCGGCTTTCGCGTCCGCGACGTCGCGCAGGCGCCGGATGGCGCCCTGTGGTTGATCGAGGACGACCACCAGGGCGGCTTGTACCGGCTCACGCCGAAGTAGACACATCCAGGCTGTTGCATCGGCTGTCCGCTTTCGAGCGCAGTCGATCGCTTGCGGGCGTCTCCCCGAAAGTACGGCGAAACAGCCGCCCGATATAGGCGCTGACGCTTGCGCAGCCAAGACCAAGCGCGATGGCCGGAACCAAGGTGGCGCAGGCGGGCCTGCGTGACGCGTGGACGATGCTGAAGCAACTGCCAGCAGCCTTCTTCAGCAGGGTCACTGCGCCGCGTGCCACCTCCGGGCAGTTCTTGCTCCATAGGCCTGAACCAAAATGACTACGAATGCAATTTTTCTTGAATCAACAAAAATAGTATTGACCAAAAAAATGACTACGTATACATTTCAAGAAAAGGAGGTCACTTGAATCGCCAGAAAACATCGACGAGCCAGGATGTCGCAAGAGTTGCAGGTGTGTCGCAAGCCACGGTGTCCCGTGTGTTTGCCAAGCGCGGGAATGTGCACTCGGAGACAGCTGAGCTGGTGCACCGGGTTGCGCGCGAGCTCGGCTATCGCCCCAACATCATGGCGCGCGCAATGCGGACAAGCCGCACGGGAACGGTGGGGGTCGTCGTATCCCGACTGACGAATCCCCTGTACCCCATGATGCTCCAGACGCTTGGGCCTCAGATGGTCGAGGCAGGCCTGCGGATGGTTGTTTGGAGTGTGGATGATGCAGACGAGAAGTTTGCAATTGACGCGGTGAAAGAGCGCTCTGTGGATGGAGTGCTCGTCATGACGGCGACGGCAGATTCGTCGGCATTGAAGGAGGTTGTCAACTCCGGCCTGCCCGTAGTGCTGATCAACAGAGTTGTCGATGGTCTGCCGCTCGACCAGGTGGAATCGGATAACTACGCAGGGGGCGCGCGGATCGCCGAATACTTCGTGAGGTCGGGGCGCAAGCGCATCGCCCTGATTGGAGGCCCACAGGCTCCAAGCACCATCCGCAATCGCGACAGCGGATTCAGGGCACAGCTGCAACAGCAAGGCGTATCACTGCAAGCGCAGCTTGCGGTGTATGTCGAGAGTTTTTCCTATCAGACCGGATATGCGGCCGCCACGCGCTTGCTCGAGATGGCAATTCAGCCAGATGCAATTTTCTGTGCCAACGATGTCTTGGCTTTGGGCGCGTGTGATGCGGCTCGCAAGCACGGCATAAGAGTGCCAGAGGATTTATGGATAGTGGGCTATGACGACATAGACATGGCATCTTGGGACGCCTTTGATTTGACAACCATTCGTCAACCGATAGCCGACATGTGCCAAGTGGCGACACAGATGCTCGTTAACCGTATCGGAGGTTCAACAGAGGCTCCGGTGAAAGTGGTTGTCCCCAATGAGTTAATCATCCGCGGCTCGACCAACAGATATCCTTTTCAAAAATCAGATTGATCGGTTTTTGCAATTTCCCAAAACAGATACCACCTACAGGTACGTAAAAGGAGACAATGATGAATATCACACGAGCCCAGTTTCTGAAGGCAGTTCTTGGAGCAGGCTGCACCATGTCCTCTCCTCTGACCGCGTTGGCGGCATCAGCCAAACTGAAAGGTACGGTCAACTACTTGACCTATGAGTCACTTCCAACGACAAAAAAAGTCATCGGCGATTTGATCGCAACCCTGGAATCGGAAAATCCTGAACTAAAGATAAAGCCATTATTCACGTCACCAGAGGCAGTTCGCAAGCAAGTATCTTCCATGCTGCAAAGTGGTACCTCGCCGGATATCGTCAATCTAGATATTGAGGATGCAACGCTTTATGCCCGTGGCGGCTTGCTGGAACCCATCAACCAACTGACCATGGATCTATCGGATGCCTGGCGTGTAAGACCGGACGGGAAGAACGATTACTTCCTGCCCAACGGCATCAAATTTACCTACTCATGGTATCGAACCGATCTTTTTGAAAAAGCAGGATTACAAGCACCCAAGACCTGGGACGACTATGAAAAATCCGCAGCCAAGCTAACCGGAGGAGGCCAATACGGCTGCATCATCAACTCCAACACTAGCGGCGACAATCCTGTAAGTGCATTGTTCAGTTATGCGGTATCCAATGGGGTGAATTTTTTCGACGATGAAGGCAATCTTCTCTTTGATCAAGGCGAGAACCGCCGAGGACTGGAAGAGACGCTTGAATTCTTGCTGCGGATGTCCAAGTATTCACCCAGCACCACGAACTTCACATGGGCTGATGTGATGAACTCCTATGCATCCGGTCGTATTGCGATGGCCGACTACATCGGCGCCAGGTTCTTTTCAGTAGTATCACAGAACAATGCTGACATTGCCAAGGTGACCAAGCCATTTGTTCAGCCCTATGGCAAATCCCCTGCCAATCGGCTCTCCGCGGAGGGCTACATGATTTTCAAGGGATCTCAAAACACAGAAACCGCCAAGGCCATTATCCAATTTCTCAGAGAGGGCCAGCGTTACTATGATTTTCTATGGTCCATACCAATGCATGTCCTGCCAATCGAGAAAAAAGATTTCGAAGGCCCCTATCAGAATAATAGCTATGTAAAGAGTCAACCAGATATCAGTCGCGTCATCTCCGAGGCATGGGAAGGCTCGCGCAACCCTGTATTTGATCTCTCAGGGAAACGACCTGCCTGGCAGCGCGCAAAGGTTTACACCAGCACTGTCTACAACCGCATGCTGGCAAGCGTGATCCAAGGCGGAACCGCACCCGCAAAGGCCGTGACCGATGCGGCGCAAGCCGCGCGAGCATTGCTCAAGAGTGCTTGAGCAAGACGATCATGCAGTCGGCAAACTCGCTTCCCAACAGTGCAAGGGCTGGACGCGCTCGCTTCGATTTCATGAGCATTTCCTTCACTGCCGTGTCCCTGGTGTTCATCGCGGTGATGATCATTCCGGTGGCTTGGGCAATCATGCTCGGTTTCACAAACAGCGGTCCATTCCAGTCCGAAGCAACATACGCTGGATTGGCCAACTACAAGGCGGTGCTGTCTGACCCGGCATTCTGGCGTGCGTTGGGCATTGGCATCAGCTATGCGCTGATCACGACAGCGCTGGAAATGATTCTCGGGGTTGGGGTGGCGATTCTGCTATTCAAATCGGGAAGGCCCATCTTTACCAGCTTGGCTCTACTGCCCTACATGATTCCCACAGTGACCACCGCCCTGGTCTGGCACTGGATGACGAACAATCTCTATGGCATCGTCAATCATGTGATGCTGCAAACAGGTTGGATCAATATGCCCGTGGATTTCGCCGGTCATCCCACATGGGCATTTGTGCTCATTTCAGCCGCCAGTATCTGGCAATTCACGCCATTCGTGATTCTGGTGACCCTATCGAATCTCGGGACTATTCCACAGAGCGTCTACGAGGCTGCTCATATCGATGGAGCCAATTGGTGGCAGCAGATATTTCGCATCACCCTGCCAATCATTCGTGCATCGATCCTGCTGGTACTACTGCTTCGCGGCATATGGATGTTCAACCGCTTTGACGTGATCTGGCTTCTCACCGCGGGAGGCCCAATGGGCGCAACCAGCACCCTGCCGGTGTATGCCTACGAGCGGGCATTCGGAGACAACACCTACGGCCCCGCCGGCGCGACTTCGACCATCATCTTCGGAATTCTCCTGGTAGTCGGCATTATCTATATGCGGGTATTCAAACCCGAGCAGGAGGTCGCTCGTGGCTAAGAAAGTTCGTCTCGGTCGCACCATACCAACGCTCTTGCTGCTGACCTATTTGATCCCGACACTGTTTCCCTTCTACTGGATGCTGAAGTCCGCCCTAGGGAAATCAGAGGATGTCTACAAGCCGTCATTGGGGATACACAGCACGTCCTTTGAGAACTTTACCCAGCTGCTTTCTGGCACTCACTTCCTGACCAATGCCGGCAATAGTCTGCAAGTGGCGTTGGCGACCGCATGCATTGTCGTGGCATGCAGTGCCTTGGGCGGCTACGCATTGGCTCGCATGCGCCTCAAGCGCAAGGCATTGCTGGCCCAGATTGTTCTGTTCTCCTACATGTTCCCCGAGATCCTTCTGGGGATCCCGTTCTTTGCCATGTTCCAGAAGCTGGGGTTGCTCAATTCCCTGTCGGGATTGGTGCTGGCTCATGTGACTTTGAGCCTGCCATTTGGCTTGTGGCTCATGTGGCAGTTCTATCAGTCCTTGCCGGCCTCCTACGAAGAAGCCGCGGAGATGGATGGAGCAAGCAAGTTTCAGGTGTTCTATCGAATCATGTTGCCACTGTCCATTCCTGCCTTGACGGCGGTGTTCATTTTTGGATTCGCTGCATCATGGAATGACTACGTGCTTGGCCTCATGCTGATTCGTGACGATCAGATGTTCACCTTGCCGATTGCAATGAGTCTCTTCGTGCAACAAATGGATCTGAACTGGGCGGTCATACAAGCGGCCAACGTCCTTCTCGCTCTGCCGGGTCTTTTGCTTGTGCTGTTTGGTCAGAAGTATCTCGTCAGGGGTTTCCAGACGAGCGGCCTGGCCAACTGATCTTCGGCCGCATTTTTTGTTTTCACCGTTTTATTACGGGAGTAACTCGTGAATGTTCAGGAAATTGACTACGTAGTCATCGGAGCAGGCTCTGCAGGATGCGTGCTCGCCAATCGTCTCAGTACCGATACGAAGAACCAGGTTCTGCTCCTTGAGGCCGGAGGGCAGGACCGCAACGTATGGATCCACATTCCCATCGGCTATGGCAAGACGTTTTTCAACAAAGAAGTCAACTGGATGTTCAAAACCGAGCCAGAGGCCGCCTTGGGAGGACGCCGCATAGATCAACCTCGCGGGCGCGTACTGGGAGGATCCAGCTCCATCAATGGACTGTTGTATGTACGCGGGCAAGCGCAGGATTACGACGGCTGGGCCGCACAAGGCAATCCAGGATGGAGCTATGCCGACGTGCTGCCGTTTTTCAAACGGGCGGAAGATCAGCAAAGAGGGGCAGATGCATGGCATGGAGCTGGCGGTCCGCTGCCTGTGAGCGATCTGCCGGAGCGTCATCCCATCGCCGAAGCATTCATTGCATCCGGAGCAGCCAATGGCGTACCGCGCAATCCGGACTTCAACGGTTCCACTCAAGAGGGGGTCGGCTACTTCCAGGCGACCGCGCGGCGCGGCTTGCGCAAAAGCACTGCACGCGCCTACCTGCATCCAGCGATGGCGCGCCCCAATCTCGAGGTGCGGACCGGTGCGCAGGCCTGCCGCATTTTGATAGAGAGACGGAATACGGGCTTGAGAGCGACCGGTGTCGTCTACCTGCGCGATGGGAAAGAAAATATTGCCATGGCTCGCAAGGAGGTCATCCTTTGTGCGGGGGCTATTCAATCGCCACAGCTTCTGCAACTGTCTGGTGTTGGGCCTGCTGAAGTGTTGAAGGCCAATGGCCTTGATGTTGTGAAAGAACTGCCGGGTGTCGGAGAGAACCTGCAGGACCACATCCAAGGCCGCCTTATATACGAAACACATGAGCCCATCACTTTGAACGACGACATGAGGAGTCTTGCAGGCCGTGTGCGCATTGGCCTGCGCTATGCGTTGCAGCGCAAAGGCCCATTGGGCTGGTGGGCCGGCGTAGCGGGCGGTTTTGCTCGAACCGATATGGCACTGGAGCGGCCGGATGTTCAGTTCCACCTGTACCCATTCAGTACGGACCGCAAGGACAAGCCTATCTTGCATCCCTATTCGGCTTTCACGCTGACGGTGTGCCAGTTGCGCCCGTATTCACGCGGATCGGTGCACATCCAAAGCGCGGATCCGCTGCGAGCTCCTGCCATCCGAGTCCACTATTTCAGTGACGAGCGCGATCTGGCGGTCATGACGCGGGGGCTGCAGATGGCAAGGCGGATTGCTGCGACCCAACCATTGGCAGGACTCATCAAGGCGGAGCGCAGTCCAGGCGGACAGGTGACATCCGAAGCAGGATTGCGCGAGTTCCTGCGCGACAAGGGAATGTCCGTCTATCACCCGGTGGGAACTTGCAAGATGGGAAGCACGCCAGATTGCGTGGTCGACGCGCGCTTGCGGGTGCACGGCATCGATGGCTTGCGCGTTGCCGATGCATCGATCATGCCCACGCTGATATCCGGCAACACCAACGCTCCGGCCATCATGATCGGCGAAAAGGCCGCAGACATGATTCTCACCGACAACCTTCAGAAAGTCTCGTGACATGCATTCATACGTCTACCCCGAGCTTGGACTATTCATCAACGGCAAATGGCTGGACCCTCAGAGCAGAAAGACCGAGCCGGTCATCAATCCCGCAACGGAAGATGAGCTGGGCCGCGTACCGCATGCCAGCGATGCCGACCTGGAGGACGCACTGGGCGCTGCTCGTCGTGCCTACGCTTCCTGGGCGAAGGCTCCTGCAGCAGAGCGGGCGAGAGTCTTGCGCAAAGCAGCGGCTCTGGTGCGAGATCGTCGCGACAACATCGCGCGCACCCTGACTCTGGAGCAAGGCAAACTTTTGGCGGAGGCGCAAGCTGAAGTCGAAGCCGCAGCGGACATCATTGAGTGGTCGGCAGAAGAAGCCCGCCGAATCTACGGCCGTGTGATTCCCGGCCGCAGTGAAGAGATCACGCAAATGATGGTCCAGGAGCCAGTGGGACCGGTGGCCGCGTTTACGCCTTGGAACTTTCCCGCGAGCACACCGGCTCGCAAGATCAGTGCCGCCTTGGCGGCAGGCTGCACCATCATCCTCAAGGCCTCTGAGGAAACGCCGGGAACAGCCGTTTCTCTGGTGCGTGCATTCGAAGAATCTGGCGTGCCTCCTGGCGTGATTGGACTGCTCTTTGGAACTCCGGCGCATATATCCCAGACGCTGATAGGCAGCCCGGTGATCCGCAAGATTTCCTTCACCGGATCGGTTCCGGTCGGGAAGGCACTTACACGGCTCGCGGCCGATGGCCTGAAACGCGTGACCATGGAGCTGGGCGGGCATGGCGCCGCCTTGGTATTTGAAGATGCAGACATCGCCCATGCAGCTCGAACGCTGGCTGGTGGACGCTTTCGCAATGCAGGCCAGGTTTGCATTGCCCCGAGCCGCTTTTTCGTGCACCAGAGCGTGATGCGTGCATTCACCGAGGAATTCGTGCAAGCCGCCAAGGAAATTCGGATGGGCGCAGGGCTGGATGATGGGAGCACGATGGGGCCATTGGCCAATGAACGCCGCATACACGCCATGCAGGCATTCGTTGGCAATGCGCTTGAGCACGGGGCAAAACTGGCGTGCGGCGGACAGCGCGCCAAGCGGGCAGGCTTCTTCTTTGAACCCACGGTAATTCTCAACCCCTCGCCTCAAAGTCGGCTGATGCAGGAAGAGACATTTGGCCCCATTGCACCGATCGTGCCCTTCAGCAGTTTGGACGAGGCGCTGGAAAAGGCAAATAGCCTTCCCTACGGGCTATCGGCCTATGTGTTCAGCCAGAACATCCGTACAGCCATGGCGGCAGCCCGAGGCCTTGAGTCTGGAATGGTAGCCGTCAACAGCCTCTCGCTGGCGCTTACCGAAACGCCGTTTGGCGGGATCAAGGAAAGTGGCCTGGGACACGAAGGCGGCCTCGAAGGCGTGGAAGCCTATACAGTCAAAAAATTCATCAGTCTCGTTTGATCCTAAGGGAGTAATTCATGGCTTCTCTGGAGTTGCGGGACATCCGCAAGACGTACGACAAGCTTGAGGTCATCAAGGGTGTCTCTCTGCAGATAGAGGATGGCGAGTTCGTGGTCTTTGTCGGGCCTTCCGGCTGCGGAAAGTCCACGCTGCTGCGAATGATGGCAGGCCTTGAGGACATCAGCGCAGGTGAGATGCGCATCGGCTCCAGACTGGTCAACGATGTTCCATCCAAGGATCGCGATATCGCCATGGTGTTTCAGAACTATGCGCTGTATCCCCACATGACGGTTCGGGAAAACATGTCGTTCGCGCTGGAACTGCGAGGCGAGTCCAAGACAGAGATCGCGAGCAGAGTCGACAAGGCGGCTGGCGTGCTTGGGCTCTCCCAGCTCCTTGATCGCTATCCACGCCAACTGTCCGGCGGACAGCGCCAGCGCGTGGCAATGGGGCGTGCCATTGTGCGGGCCCCTCAGGTGTTCTTGTTCGACGAGCCGCTTTCCAATCTCGATGCCAAGCTGAGGGTGCAGATGCGCGCGGAAATCCGTGAGCTGCATGACCAACTCAAGGCCACGATGATCTATGTGACGCATGATCAGATCGAAGCCATGACCATGGCGGATCGCATCGTCATTCTGCGTGATGGGGTTGTCGAGCAGGTGGGAACACCCCTGGACCTGTATGACCACCCCCGCAGCCAATTCGTTGCAGGGTTCATCGGATCTCCCGCCATGAACTTCCTGAATGGCGAGGTCAGTGGCGGCAAGTTCATCTCCGAAGGTGGCCTGCGCCTTCCCCTGCCGCCGCAATGCAAGACTTGCGATGGAATGAACTTCGTGTACGGCGTGCGCCCGGAAAACATCCATGTGCATGACGACGGCATCCCCTTTGAAGTGGTTGTTGTCGAGCCGACGGGCTCTGAGACACAGATTGTTGGACGCCGCAACAAGGAAGAGCTGACATTCACTTTGCGTGAGCGCAACCTGCCAACCAGGGGGGACAAGGTGAACTTGCTCGTCGACCTCAATCGCGTCCATCTCTTTCATGCGGAATCCGGAGCAGCAGTAAAACCATGAACACAGCAACCGACCACTCTTTCATTGAAGAGCCGAATCGACAAACGCCGGTACGTGAGCACGTGGATGTGCTTGTCGTAGGCGGTGGCTCTGCAGGAATGACCGCGGCTGTTGCCGCTGCGCGCCAAGGGGCACAGGTCCTGCTGGTCGAGCGCAACGGCTATCTCGGCGGCACCTTGTCCATGGTGACTCTGGGCAGCTTCTGCGGCATTTATACGGTCACCGACACCGAAGTCATTCCGGTGGTGCGGGGACTCGTGGAAGAGTTCACCGCCCTGCTGGCCAGCATGGGAAGCCCTGGGGAGCCGCTTCGCTGGCTGGAGACCGCCTCTCTGCCCTACGACCCCACCTTGGTCAAGCTGGCAGCGGATGATTTCGTCCTCAATGCCGGGGTACGGATCGCATTTCACTGCCTTGCCGTAGGCACGGTCAAGGATGGCAACGCGGTTCGAGCTGTTGTTTTTGAAGGGCGGGATGGGCGCTGGGCCTGCAGCGCCAAGGTTGTGATCGACTGCACAGGGGATGGCGATATCGCCGCGCTGGCTGGCGCGGAGTTCGAGTACGACCCCCACAGCCTTCAGGCACCCACCACCATGTTCCGCTTTGGCGGCGTCGACGTGGAGCGCGCCGCCAGGCTGAGCCGGGAAGAGCTGCGGCAGCATCTGGAAAAAGCCGTCGAGTCCGGGATCGAGCTCCCGAGAACCGCAGGAGGCGCATTCAGCATCCGTCCTGGCAGCATGCACCTGAACATCACTCGGGTAGTCAAGGATGGCAGGGCACCAGACCCGCTGAACACACGGGAAGTGACGGAATCCGAAGTGGAAGGACGCCGGCAGCTGGCGGCATACCTCAAGGCGTTTAGCAGCTATGTGCCTGGCTACGAGAATTGCTTCATCGAGGATATCGGGGCGCAAATCGGCGTGCGCGAAAGCAGGCGTGTATGCGGCGACTACTGGCTGACCCTGGACGATGTGCTCAACGAAGGGCGCTTCCACGATGCCATCGCCTGCAGCGCCTGGCCGGTGGAAGAGCATGGTGCAGGACGTGCCACCGTGTGGCGCTTCCTGAAACCCGGGACGTATTACCAATTGCCGTATCGAATGCTGCTGCCCCAAGGATTGGAGGGCCTGCTGGTTGCCGGGCGATGCGCATCGGCGTCACATGACGCACATGCATCGATGAGAGTTGCTGCTGTCTGCATGGCGCTAGGCGAGGCCGCAGGCGTGGCTGCAGCGCAAGCCGTTGCTGCTGGGATCTCCCCCCGGAATATCGATACAGATGCCTTGCGTGGCCAATTGCGCGCGCAAAACGCCTTCCTTGGCGACTGAAACGCTCACCTTACGAGTATCACTTCCATGAGAAATTACCGCTCCAATTTCGAACCGGGTACCACTCGCTGGGCCATTCGCCGCGCGCAATGGCGTGCATTGGGTATATCGGATGCCGATATGCAGAAGCCGAAGATCGCCATCATCAACTCATCCTCGGACTTATCCATTTGCTTCAGCCATCTGGATGAAGTGGCCGAAATAGTCAAGCAGGCCATCATTGAGGCGGGCGGGCTCCCATTCATCGTGAAGACCACTGCGCCCAGCGACTTCATCACGGCAGCGGGTCGCGGCGGCAGATACCTGATGCCGGCACGCGATCTGATGGTGAATGATATTGAAGTTGCTGTGGAAGGTGCAGTGCTTGACGGAATGGTATGCCTGAGCAGCTGCGACAAAACAGCGCCGGCGCATCTGATGGCAGCCGCGAGATTGGATGTGCCAAGCATTCTGGTGATTGGCGGGTACCAGGGCTGTGGCCGGCATGCAGGCAAGCCGGTCGATATCGAGGATGTTTTCGAATCCGTGGGAGAACTGGCGGCCGGAAGCATCAGCATTCAGGATATTACCGACATGTCCGAGGTGGCTGTACAAGGCCCAGGGGTTTGCGCAGGCATGGGTACGGCGAATACGATGCACATCATGGCCGAAGCCCTGGGAATGAGCTTGCCGGGAAGTGCACCCGTAGCCGCACGCGGCGAGCGCATGAGATCACTGGCACGCGCCGCAGGTGGACGTATCGTCGAGATGGTCAAAGAAGATCTGAGGCCCAAGGACATCATGACCCCGGCGGCATTCATGAATGCTATCCATGTTGGACTGGCAGTCAGCGGCTCGATCAACATGCTGCGGCATTTGCAGGCGGTAGCTGCCGAAGGCGGCATCGATGTGGATGTTTTCCAGCTGATCGATCAATTGGGCCGCGATGACCAGGGCCGGCCCAAAGTCCCGCTGCTTTGCGCGATCAAGCCCAATGGACCGGGACGCATAGAACAGCTGGAAGCTGCGGGTGGCGCCAGAGCGGTGATGAAGCAACTGGCACCCTTGCTTGACGGAAGTGTTCGTACCGTCAATGGACATACCTTGAATGAAAACCTGCGAGATATCGAGGTGAAGGATCCGCTTGTCATTGGAAGCTTGGCGGCTCCGGTTGGGCCAGGCCCCTCGGTTGTCATACTCAAGGGAACTCTTGCCCCCGAGTGCGCAGTGATGAAGCTCGGATTGGGCGGCAAGCAAAGCCGGTTCGAGGGCATGTGCCGGGTGTTCGAGACCCAGGAAGACGCTTTGGCGGCCTTGTCTCGTGGCGAGATAGCTGGCGGCCAGGTTATTGTGCTGAGAGGTTTGGGCGCGCGAGGTGGGCCAGGTGTCGCCTCCGCATCGTGGTTCGTCGCGGCGGTGAACGGTGCGCACTTGGGAGACGACATCGCAGTCATTACGGATGGACAGCTTTCTGGCCTCAACCGCGGCTTCACCATTGGACAGGTCCTTCCCGAAGCCGCCGATGGCGGCCCTATCGCACTGGTACGCAATGGAGATATCGTAACGATCGATATTCCACGGCGTACCGTGGATTTACAGCTATCCGAGCAGGAATGGGCCGAGAGAAGAGCTGCGCTCAAGCCATTTGTTCCCGGAGAGAAAAAAGGCTGGCTCCACTTGTATCAGCACCTCGTTCAACCCTTATCCAGGGGGGGAACCCTGAGGGCCGGTTAGAAAATTGGCCAGCTATCGAAACAAGGCCCCTCACGCCAGTTCGTCGCGCAGGCAATCCAGAAAGCTGCGCAGCACCGCATTGGCCTGATCCTCGCGCAGATGGAAAGCGCAGAACGGCCCGCGCACCAGCGGCGCGGGAGCCGCGACCTCCGCCACCCCTCCATGCGCGATGAAGTTGACGGCCATGTGGCTGGCGATGGCCCACAGCATGTCGGTGCGCACCGTCAGGGCAAAGGCCGTGAGCAGCGAGTCGATCTGCACGTCGGGGCCCGTGTCTCCACGATCTCCGCTGCGGTGCAGGGCCAGCATGCGGTCGATCATGGGGCGCAGCGGCGTTTGCGGCGGCGGCAGCACCCAGGCCTGTTGTGCCAGCTCCGCCCAGCCCAGGCGCTTTCTGCGCCGCAGCGGATGGCCCGTGCGCGCGAGGATGGCACTGTGCTCCTCGTACAGCGGCACCACCTCCACGGTGTTCAGATCCACACGCAATTCGGCATGGGCCAGCATCACGTCGAGCCGGCCTTCGCGCAGCTGTTCATGCAGTACATCCAGCGGATGCATCTGCACATGGATGAAGACCTGGGGCAGCATGCGGCGCATGCGCTCGACCGCCCCCGCGAGCGCCTGTGGCGAGAACAGGGACAGAGCCCCCACGCGCAGCTCGCCGGCGATGCCAGCATCGACGCCGGCCAGATCCTCCTGCACCAGCTCCAGCTCCCCCAGGATGCGGCTCGCGCGCTGCGCCAGACGCAGCCCTGCCGCCGTGGGCGTCACACGCTTGGTCGTGCGGTTGAAAAGCCGTACCTTGAGCTGGGTCTCCAGCTCCGCCAGCGCACGCGAGACCGCGGGCTGCGTGGTGTACAGGGCCTCGGCCGAGCGGCTCAGGTTCAGCTCGCGCGCAAGCACGCTGACGAGCCTGAGCTGCTTGGTGGTGAGTTGGAGATGGGAAGGCTGCGGCATGGACCAATCATACCGATTGCGGTATGAATCGCCTCGAAGAATTCATTTGTTGGCGCACGCTCCCTTCGGAATAATTCGCCCGTCGTGATGCCGGCGCACGAATTCCAACTTCCACACATCACGGAGACTGTCCGATGCCTGATTTCGCCATGACCCGCCGCGCGGTGAGCTTCGCCATGGGCGCGCTTCTTTCCTCCTGCTGCCTGATGGCGGCGGCACAGAACTATCCCTCGCGCCCCGTGCGCATCGTGGTGCCATGGCCTCCAGGCACGCCGGCCGACGTGGCGGGCCGCGTCGTCGCCGAGCGCATGGCCGCCGGCTTGGGCCAGCCGGTCGTGGTCGAGAACAAGCCAGGCGCCGTGGGCACCATCGGCATGGCGGACGTGCTGCGCCAGCCCGCCGATGGCTACACGCTGTACCTGCTGTCCTCGGCTTCGCTGGTCGCGCCGCTGCTCTATCCCGCGCAGAAGATCGACTTCCAGAAGAGCCTGGACGCCATCGGCCATCTGTCCTGGAACTACAACGTCCTCGCGGTGGCCGAATCCAGCCCCTTGAAGTCCACCCAGGAGCTGGTACAGGCAGCCAAGGCCAAGCCGGGCATGCTGACCTTCGGCTCGGGCGGCAACGGCACGCCCGCGCACCTGGCCGGCGAGCTGTTCAAGCAGCAAAGCGGCACGCAGATGACGCACGTTCCCTACAACCAGTTCACCATGGCCGTGGGCGACCTGCTGGCCGGCCGGGTCGACTTCATGTTCCTGACCGCGACGGCGGCCATTCCGCAGATCGCGGGCGGCAAGCTGCGCGCCCTGGCCACCACGGGCAACCAGCGCCTGCCCCTGCTCAAGAGCGTACCGACCATGGTCGAGCAGGGCTACGGCGACTTCGTGCTGCGCTCGTTCGACATGGTGACCGTGAAGGCGGGCACGCCCAAGCCCATCGCCGAGCGCCTGAACAGCGAACTCAAGCGCGCGCTGACGGCGCCCGGCGTCAAGGACAAGCTCGACGCGCTGGCCCTGGAAATCGATCCCATGTCCCAGGCCCAATCGGCCAGGGTGCTGGCCACCGAATACGACAAGTGGATGCAGATCGGCCGCAACGCGCACATCAAGGTGGACTGAGAACATGAACAAGCCATTGCATGAAGCCGACATCGTCATCGTCGGCGCGGGCTCGGCCGGCTGCGCCCTGGCGGCACGCCTGAGCGAAGACCCGGCGCTCTCCGTGCTGCTGATCGAGGCCGGGCGGCCCAGCAGCTACCCCTGGATCGACATTCCCATCGGCTACTTCAAGACCGTGGGCCGCCCGCAGTACGACTGGTGCTTCGAGACAGAGGAAGAGCCGACCATGGCCGGCCGCAAGCTGCCCTGGCCGCGCGGCAAGGGCCTGGGGGGCTCCAGCCTCATCAACGGCATGCTGTACCTGCGCGGCCACCGCCGCGACTACGACCAATGGCGGGGCCTGGGCAACGAGGGCTGGTCGTGGGACGAGGTGCTGCCCTACTTCCAGCGCTCCATGCACGGCGAACGCACGCGCCCGGGCAGCGACGGCACGGGCGGGCCGCTATGGGTGTCCGACCTGCCGCGCGACACCCTGTCCGATGCCTTCATCGGTGCCTGCGCGCGCACGGGCATCCCCACCACGGATGACTTCAACGGCGGCGACAACACGGGCGCCGGATACTTCCGCATGACCGTGCGCAACGGCCGCCGCATGAGCACGGGCCGCGCCTACCTGCAGCCCGCGCTGGCCCGACCCAACCTCAAGGTCCTGTCCGGCGCCCAGGCGCTGGGGCTGGAGCTTCAAGGCATGCGCACCACCGGCGTCAAGGTGCTCATGGACGGCCAGCAGCAGCTGGTGCGCGCGCGCCATGAAGTCGCGCTCTGCGCGGGCGCCCTCCAGTCGCCGCAGCTGCTCATGCTCTCGGGCATCGGTGCAGCGCAGGAGCTGCGGCAGCACGGCATCGCGGTGGCACTGGACCTGCCCGGCGTGGGCCAGAACCTGCAGGACCACCTGCAGGTGCGTCCGTCCTACCGCTGCCAGGGCGTGGAAACGCTCAACGACGTAGCCAACAGCCACTGGCGCAGCGCGCGCGACTTCCTGCGCTACGTGACCACGCGCACGGGCTCGCTGACCACGGGCGTCTACCGCGCGGGAGCCTTCTTCTCACTCGACGACCCGGCGCACGCCGACTGGCCCAACATCCAGATCCACTTCGGCCTGGTCAGCTTCGACCGGCCGCACCAGCCGCCGCACCCCTTCCCCGGCATCACGCTGTCCGCCTGCATGCTGCGCCCCGAAAGCCGTGGCTACATCGCGCTGCGCGACGCCAACCCGCTGTCCACGCCGCGCATCCACGCCAACTACCTGCAGCACCCATCCGACCAGCGCCTGGCGATTGCCGCCGTGCGCAAGATGCGCGAGATCGCCGCGGCCGAGCCGCTGGCACGCTACGTGGTCCAGGCCAACGAGCCTGCCGAGTCGCTGCAAAGCGACGAGGAAATCCTGAACTGGGTACGGCAGCGCTCGGGCAGCATCTTCCATCCGGTGGGCACCTGCCGCATGGGGCCGGACAGCGACACGGGCGCCGTGCTCGACGCGCGCCTGCGCGTGCGCGGCATGCAGGGCCTGCGCGTGGTCGACGGCGCCTCCATGCCCCTCGTGGTCTCGGGCAACACCAACGCGCCCATCATCATGATGGCCGAGAAGGCCTCGGACATGATGCGCGCCGACCTCCAATCCTGAAAGGCAGGCACCATGATCGAACCCACCGCATTGCAGAGCATCGCCGGCCAATGGCGGCACGGACGCGGCGAACGGATGCTGGACGTGCTCAACCCCGCCAGCGAAAAAACCGTGGCGCGCTTCCAGGCCGCCTCGGCGCAGGACATCGACGAGGCGCTTGCCGCCACGCAGGCCGGCTTCGACCAATGGCGCGGCCTGACGGCGCTGGAGCGCTGCAACATGCTGCGCTGCGCCGCCAGGCTGCTGCGCGAGCTCACGGCCGAGATAGCACCCCTGCTGACCGAGGAACAGGGCAAGACCCGCATCGAGGCCGAGCGCGAGATCGAGCAGGCCGCGCAGATGATCGAATGGAACGCCGAGGAAGGCCGGCGCGCCGTGGGGCAGACCATTCCCTCGCGCTACCCAGGCGTGCGCTTCCAGACGCTGAGGCTGCCCGTCGGGCCCGTGGCGGCGCTCACGCCCTGGAATTTCCCGGTCATGCTCTCGGCCATCAAGATATCGGCGGCGCTGGCGGCGGGCTGCAGCGTCATCCTCAAGCCCGCCGAGGAAACGCCGCGCGCCGCGGCTGCGCTGGTGCGCTGCTTCCACGACGCGGGGATCGATGGCCGGGTGCTGCAGATGCTGGTCGGCGAGGCCGCGCAGATATCCTCCGCGCTGATCGCCTCGCCGGTCATCCGCAAGATCTCGTTCACGGGCTCGGTCCAGGTCGGACGGCTGCTCGCACAGCAGGCCGGGCAGCAACTCAAGCCCATCACGCTGGAGCTGGGCGGCCATGCTCCCGCCATCGTCTGCGCCGATGCCGACGTCGCGCGCACCGTCGCCACGCTGGCCCAGATCAAGCTGCGCAACGCGGGCCAGATCTGTGCCAACCCCTCACGCTTCCTGGTGCACCGCAGCCTCTATGCTCAGTTCGTGGAAGCCTTCAAGGCCGTGGCCGAAAACACCGCCATGGGTGATGGCGCGGCCAGCGGAACCACCATGGGGCCACTGGCCCACGCGCGCCGCGCGGCGGCCGTCGCCGCCCTCGTGGATGACGCGCGCCAGCGCGGCGCACGCGTGGCCTGCGGCGGCATGGCGGGAGTCGGACCCGGCTTCTTCTACGAGCCCACCGTGCTGGCCGACGTGCCGCCCGAGGCGCGCATCTGGCGCGAAGAGCCGTTCGGCCCTCTGATCCCGGTCATGCCCTTCGACACGCTGGACGAAGCCATCACCATGGCCAACGCCCTGCCGCTGGGCCTGGCCGCCTTCGGTTTCACGCAGCACCTCGAATCGGCGCGCCGCATCTGCGAGGAAGTGCAGGCCGGCGCCGTGGCCATCAACGCCGTGACCCTGATGCAGCCGGAGACGCCCTTCGGCGGCGTGCTGGACAGCGGCATCGGCCACGAGAACGGCCCGCAGTCGCTGGATGCGTACCTCGTGACCCGGTCCGTGGTCGTGGGCTGAGAACCTCAGGGCCTGGCCATGTGCCAGGCATTGCCGAGGAAGCCGTCTCCAGTCTTGTCGCCGGGCTTGGTGCCTTGGAGCAGAAGTAGAGCGGACGGCCCTCGTAGGCCCAGAGCCTGGCGCCGTCGTCGCGCGTGGCAACGCTCCATTCGCCAATTGGTGGCGCAGGGGCCGTTGCACACGCTCTTGCCAGGGCCGGCGGCGTGTCGCAGGCCGTCAAGGCGGCCAAGGACAGGATGACCAGCGAAGCATGAGATCTCTGCTTGAGGTTGGACTGCGGTGCACAGTGCGCCAGCGAGTTCTATGCCGCGCTGCAAGAACCTGAGCAAGGACTTCTGCCGCCTTGCGGGCACCATGCGAAGGCCTTGCTCAGGCGCCAAGCACGCGATGGCGCGTCAGTAGCTGGCTCGGGGCAGATCCTTGCTCGTGAACACCAGCGAGATCTTGGCATCCTCCGGAATGGGCGGCAGCGTCGCGTTCCAGTCATCCCAGGCCTGGCGCAGCTCGGCCAGCCTGGCGCTTTCGCGGTCGCGCATGTTGGCGCGCTCGCGCGGATCGGCGGCGATGTTGAACAGGTATTCCACGCCCTCCATCCGCAGGTACTTCCAGTCGCCGCGCACCAGCGCGCGCTGGTCGCGGTGGTTCATGCGCCAGGCCAGGTCGCGCTCGGGGTTCCAGTCCGCGTCCTCCATCACCGGCAGCAGGCTGATGCCGTCGAGCGGATAGTCGGGGTGGGCGTCCACGCCCGCGGCGGCGAGGAAGGTGGCCGACCAGTCCATGGTCAGGCTCGGCGTATCGCTGAGCTGCCCCGGCGCGATACGCTCGGGCCAGCGCGCAATCAGCGGCACGCGGATGCCGCCCTCCATCAAATCCATCTTCTGGCCGACGAAAGGCCAGTTGTTCGAGAAACGCTCACCGCCGTTGTCGCTGGTGAAGACGATGAGCGTGTTCTCGGCCATGCCCTTTTCCTCGAGCGCATCGAGCAGCCAGCCTATGCCTTCATCCATGTGGTGGATCATGCGCTGGTAGATGTCGACCGAGCCGCCGTCGAGGTGTTTGCCGATGCCGGCGATGCGCCTGGCTTCCTCCTGGTCGTCGCGCGTGAGCCAGGGCCAGTGCGGTGCACTATAGTGCAGCGACAGAAAGAACGGCTTGTCGGCCGTCTGGCGCCGCACGAAGTCGACGGCGCGGTGGCTCAGCAGGTCGGTCAGGTAGCCCTCCTCCTCATGCGGCTCCTCGTTGAGCCAGAAGTCGGGGCGGCCGCGCGGATCGCAGTGCGTGAAGTAGTCGGCACCGCCGGCATGGAAGCCGTAGAACTCCTCATAACCCGACAGGCGCGGCCCGAAGTGCGGCGGATAGCCGAGGTGCCACTTGCCGAACAGTGCCGTGGCGTAGCCCGCATCCTTGAGCAGCGAGGCCACGGTGGGATGCTCGGGCGGCAGGCCCAGCACCTTGTCGCCGTGGGCGCTGGCGATGGGCTCCTCGGCCGCGCCGCGCAGCCGGTACTGCCAGCGGCCCGTGGCCAGCGCGAAGCGCGTGGGCGAGCACACGGCCGAGTTCGAGTAACCGCGCGTGAAGCGCATGCCCTGGCGCGCCATCGCGTCCAGGCGCGGCGACACGTCGGTGGCATTGCTGTGCACATCGCGCGCGCCGGTGCAGCCCAGGTCGGCGTAGCCGATATCGTCGGCCAGGATGAAGATCAGGTTGGGACGGTTGTCAGTCATGGGAAGCGAAACGCCGTGTATTAGTCTGCCTTGAGGTGAATCTGCTGGACCAGCGCGCCCCACTTGGCGCTCAGCTCCTTGACCTTGGCCTGGGCCTCGGCAGGCGTGCTGCCCACCATCTCGATGTCCACCATCTTGACCTTCTCCTGCTGCTCGGGCGCGCGGATGGCCTTGTCCATGACCGCGAGAAAGCGCTTCTGGACATCCTCGGGCACGCCCTTGGGCGCGGCCAGCAGCAGCCAGAAGCTGCCATCGAACTCGGGATAGCCCGACTCGGCGATCGTCGGCAGATTGGGCAGCAGGGGCGAGCGCGTCTTGCCCGACGTGCCCAGCGCCGCCACCCGGCCGCTCTGGATCTGGGGCAGCACCGTGGGCGCGGCGAGAAAGCCGCAGTCGAGCTGGCCGCCCATCAGGTCCTGCAGGGCCGGGGCCGGCCCCTTGTAGGGCACATGGACCATCTTGACGCCCGCCGTGGCCAGCAGCGATTCCATGACCAGGTGGCCGGGCGAGCCCGCGCCGCCCGTGCCATAGCTCAGCGACTTGGACTTGGCGGCATCGATCATGTCCTTGACGGTCTTGAAACCAAGCTTGGGGTTGCAGATCAGCGTCTGCGAGAAGCGGGCACCGGCGGCCAGCGGCACGATGGCGTCGGGCTTGAAGCCCGTGCGCTGGTAGATATGCGGATTGACCGTGAGCACGGGATCGATGGTCCAGAACCACGTATAGCCATCGGGTGCCGCGCGCGCGACCTCGGCCGCGCCGATGTTGCCGTTGGCGCCGGGCTTGTTCTCGACGATCACGGCCTGGCCCAGCGCGGCCTGGGCGGCCGCGGCAATGGGACGGATCGAGATATCCGAAGGGCCGGCCGGTGGATTGGGCACGATAATGCGAATAGGCTTGGCCTTGGGCCAGTCATCAGCGGCCCCCACGGCGCCGGTGGCAAACGTGGCGGCAAGCGCGAGGGAGGAAGGGAATGGGCGGCTGGGCACGAGGCGGTCTCCTTGCAAACACGAAGCGCCACTTTACGAAGCAAGCACACAATGGATCAAATCCATCAACCCTGGGGAATACCCTAGGAATCCTTGATTTGCCATGAAAAATAACCCCCACGCTTGCTCACTGCGTGTAGCCGCTGCCCCCGAGGGGGTGCTTTTCCATCTTGGGGCGGCCCGGCGATGAAAAACGACACCCCACGCTCCCCACTTCGTGTGGTCGCTGCCCCTCCAAGAGGGGTGCTTTTCCATCTTGGGGCGGCCCGGCGATGAAAAAAAACTACCGCTGGCATGAGCCGGCCGTCATGGAAGACCTGTTCCTCTACCACCTGGCCCGACTGCTGAGCGCGGCCGGCTCCATGGTCGTGCGGCTGTGCGAAGGCGGCCACGGCATCACACGGCGCGAATGGCGCATGGTCGGCCTGCTGGCCGACCACGGGCCGCTGCCACCCTCGCGCCTCGCGGAACTCGCGCAACTGGACCGCACGCGCACCTCGCGCGCCGTCACGGCATTGACAGCCAAGGGACTGGTGCAGCGCCAGACCCAGGCCGGCGACGCGCGCCGCGCCCTCGTGCAGCTGAGCGAGGCCGGGCACGCGCTGCATGCCGAACTGTTTCCGCGCGTGCAGGCCATCAACATGCAGTTGCTCAGCGAGGTCGCGCCCGAGGACCTGCAGGCCATGGCCCGGGCCTTTGACGCCATACAGCGGCAGGCCCGGCGCATGCAGCAGGACCCCGAACTGCCCAAGGCGCGCCGCAACCGCCAACCGAGCCGCGATACGGAAGCGGGCTGAAGCTATGCTTTCAAGAGCTGTGATGTTGCCCCGTACTCCCGACTCCGCCCTATTCGCAATAGAGCGCCTGCTCAGCCCCTGCAGCCTGTTGCCGCCTGAACTCCCGAGGCGAACGCATTTTCAGCGAAGAATGCGGATGCACCTCGTTGAAATGCTCGAAGGCCGCTGACAATTGCGCCAATACCGTCTGCGCGTCACGCAGGTCCATGCGCGCCACCCACGCGCCTAGTAAGTGCCCCCTTGAGCCACCGGCTTCACGTCTTTAAATCGGCTCACAAGTGAGCTCGTGGCCTGCACCAAAAGGCTGGTGTCCAACCCAACGGCCACGAAGCGACAGCCCAAGTCCAGGTACTTGCGAGCCAATGCCTCGTTGGGCGTAAGAATGCCGGCGGCCTTGCCTGCTTTCTGAATGCGTGCAATGGCATCGCTAATCGCGGCCTGCACGTCGGCATGGCCTGGATCACCAACGTGCCCCATGGCAGCAGAGAGGTCGGCGGGGCCGATGAATACTCCATCGACGCCTTCGGTCGCAGCAATGGCATCAAGATTCTTGAGACCTTCGAGCGACTCCACCTGCACCAGCACGCAGACCTGAGCATTGGCATCGTGGTAGTAGCCTGCGCGGCGCCCCCAAGCCGAAGCACGTGCGCCGCCCATGCCGCGAATGCCGCCCTTGCCGTCGTTTTGCGGATAGCGCGCTGCGCGCACGATGCGCGCGGCCTGCTCGGCCGTATCGACCATGGGCACCAGCAGGGTCTGCGCGCCCACATCGAGATATTGCTTGATCAGCATCTCGCCGACCTCGCCATGCCCCATGGGCACACGTGCTACGGGGTGTGATCCGGGATAGGCGGCGGTTGCCTGCAGTTGCGACAGCAGGGTCAGCGTGTCGTTGGGGCCGTGCTCGCCGTCGATCAGCAGCCAGTCGAAACCGGCACCGGCACAGATTTCCGCAGAATAGGGGCTGCCGAGGCTGACCCAAAGCCCGATCTGGGCCTGTTTCTGCGCGATGGCCGCCTTGAAGCGGTTGACGGGGGTTGGCATCGTCATGCTTCGTCTCCCTCAGTAGCCCATGCAGAGGTACTTGGTATCCACGTACTCATCAATACCGTCTGCGCCACCCTCGCGGCCCATGCCTGACTGCTTGACGCCGCCGAACGGCGCCACGGCCGTGCTGATGATGCCGCTGTTGATGCCGACCATGCCGTATTCCAGCGCCCCGCCCACGCGCCAGACGCGGCCCACGTCGCGGGCGTAGAAGTAGGCGGCCAAGCCAAACTCCGTGTCGTTGGCCATGTGGATCGCCTCTTCTTCCGTCTTGAAGCGGAACACGGGCGCCACGGGGCCGAAGGCTTCTTCCTTGGCGATACGCATGCCAGGCTTGGCATTGCCGATGATGGTGGGTTCATAGAAACTGTGGCCCAGACTGCTGCGCTTGCCTCCAGCAATGACTTGCGCGCCCTTCTCGATGGCATCGGCGACCAACTCCTCCACCTTATCGACCGCAGCACCGTCGATCAGCGGCCCCTGCGTGATGCCGTCATCGGCGCCGTTGCCCACCTTCAGGGCCAGCACCGCGGCCTTGAGCTTGGCCATGAACGCGTCGTACACCTCGTCCTGCACCAGCAGTCGGTTGGCGCATACGCAGGTCTGACCGGTGTTGCGGTACTTGGAAGCCATGGCGCCTTCCACGGCAGCGTCCAGATCCGCGTCGTCGAAGACAATGAAGGGCGCATTGCCACCCAGCTCCAGCGACATCTTCTTGAGCGTGGGCGCGCATTGCGCGGCCAATACGCGGCCGACTTCAGTGGAGCCCGTGAAGGTCAGTTTGCGCACCGCCATGCTGGCCGTGAGCACACCGCCAATGGCCCGGGAGGAGCCCGTCAGCACGCTGAACACACCAGCGGGTACGCCCGCGCGCTGGGCCAGCTCTGCCAGCGCCAGGGCCGACAGCGGCGTCTGCTGCGCGGGCTTGACGATGATGGTGCAGCCGGCAGCCAGGGCCGGAGCCACCTTGCGCGTGATCATGGCTGCGGGGAAGTTCCAAGGAGTAATTGCCGCGCACACTCCCACTGGCTCCTTGGTGACGACGATCTTCTTGTCGCCCCAGGGTGAGGGCACGGTGGAGCCATAGATGCGGCGCGCCTCTTCGGCAAACCACTGTACATAGGAGGCAGCGTAGGCGATCTCGCCGCGCGATTCGGCCAGTGGCTTGCCCTGCTCGGCCGTCATGATCTGCGCAAGGTCTTCCTGGTGGTGCATCAACAATGCAAACCACTTCATCAAAATGGCGGCGCGCTGATCGGCGGTCTTGGCCTTCCATTCCAAGAAGGCGCGTTCGGCTGCGGCAATGGCCACCTGGGTCTCGGCCTCGCCAAGTTGAGGCACGGCGGCCACCCGTTCGCCCGTAGCCGGGTTGTGCACGGCAATGGTGGCACCGTCGCCGGCGGCCAGCCATTGGCCGTCGATCAGGCATTGGGTCTTGAGCAGGCCGGGGTCGCGTAACTGCAAAGGCATCGAAATTCTCCGTTGATTCAAACAAAGCGAAAACCCAGCGTACCCAGCGGGCCGTAGTCGGCCTCGAATACATCGCCGGGCTTGGCCGCCACGGGGCGCGTGAACGAGCCCGCGAGCACGATCTGACCCGGCTGCAACGACTCTCCCCAAGGCGCAAGCTTGTTGGCCAGCCAGGCCACGCCTATCGCGGGATGGCCCTGCACGCCAGCGGCCAAACCGGTTTCCTCCACCACCCCGTTCTGGCGCAACACGGCACCACACCAGGGAAGATCCAAGGACGCGGGATGGGCGCGATGCGCGCCAACGACGATGCCTGCATTGGCCGCGTTGTCGCTAATGGTGTCGAACACCTTGCGCATCACCTTGGTGTGGCGGTCGAACTGCTCGATGCGCGAGTCGATGATCTCTATGGCTGGCGTCACGTATTCGGTGGCCGCCAGCACATCTTCCAGCGTCACTTCCTTGCCGCCGGGCAGTCCCGGGCCGAGCAGCGGCGACTTGAGGATGAAGGCCAGTTCCACCTCTACACGTGGCGCGATGAAGTTGGCGATCGGGATGTCCAGCACCGCAGCCCCTTTGCAGGTGTAGAGCATGGAATCCAGCAGCGTGCCGTAGTCGGGCTCGTCGATCTGGCTGGCCATCTGCATGGCGCGTGAGGTCAGGCCGATCTTGTGGCCGATGACCTTGCGGCCCGCAGCGATCTGCATGCGCACCCATTCGCGCGAGACACGGTAGCCGTCCTCGACGCTCATGCCGGGGAAGCGTTTGGAAAAATGCTCTATCTGCTGGCGGGATTTCTCGCTGTGATCGAGTTCCTGGGCGAGCTGGGTCAAAAGTTCTGCGGAAAACATGGATTACTTTCTGGCAAACAGGGGGTGCAGCGTGCTGTGCTTGGCGTCGTAGACTTGGCCGGGTGCCTCGTCGATCTGCAGGGTCAGGCCCAGGTGCTTGCGGAGATCGGTGAACAACGGCGCCAGATGCGCCTTGGCGCTGGCCAGCAGAGCATCGCCAGCAGCCTTCTGGACCGCGCCGGAGCGGCCCGCGCCCATGCGCAGGTTGATGTAGATGAAGCCGTAGTCGCCATCGCCATCCGCGGCACGGCCTGCGGCACCACCGTCGGAGACCGCGTAGTGCGGCGCCGGATAGGCATAGACGCGCGTACCGCCCGTGGGAAAGACCTGGCTGCCGTCCTCGGCCCGGACGGTGAGCATCGTGTCGGCAAGGCTGCGGCACAGGCCGCCCATGTCGGCCTGCGCTTCAAGATTACCGGTGTAGAGAATCACGACGTGAGGCATGGATGCGTATCCTTCAGAGCCGACCGGCCGACGCTGCGGCGCTGCCCGTGCTGGCTTGTGGTGCGGGGATGGCGCTGCCATCCTGCGGCGTCACAGGCAAGACCACATTGATCTGCCCCGTGCCCGATGCCGCGAAATACGGCGTGAGGACCTCAGCCTTGCCGTCATAGTCTGACCAACCCAAGGCCCCCAGCAGCATGGCCGTGTCGTGCATAAACCCTTCGCCATGGCCCTTGGCCGCGTATTCGGGCAGCATGCCGCAGAAGGTGTCCCACTCGCCGGCCTGCCAGAGGCGGATCACCTGGCGATCCAGTTGCTCCAGAAACGGGCTCCAGATCTTGAACGCGAAATCCGGCGCCTGCCCGTTTTGTGCGAAGCGGTGCGAGAGCGAGCCGCTGGCTAGGATGGCCACGGTGCCGTCGTATTCGTCCTCAATAGCGCGGCGGATCGCCCAGCCCAGGCGCGCGCTGTCGTTGAGGTAATGGGCCATGCACAGTGCGGACACCGAGATCACCTTGAAGTGCTGATCCGCATTCATGTAGCGCATAGGCACCAGCGTGCCGTATTCAGGCCCCAGTGTGGTGGCATCATGCGCCAGCGTTTCCACGCCAAGGCTGTTCGCAGCCTTGGCCAACAGTTTTCCAAGGTCTGGGTTGCCGGGGAACTCATAGCCCATATTGCTGATGAAGTGCGGCAGTTCGTTGCTGGTGTACAGCCCTTCAAAATGCGCTGCGCAGTTGATGTGGTAATTGGCGTTGACCAACCAATGCGTGTCGAAGACCACGATGGTGTCCACGCCCTGCTCCCGGCAACGCCGGCTGATTTCCTTCAGTCCGTCGATGGCGTCCTGGCGCGTGCCCTTGCGCGGCCCATCCAGCTCGCTCATGTAGATGGAAGGGACATGCGTGATCTTGGCGGCTAGAGCGATCTTTCCCATGATGAATCCTACTTCAAAAACGATAGCAACTCACGCTTACTATGTATGCGATGGCGGTCGATATGGCGATGCCATCTAGCCCATCGTGATGTTGGCGCGGCGGATGATCTCGCCGTACTTGGCGATCTCGCGGTTCACGAAGTCCGAGAACTGCGAGACCGAGCCAGCTTGCGATACCACGCCGCTCTTGGCGAAGACCTCGACCACATTGGGCGAGGCCAGGGCCTTGTTAACTTCGGCGTTGACACGCTGGACGACGGCCTCGGGCGTGCCCGCAGGGGCCAGCAGGCCCTGCCAGGAGTTGGAGTCCAGCGCAACGCCCTGCTCGGCCAGCGTGGGCACGTTGGGCGCAAAGCGTGAACGCTGCTTGGTCGCCATGCCCAAAGCAACGAGCTTTCCGCTCTCGATATGGCCACGGAGCTCGGACCAGTTGCCGAACATCACGCTGACCTGGCCACCCAGCAGATCGGTAAGCGCCGGGCCCTGGCCCTTGTATGGCACGTGGACCATGTCCACGCCCATGATCTGGCACAGCAGCGCACCCGACAGATGGGCCGAGGTGCCGTTGCCGAACGAGGCATAGGTCAGCGTGCCGGGCTTGGCCCGCGCCGCCTGCCTGAGGTCGGCCAGGCTCTTGAAGCCGCCGGACGGATGGGTGGCCAACACATGCTCAGACAGGCCCATGAGGGCCACGGGCTGCAGGTCCCTGGTGGTGTCATAGGGTAGGTTCGTGATCAGCGTCTTGTTGGCAGTGAAGCTGTTGGCCACGCAGACAAAGGTATAGCCGTCGGCTGGCTGTTTGGCCACATAGTCCACGCCAATCACCGTGCCCGCGCCTGGCTTGTTCTCCACGATGACGTTCTGGCCCAACTGCTTGCCCAGCTCAGTGCCGATCAGGCGCGCGACCATGTCGGTAGTGCCGCCCGGTGTGAATGGCACGATGATGCGTATGGGCTTGGCATGTGGCCAGTTGCCCCCTTGAGCCCAGGTCGCCACAGTCGTGGATACCAGTGCGGCAGTGGCCGATGCCTGCAGGAAATGACGACGCTCCATATCGGTCCCCAAGAGTGGATGGAAGCGGCAGCGCCTATGCAGCAGGCGTCACCGCTATCAAGGATGAGAGAGCAAAACCCGCTCAGACGCCCCAGTGCGGGATATGGTGCGAACCCATGGAGACCGCGACGTTCTTCGGCTCCAGGAAGACCTCGTAGCTCCAGGTGCCGCCTTCGCGACCCGTGCCCGAGGCCTTGGTGCCGCCAAACGGCTGGCGCAGGTCGCGCACGTTCTGGCTGTTGACGAAACACATACCTGCCTCAATGGACGCCGCCACGCGGTGAGCCCGGCCAATGTTCTCGGTCCACACATAGCTCGACAGGCCATAGGCGATGTCGTTGGCAATACGGATGGCATCGGCTTCGTCCTTGAACGGAATCAGGCAGGCCACGGGGCCGAAGATTTCTTCCTGGGCAATCTTCATGCGGTTGTCCACGTCGGCAAAAACCGTGGGGGCGACAAAGTTGCCCATTTTCACGCGCTCGGGCACGGTCGGCGCATCCAGGCCGCCGCACAGCATCGTGGCGCCTTCCTTCTGGCCGATTTCGATGTAGCTGCGCACCTTGGCCAGATGGCCTTGGGAGATCATGGGGCCGATGATGGTCTGCTCGTCCAGCGGATCACCCACGGCGATGCGCTTGGCGCGGGCGACGAATTTCTCGACAA
Source organism: Comamonas sp. FG99 (assembly GCF_057808605.1). Taxonomy (NCBI): domain Bacteria; kingdom Pseudomonadati; phylum Pseudomonadota; class Betaproteobacteria; order Burkholderiales; family Comamonadaceae; genus Comamonas; species Comamonas sp. FG99. Next base: position 29,013 of record NZ_JBMDII010000051.1, read on the forward strand.
AGCTGGCGTAGATGCCCTGCTGCACCAGGATGCGGCTGCCTGCCGTGCAGCGCTCGCCGTTGTTCGAGAAGATCATGAACACCGCCGCATCCAGCGCGCGCTCCAGATCGGCATCGTCGAAGATCACGAACGGGCTCTTGCCGCCCAGCTCCATGCTGAACTTCTTGAGGCCTGCCGTCTGTACGATGCGGTTGCCGGTGGCGGTGGAGCCGGTGAAAGAAATGGCGCGCACATCGGGATGGCCGCACAGCGGCTCGCCCGTCTCCTTGCCGAAGCCGTGGACGACGTTGAGCACGCCTGCGGGAATACCGGCCTCCAGCGCCAGCTCGCCCAGGCGCGCCGCCGTCAGTGGCGACAGCTCGCTCATCTTGAGCACCGCCGTATTGCCGAAGGCCAGGCAGGGTGCAACCTTCCAGGTGGAGGTCATGAAGGGCACGTTCCACGGCGAGATCAGCGCACAGACGCCCACCGGGTGGAACAGCGTGTAGTTCAGGTGCGTGGGCGTGGGGTAGGTGTGGCCGTCCACCCGGGTGCACATCTCGGCGAAGTAGTGGAAGTTGTCCGCCGCCCGGGGCACCAGCTGCCTGCCGGTCTGGCTGATGGTCTGGCCGGTGTCGTTGGTCTCGGTCTGCGCAATTTCCGGCACGTGCTGGGTGATCAGCTCGCCCAGCTTGCGCAGCAGCTTGGCGCGCTCCGTCGCGGCCAGCCCGGCCCATGCCGGGAAGGCATCCTTGGCGGCCTGCACGGCGGCATGGACTTCGGCCTCGCCGCCGGAGGCGACTTCGGCCAGCACGTCCTGCGTGGCGGGATTGACGGTCTCCAAATAGTCTTTACCGGCAACAGCCTTGCCGTTAATCAAGTGATCGATTTTCATGGTGTGCTCTTTCGTAGGTCGGCGAGCGTCAATCCAGGCTGATGTTGCGGCTCTTGATGAGCGCATGCCATTTCTGCCGTTCGGCGTTGACGTAGGTAATCATGTCCGGCGCATTGGTGGGACGGGCTTCCCAGCCGGCGTCGTAGAGCTTCTGGCGCACGCCAGGGTCATGCATGGTCTTTTGCAGTTCGGCGCTCAGGCGCTGCTGCACATCTTTCGGCGTGGATTGGGGGACGGCCAGGCCTTGCCAGGTATAGGCTTCGACGTTCGCAAAACCCAGCTCCTTGGCCGTGGGCACGTTGGGCAGTTGCGGAATGCGCTCGCCCGACATGGCCAGCAGCGGCACGACCTTGCCCGCCTTGACGGCGCTGACGCCGCTGGGCAGATCCAGCATCATCAGCGGTATCTGCCCGCCCATCAGATCCTGCAGCGCCTGGGCGCCGCCCTTGTAGGGCACATGCAGCATCGAGACTTTGGCTTCGCGCTGGAACAGCTCCAGCGCCAGATGGTGGGGGCTGCCCACCCCGGCCGTAGCAATGCTGTACTTGCCCGGGGCCTTCTGCAGCGCGGCCAGCAAGCCCTTGGCATCGGCGAAGCCGGCTTGGGGGGCGGCCGTGATGACCAGGGGCGAGCGGCCCATCATGCCCAGCAGCGCGAAGTCTTTCTGGGGCTCGTAGCCCAGCTTCTTGTAGAGCGCGCTGTTGTAGACCAGCACGCCGTTGTCGGCCGACAGGACGGTGTAGCCATCGGCCGGGGACCGCGCCACGAATTCCGCGGCGATGATGGCACCCGCGCCGGGGCGGTTGTCCACCACCATGGGCTGGCCCAGCTGCTGGGACAGCTGCGCCCCCGTGGTGCGGGCGAGAAAATCGGTGCCGCCGCCCGCGGGATAGCCCACCACCCAGCGGATGGGCTTGTGGGGATAGTCCTGGGCTGATACGCCCAAGCTGGCCAGTGAGGCAGCCACGGCCAGCATGGCGGTGGCGAGGCAGAAATTGCGACGCATGGGATGTGTCTCCTGGATGTGTAGTGGTGAGGAAAAAAAAGCAATGCCATCAGGCCGCGGCCAGGGTGTTGACCAGCGTGCCGATGCCGTCGATCTCGGTCTCCACCACGTCGCCGGGCTGCACATTGGCCACGCCATCGGGCGTACCGGTCAGGATCACGTCGCCGGGCGAAAGCGTCATGAAACCGCTCAGGTACTCGATCAGCTCGGCCACGCGGTGGATCATGTCGCGGGTATTGCCGCTTTGCGTCACCTGACCGTTGACGCGGGTGCGCAAGCCCAAGGCATGCGGATCGGGCACGTCGGCGGCATCGACCAGCCAGGGGCCGAGCACGGTGCAGGCGTCGCGGTTCTTCACGCGCAGATTGGGGCGGTAGAAGTTCTCCAGATAATCGCGCACAGCGTAGTCGTTGCACACCGTATAGCCCGCCACATAGGCCATGGCGTCGGCAGCCTTCACGCGCTTGGCCGTCTTAGCGATCACCACGGCCAGTTCGCATTCGTAGTGCATGAAGGCGGCATCCACGGGGCGGGGCGTGAACCCACGGTGGCCGAGCAGCGCGTTCTGCCCCTTGAGGAACACCAGTGGTGCATCCTTGGCCGTCACGGTCAACTCACGCGACAGTTCCTTGACATGGTCGGCGTAGTTGAGGCCCAGCGCGATGATGGTGCCGAACTCCACAGGCGGCAGCCATTGCACATCGGTCTCGGCCAGCAGGCGGCCATCGGGCAGCCGTATCTTGCCGCCTTCGCCTTCGGTGACATCCAGTGTCTTGCCTTCGAAAGTGATGCGCCCACGCTTCATGCCAGTTTCTCCTGTGCCACGCTGTGGCTCAACTCACCCAGTCCGGGTACGGTGATCTTGATGTGGTCGCCCGCGCCGGCCGTCGGCGAGCCCTCGCCGGGGCCTAGCAGCAGCACGTCGCCCGCAGCCAGTGTCATGAATTCGGTGACATCGGCAATCAATTGCGCAGCCGGGCGCACCAACGTGGCAAAGCTGCGCTCGTAGGCCCGCTGGCCGTTGATGCTCACGCTCAGCATTGCGCTATCGAGATCGAAGCCGATCGCGTCGCGGAACATGGGGCTGATGGGGCAAAAGCCGTCGCGGTTGCGCTGCACGACCGCAGGGCGGTAATAGTTTTCGTGCGGCAACGTCACGTCGCTGACGATCACAAAGCCGGCCACATGGCCCATGGCCTGATCGACCGAAACGCGCGTGGCGGCGCGACCGATTACCAGACCGATGGTCGCGTCGATACGCACCTGGCCGGGATCAGCTGGAACCTCCACCACGGCGCCGTCGGCAGCAAAGGTATTGCGCGGCTTGATGTAGAGCACGGGTGCCTTGGGAGCGGCCTTGTAAGGCGCGTTGTCAAACTGGGGAGCTAAGCGTTCAACCGTGGCACGATCGTTTAACAACGCACCATAGACAGTGCCCAAGCCAAGGTCATTGCCCAAAAAGGAGTACTGCATCTGCATGGTCGATAACTAGTTAACTAGATAATAATTATCATGTTAAATAAATTAAGACCAAGATACATCAGGGTTTACACCCGTCATCCATGCACGTGACATGAACCGCCCCGGGTTTCGCGGAGGCTCCCTCGTTTGAGAAGATGGCGCCATCATGAGGAAGTCAATGAAGTTTTCACCGGAGGTGCGCAAGCGTGCGGTGCGCATGGTGTTCGAGCACAGAGAGGAGTACGAGTCGCAGTGGGCGGCGGTGGTGTCGATCGCCGGCAAGATCGGCAGCACGCCGCAAACGCTGCTCAATTGGGTGCGTCAACACGCGCGTGACACGAGCCTGCGCGAAGGTGTGACCACGCCATCGGCGATCTGCGGGCGCCATGTCCTCAGGACCTGGTCAACCGGCAGTTCAGCGCGCAGCGGCCCAACCAGCCGTGGATGTCGGACTTCACGTAGGTGTCCACCTGGCAAGGCTGGCTGTACGCGGCCTTCGTCATCGACGTGTTCGCTCGGCGCATTGTGGGCTGGCGCACCAGCCGCTCCATGCGCACGGACTTCGCGCTGGACGCACCGGAGCAGGCACTGTACGAGCGTCGGCCGCAACGCCAAGATGCCCTCGTGCGTCACTCTGACCGCGGATCGCAATACAAAAAAGCCCAAGTAGATCAACTACTTGGGCTTTTATATATGGCGGAGTGGACGGGACTCGAACCCGCGACCCCCGGCGTGACAGGCCGGTATTCTAACCAACTGAACTACCACTCCTGGCAGACAGCTTTTGCGCTCTTGCGAGCCAAGTGCTGCTAACTTGGCGACCCTACGGGGATTCGAACCCCGGTACTCACCGTGAAAGGGTGATGTCCTAGGCCTCTAGACGATAGGGTCGTAACCTGGACTGGCTCCATCTGGCGCAAGCGGCATCGGTTTGTTTAAAACCTCACGCCGTCTCACGCGAAGCCGAGACTATAGCAGAACTTCGGGCCCCAAAAAGCATCTGCGCCAGCGCCGCTTCAGGCGCGATCAAGGCCCCCTGCTCCGCTCCACCGCGATCGTCAGCGAGCAGCCGTCCAGATCCACCTGGTGCTGCATGGCCACCGCGGCCAGGGCGGCCAGCAGCTGCTCGTCGTGCACGGGAATACAGCGGCCGCTGTCCGAGCAGACCAGGCGCACCATGCCGCCATCCGCCGCGCCCAGGCGCGAGCGGTAGAAGGCCTTGCGCGCACTGCCCCACTCCCGGATCAGCAGCCCGGCCGTGTGCAGCTCCTGCAGTACCCGGTAGACCGAGCCGGCGCCTACGCGTACGCCTTTGGTGATCAGCTGGCGAAACAGCTCCTCGGCGGCCAGGCTGTCGGGCGCTGCCTCCTCGATCAGCTGCAGCACGCCGATGCGCGCAACCGTGGGCCGCAGCCTCGCGGCACGCAGGCGCTGGGCAATGGATGGTTCAGCCACCATGCTCACTCCTCGGACACGGCAAGTGCCGCCGACTGCCAGCCACCGCCCAGCGCCCGGTACAGCGCAACCGCCGCCTGCAGCTGCTGCGCCTTCAGGCGCAGCGCCGCGTCCTGCGCCGCGTACAGCGTGCGCTGCGCATCGAGCAGGGTCAGCAGCGTATCCGCACCGGCGCGGTAGCGGCTTTCCGCCAAGGCCAGCGCCTGTTGTGCCTGCGCCAGCTCCTGGGCCTGGGCCGCGAGCTGGGCCTGCAGGCCGGCGCGGGCATTCAGCGCGGTTTGCACATCGCCAAAGGCATTGACGATGGCCTGGCGGTAGTTCGCCAGCAGCTCCTCGCGCCGGGCCTGGGCCAGGTCGCGCCCGGCGGCCAGACGGCCGGCATCGAAGATCGGCGCGGCCAGCCCGGCCGCCAGCGAGTACACGGGGCTATCGAGCAGCTGGCGCAGCCGCTCGCCGCCCGTGCCGATGCCGGCGCTGAGCGTGAGGCGCGGCAGCATGGCCGCGCGGGCCGCCGCCACATCGGCATCGGCCGCGGCCAGCTGGGCCTCGGCGCGCGCGATGTCGGGGCGGCGCGTGAGCAGCTGCGTGGGCAGGCCGGCGTCCAGATTCGGCACCGTCAGCGCCGCCACGGACGCCTCGCCCACCGGCACGCCACCGGGCTGCGCCAGCAGCAGGCCCAGCGCGGTGCGCGCGTCGTCGGCCTGCT
>NZ_JBMDII010000052.1:0-32152 GCF_057808605.1 Comamonas sp. FG99
CTTGCTCCTCAGGTTGCACACCAGTCGGATTGACGAGAGGTTTTGCAGACCTTCCTTAGAGGTCTTCCAAAATTCTCTATTTCCAAATTCTGAAAATTCGCGTTAAAACGCATCATTTTTTCATTTTCACGATAGAAAATTTCAAAATTCTTGGGATCGCGCATGGCCGAATACAAGAGCTCTGCGGCTTCATCCTTTTCTGCCGATCTCTCCAGGCCTGTTCGGGCTGAGCGCCGAAACGCAATCAAATTAATCAGCACCCGCGCACTAAGCCATTTCACATAATCCATCATGGTTGTTCCATGTACACCAATGGCAACATGAAACGTCTCCCCAATAGGAATAGCGTTATGCCACCAGCCACGCGGCACATACAGCAAGTCACCCGACTCCAACACAACATCGAGAACAGGCTCTGTAGGTTGCAAATGCTTGAATTCGGCACTCTTTTGCCCTGCCAATGGGTAAGGAAATGTAGGTTCATAAACAAGCCAACGCTTCTTGCCAAGCAACTGCACCGCCATTACATCATGAGTATCCCAATGAAGCCCAAAACCACCCACATTAGAAAAATTAACATAGCCATTAGCAAGCGTCTCACTGTTTGTGAATGCCGCCACTTCGGAGCATAACTCTCTTAGCTGATAAAATCTCTCATCAAACCGGTTAAGCACAAGGGTTGCCCCTTGCTGCAACAAACCATAAAAGGCATCTCTATTGATACGTCTTTTGGGGTGGCCGACAATAAAATGATCTTCCACATACTCAGACTCAGGAATAACTCCTTTAAGATGGACTTTCAAATTTGGCTGAGTCGGCGGCGTTGCATGGATGGCCCTATTCACATCCAACCAGCTGACAAAATCTTTCTTTACAGCAGCCCGAACAAGGCATGGGCGCTGATCGGAATAATTCATCATGAATTCTTCCTGCCCAATCATAAATTCTATAATATTGCTCATAGTGCCCTCCCAATTGGTATTATTTTTCTAGCATGAGTGGGGTAATTTTGGGCCGGGCATTGCAGTTCAACCTGATCACCGCTTGCGAAGCCGCGCATCCAGCTCTGCATCTTATCTTGATCTAAGTTAATGGCACCACCAGGCTCCAGTTTTCCGACCCGATTACCAGGCAGGCCGAAAGCCACCGTGCATTTTGCAATATCCCCCGTGGCACGAACCACCACTGAGTTGGGTCTGCTCGCATAGCAAATCAGAAGCGGATTTTTTCGCTCCTCTGGACTAGCAATCGCATCCGGATAGGCCAGCGCCATAAGCTCACGCGTACGTTGTACGGTTTGTGCCTTGGTGATGGTTCGGATGGCACTGGCATTGGGCCCACCCAGGTTTTCTATTTGCCGAATGATGATCGAGAAGCGCGAATCCACAAGCAGCTCTTCACGAAGCCTGAGCACCAGCCTTCGCATCGACTCGTAGTTTTCTGGAGTTAAATGCAGCCGGAGCATCACACGAACCGGAATCGTGGACTCACGTAGCGCAATAAGATTATTCCAAATTCTTGCAAATGTTGGAGCACCAGAGGCAAGAACGCGTGTTCGGTTATGCTGATCCTGATCGCCATCCAATGTAATTTGGTAGCTCACAAAGCCAAAGCAGGCAAGATTTTCCGCAAGATCTTTTGTGAGCAAATAACCATTGGTTGTGGCCGCACCTGTGAGCAGTACATTATTTTCTTGACAAAGACGATATGCATACTCGCTAAGATCAAGCACTATGTCACGCGCCGCCAATGGCTCTCCCCCGAACCATTCAATATTCAAAGCACGCAGCCCCTTAATGCGGCGCGCCATGAACTCCTTGAGCGAAGCTACGGTTTCAGGTTGCATTCTCCCTACAGAAAAGTCCTCATAGCAATAGGTGCAGCGAAAATTGCATTGCTCTGTAGGCATTACGATAAGATGAAACATACCCGGAGCCAGGCTTCGCATCATCTGAACTTCTTCTTTCACCATCACAAACCTCTTGGGAAAGGGGGTTTCCCCCCGGATTTCACATCACGCCTCATCAGTGTCTTCGCCAGGACTATTCTTTGGGTCACATCTATCATTTAGGGGACAATAGCCAATATTAATCCTAGTGCCAGAACCCGGACAAACTTTATTTGACGTTTCTTCTCCACCAGAAATATCCATCAACTCCGCTTCAGTCAACTCTACAATTTCATAGCCCCCGTGAGAGTCAAATTTAATTTTCTGTATATCCACAGGGGGCAATAGCACATTCTTTTCACTCATAAAAACTCCTAAATTTTGTCCACTTACATGGTAGGACATGACACCAATCCGCATCACTAATCAATTCTCTTGGCAAGGCCCCGCAAAGGATCGAGCAACCAATCAATGATTTTTCGGCGCTCTTGAAGTACATCCGCATCAAACGTCATGCCGGGGAGCAGTTGAATTTGACGCCCCTCTGCAGTAAAGTCCTGCGCATGCAAGCGAACGCTGACCCGATATAAACCCTCTGGCTCCGCTGCTGCCACGGAGCCATTGGCACTGGCAGCCCGCAGCTTCTCGAATATTTCTGACGGTGATAGCGGACTGCGCGTCACTTCGGTGACCACGCCCTCATGCTGGCCGAATTTCTGATAGGGAAAGGCGTGAAAACGCATCCGAACCTGCTGGCCAGGCTCAATAAAGCCGATAGCCCGTGATGGCGCATATAGCTGCGCGATAAGCGATGCGCCCTCGGGCAATAGAACCAACAGCGGCGCGGCGCCAGTCGGCTGGCCTGGTTGAATATTCAGGGCCGCGACAGTGCCAGCCATGGGTGCGGTAATGGCCAAGGCTTCGCGCGAATGAACTTCTGCCATTTGCTGGTCCAGCGTAGCCAGCTCTCTCTCGAAATCCGATAGTTGTGTTTCGACCCGCGCCCGGTTCTGATCCAGCTCGCCCCTGGCGGCGACAAGTGCAATGGCCAGATCGGCCTTCTGCCGCCTAGACGTGATGAGCTGGGCCTTAATAAGATTGGCCTGCTCTTCGCGCTCGTGCAATTCCACGGATGAAGCGGCCTTTGCCTCAACTAACTGCAAAAAGCGGTCGGCCACCGCCTGCGCAGATACCGCCCGTTCAGCAAGCAGCGCAGTCTCGTCCACATTGCGAAGCTGCTGCTCCTTGATTCGTTCTATGCGTTGGTGCAGGTTGCGCTCGTTCTCTTGCCCAGCCAGGCGAATGGCGTTGACGGTTCTGCCCAGGCTGTCACGGCGCTTTTGCATCAGATCGCTCTGCGATTGAGCCAGGCGCCGGGCACCCGCGCCCGCAGCGATTTGCTTGTCTTCGCCAACCACCATCAAGACATCGCCCTGCGCAACCTGCTGGCCTTCGCGCACAAAAGACTGTTGCACAACGCCATTAACCGCAGAATGAATACGAATCACTCCACTCTCAGGCAAAAGAATGCCCCCAACCGTCACACGCTTTGTGTAAGAGCCTAAAAAGGCATAGATAAGCCCGCTGGCCAGAATCACCGTAGTAATGCCTACCAAAACCCAACTGCTCCAGGGACGGGCAAGGGTAACCGGGCCATAGAGCTGGCTGGGCCGTGCCGTATTGCTCTCGGGGCGGAATAAAGATGCACCCCTTACCGCACGCTCTTGTGACGAATACCCATTGCCCGCAGTGGTGCGCCGCGCGTCACAGTTGCTGCCTTTCTCGCCGGCAGGCTGCCCTGCGGCTGCTGCTATCAGGCTCATCGTTACCCCTCCCATTTGGAGATTTCCCATCTCGTTTCTATGAACGGTTTTATAGAGCAACGGCAATCGCAACCAACACAACCCACCCGATACCATATTGGCTATCGGATGATTCGCGATTGATATTGCTTTCGCCAACAGACCGGCCTTTGGCAATGGTTACCAAACCGGTCAGCAGCCACTCTCGCTGGGATATTTGCTATTTTCTTTGAATAAACTTACCGGGCAGCAGCGGTCACCACTGATATTTCTCGCGAAATATCACATTTACCTTCATGTGACTCACGACTGCTCTTGCTATTGCTATTGCTTTCACCGGCAAGCTGTCCTGCGGCCATGGCGATCAGGCGCAGCATCAACTTTTTTCCATCCAGATTTTTATCGTTTTATTTTTGGGCAAGTTTACGGTGCAAACGCAGCTTTCATCAACACTAAATTTTGTTCATTACACTCACTTTCATCTAGTGAGTAATATTGAACACAAATAGCCAGCACCCAAGCAATGAAGCAGATAATCGTTACTTTGATCACACTGTCAAACGAGCTAGAGATTTGCCAATCAAAGCCATTCGCATCTTGAATAACTGGCAGCCACGAAGCCGCCACTCACAACAATTGGATTTGCAGCCGCATGTGCCGCTGAGTCAGCAGGTGCAGTTTCGGAGCGTTTTGAGGCGTTGCGAGGACGGAGGCCTGCTCACATTCATCTGGGGGAGCGAAGCTGCATGCCAGCACACCAACCAAGGCGCTTGCCACCAACCGGGAGACTCAGGCAATCGTCAGCCGCCGGGGCGCCTGGTCGGTGGGAGGAGAAATACCCTGGCGCCTGTGACCGATGCGCCCAGAGTGAGGACTGCAGCGACTTTTGCCAGTGAGTGCCGTCGGACAAACTCACTTTCGCTTCCACAAAGCGACAGTTGGGCACGGCGACTGGCGCTGACCCGAGTGGCGGCTGTGCGAGGTGCTGCGGTCGTAAGGTCCTCTGCTGCCCAATTAGCACCGCGCCAACGACTGTTTCTCCGTCACGAGGACCGGCATTTTGAACTCGAAGCGGAAGTTTGACGTAAAAACCGATGTCGAGTACGCTGTCAACTGGCGAAGACAAGGCCCTGAATACTCCAGATTTTTGCAGAGCACTTATCTTCCACGATTCAACCCTTAATGATTTTTCTCCTAGAGGCGTAAAAATTTAGGGGTTCAGCAGTCGGTGGCGTGCCTACAAAGAGGTGAGATGTCCTCTTGGAGTGAAGGAAAAGCTGTCGCGCTTCTGCTTTTTTCGCAGGATCCTGCTCATTGAGAAAATTGCTAATTTGCATGAGAATCCATGAACACCAATTAGCATCGTCCATCGCAGTATGAAGGTCAGCAGTGGCTACAATTTTCACACTCCGAATATACCGAACCGCGGCGTCGAAAACCTCTTTGGATGCCATATTCTCGATATGCCACATCCGACCAGAAACCATCAATAACCTAGCCTCTTCGTCCAAGCTGGAGAAAATGACGGCATCGCCATAATCATCGCTAGATGCCCACACCTCGTGCGACAAGATGTTCCTGAGTTCGTACAGGTCTCGAAATAAAAATCTTGCATAGTCAAATACAGACAAAATAACTGGATCAGCCTCGCTGTATGGAAATGAGCAGAGGAAATCTATTCTCGCTTTGGGATTCGGAAAATCCTTCAAGGTACGCTTTGCTGCATCAAGTTCAGCACCGTGCGTTACGTAGATTATCTGTTGAAGAAGACTCTGCAAAAATGAGCATGATGAGACTATGGATGCACTAAGATCCTTGAAGCCCGCGGGAATTATTGCGCCAGCTCCTGCCCGTCGGGAGAGGGTCATACTCTCGGTTATCAAGCTATAGTATTTGGGCAAAATTTCACTCCCATCACTGTAAAACAAGGCTGCACTGATTGAGCCCCTTTAGCCGAAATCAGCCGCTATTGCGTCGCATCGGCTGGATCAGTATTAAGTTGAACTACAACGTAGAAGCCACGGTTCTTTATGCCGTTTAGTGCAAGCGCAGTGATCGACGACAATATCGTACTATTGTAGTGAATCTAATTGTCAGATCCCGACTGGTTGTAAACGCGCCTCTTGAACAACTCGGGTTTTCTCGCCCGCCAACTTGCTGCTCTTGCATCGAGCGTCCGCTGTCGGTGACCCGCCCCAAGGGCGGTTGATCCTGCATCTGGGGCAGGTACTTCACATCCATGCGTACATAACCCGGCTCACAGCTCTTGAAGGCCTTGTGGGCAGGTGCTGGCTGCTGGGCTTGAGGGCATTGAGGTTGCCTACTGCATGGCGGTGCAGGCACCCGTCCAGGCCCGGGCGCGAGAGATCGGCACAGATGATCTCACGTGTCACGGCCAGCAGGTCATCCAGGGGCAGCAGCAGGGCGCGCCGCAGCTGAGCATCCAGCGTCTTCCGCGTGCTTCCCACTAAGCCAAATCAGGATATCCAGCCAAGCTCTTGTATGCCATGCCGAAGGCATGGGAATCGATCATACAAACGCTATGCTTGGCAAAAAAATGCTGCATAAACGCTCGCTTGTGCGCGGGGCAGCGCGGGTCGATTGTTACCGACTCAATAAATCCTGCTACCGCAGGCACAGTACAGAACGGACGGCTATCTGCCACATCAGACAATCCTACCGTCTCACCAATAGAGAACAATGCATCCAGTTCATCCTCAGCCCCTGCAACGCCGCGCCTGAAGAATTCATAAAACGCCCCAACCTCTCCAACAGCAGACATTGCTGGTTCCCATCCGATTTTTAGGCAAATTCTGACTTCATCCTCATACCAATACGCCTCGTGCTTGAAGAATATCTTCCTGCGGAAATCCGAAAGCAAGCTGGCCCAATTGAACTTTCTATTAGGCAACCTCTTCCGCCCCAAAGTGGAAGGAGGGGCTACGAGACGCTGAATCAAGCGGGCCCGCCTGCTCAGTCTTTTGGTCAACCCAAAAACATCGACGTAGTTGGCTGAAATCACATCACATGCCGTCACTCTCGACCTATGTGTCTTGCTAGGGTCCCTCACGCTGTACGCTGCAATCCAATCTTCCGCCATGGCTTCAGCAGATGCCCGATGTAACTTACCGACAGACGTTTGAAGCTTTACACCCGCCTTGTCAGGCGAGTACATGGCCCACATCGCATGAGACTCGGGTGTCTTCGACCAACAAGAAACATACCTACAAGCGCGCTCCAACTCAACAAATCTCTGTGCTGATAGCTCATCAGATACGCCCCAGCTCCCCACCCCCCTGTTGGCGATGTACAGAGCAACTAGAAAGCGATCAATACCCTCGTTTGCGTCGTCGTACTTCGAGACCTGCGTTAGCCACAAACGACGCTGTTCCAAGATCTGAGCTGCCGCAAAGAAGTCGACAATCCGGTACACTTTCATCTCAGGGTCTAGTCCAGACTGACTCTGAATTTTCGCTACAAGCCAGTCGACCAGTTGGAGGCGCAATGCTTCGATTTTCATAGCAAACTTCGTAGATCTTAGAGCTGATGCATTGATATAGAAAAGCCCCCCGCACCATTTCTGATGCAGGGGCTTAGATTCCTAGTGGCCTGGCGCGGAATCGAACCACGGACACGCGGATTTTCAAAACAGGCGACGCACCGGTGTCCCTTCAGTAGCGAGAAGAATTTTAACGCTTTTTCTTCGCTTCTTCACTCGACTGCCCCGTGCACCGAAACCACCGTTGAACCACACCGACCCCGGGCAATATGCTCATTATTTTTGCCTGAAATAGCTCAACGGCATAGCTGCACGACTACCGAACTACGGAGTAGATCTGTGGCCCGGGGAACCGCACGCTGACCATTGAATCCAGCGGCGTGACCGACCGAAGTAATGCCCACACTCCTCTCGCGTCCCGACTCTTATCAACCGGTTGAATCCACAACCAGAAGCGAACTTTAACGCTACAAAAAAGCCTGCATTCTGCTTGGCCGAGCCATCTTACCTGGCCAGCAGTGCCCGACGAAACCTATCCCAAAACACCATCATTCGCCTTCATTATCTCCCGCTATGGCCACACCGACCACCTCATCAAGACGTCGTTCAATAATCCGAACGATCCGAGGATCCGCCACAACATATTTATATGCCTGCTTTGCTCCCATATCGTTGGCCGCAGTGCCATCCTTGGAGACTAGGCCACTATCTTCCCAATTCTTGATCTTGACGCGCGCGCCCTGATCTCCGATTTTGAAAATTTGCTGTACATCCTTGTTGATGAAGCTAGTTTTTCCAACACGGAGAACTTGTTGCAGAAGCTCTTTGGGATACCATTCACCAATAGTCTGCGTAGAATATTTATCTTGTCCAGCATCGAGTGACGCTTGATCGATAACAATAGGGGCCGCATTCCCGCGCGCGTCGTGTTCACGAAAAACCGTGTCCAGCAATTTAATAAGTTCTCGTGGAGACTTCTGTGAAATATAGATAACTTGACCGGCCACTGTGGACATTTCCAAATCAGGATCAAAAATATCTTTGAAGGTCAATTTCTTATTAGAAAAAAAACTAACCCTATTCTCCAACATCTGTTGAAGATTTTCCTCGGTCCAGGTAATGTCAGCATGCGCGATTTTATCCAGACGCACGGAATACTTGTCACCATTGAAGTGCAATCGCAAATTGTTCCATAAAAACATTAGCCAGGAAAATCCATCGATCTCCAGAAGCTGGATATGTGCTAACAAAGGATGAATTAGTCGCGCTGTCGCTTCTGCGGAGTTGGATGTCGCTGCTGTTTCATCCAACTTATCTACAAGAACGGTTACTCCCTGAAAGCCAAATACGCGAGTAAAATCAACGAGTTTGTTCAAAATTGCGCGAGAGGCGTGTGCCGATTCCCCTTTAAGCGACTTTAGCAACTGCTCTGCCGGCCCCGAAATATCTTCGGTACCAAATGATTTCTTGGAGATCGCATTAATTGCAGCGCCGATAACTTGGCTTAATGCATCCCAACGCGCCGCGACCCAAATTTTGCCCGTCTTCGTCCAAGCACTGTTAAGCAGCTTAAGTGCGTCCGTAGTGCTGACCTCACGATCCATTTCCGGAACAGATAGATAAAATCCCTCGATGAGCGCATATACCAGCGCTCTATCTGAACGCGCCATTCCATCAATCAGCTTACTGCGGAGATAATCCGGCACTTCGGAAAGCCATACTAACATCTGCTCGACCACAGCGAACGCAACAATTGCGACAATGTCACGCTCTGTCAGCTGATTCTTCTTCAGCTGGCCTTGAAGCTGAGAGAAATCGGTGAGATTTACCGCGAACGGAAGTCCTTTCGCATTGGCGGGGTCAGGTCCTATTTTGTCCCAAATCTCTTTGTATACCGTAAGCCTCGTTGCACTCTTCCCAGCCCCGCGCTCGCCAAACAGTATGAAGGAGCTCAGCCCATAGGCGCGTGCGGAGATCGCCTGAAGGTACGGGGGGCGGACCGCATACTCAGCAATATCCGGCTCTGTTTCAGCCGTGTAATGTTCGAAGGGATTGCCGTTGAAATTGAGATTTTTAATAAGGGTCATTTTTTCGCATCCAAGCAAAAAAATACACAGTTCGGTAGTCTAAAGGACAATTCCCGCTTTAATGCATGCGGCCATGACAAATCGTAGGCTCTACGTCAAAATGTGTCAGATTTCACGCCCAGGGACCAAGACAGACTGAGCAGACTTCAGCGTCATATGCACATTTTATGGACGCTTGTGGAACAGATCCGGCGCTGCGGGTACCCAGTTTCATGGCCTGCATAGGCGTCTTGCTGCCCAGCGCTGACTGCGGCAACTGGTGGTTGTACAGCGCCACATAGCGCAGCAAGGTCTGCTCCATGTCCTCGCCGCTGTTGAAGCGGTGCGTCTTCAGAACGTCCGCTATGCGCCCGTTGAAGCGCGCCACCATGCCATTGGTTCTCGAGGTCCTAGGCTTGTCAGCCGGTGCTCTATGCCCAGTTGCTGGCACAGTTGATCGAATTCATACTTGCCAATGGGTTCGCGCTGACTGCTGGCGAGCAGGCGGTCCGTGAACTCCTTGCCGTAGTAAATGCATAGTAGTTGTCTGCCATTGTCGGCACCAAGCCCCAATGCGCACATAGCCTGGCTCACAACTCTTGAAGGCCTTGTGGGCAGGCGCTGGCTGCCGGGGCTTGAGGGCATTGAGGTTGCCCACAGCACGGCGGCGCAGGCACCGATCCAGACCCGGGCGCGCGAGATCGGCACAGCTGAACTCATGTGTCACGGCCAGCAGGTCATCCAGGGGCAGCAGCAGGGCGCGCCGCAGCTGAGCATCCAGCGTCTTCCGTGCTGACTTGCAGACCGTTTGCCCGGGGAATGCCGAGGCGTCGCACGGGCACGCTGGCGCTGACGATCTTGGAGCAAACAGCGCGCGTGCTGCGGGTTCTCACACGTGGCGTTTGCGCCATCACCCAGCACATGCGCCTGCAGCCCTCGGGAATACCCGCATTGAGCAAGCCCGCCGACGATGTAATTATGATATTTATGATCATTAATTAGATTGCTCGCATGCCTCCCAATGCTCCGCCACAGATTTCCTCCACCAAGCGCCTGACGAGATCCATCCAGGTCGTCAACGACATCAAGCGTTGGATCGTCCAATCGCGCAAGAAAGTCGGCGACAAGCTGCCGAAAGAAGCCGCCCTGATTGAGCAGATGGGCGTCGCCCGCAGCACCGTGCGCGAAGCGCTGGCAACACTGCAGTCCCAAGGCCTGATCGTGAACAGCACGGGCCCCAATGGGGGGGCGACGCTGACACAGCCCTCCTACGACCGCTGCCTCGAAGCGGTCTCGAACTACATGTATTTCGAGCCGGTCGACATCGTGACGCTGTATGCGCTGCGGCGCGCGGTCGAGCCAGAGTTGGCCGCGAATGTCGCGCCCCGCCTCTGCGACGCCGAGCTCGACGCGCTGGAGGCACTCATCGGGGCAAGCCATCCAGGGCATGGCGGCAGCACCGATTGGAACGAACGGCGCGAGGCCGATCTGGTGTTCCATGACCGGCTTGCCGATGCGTGCGACAGCCCCATGCTGGCGCTGTTTTGCCGGTTGCTCAACGACATCATCCGGCGCGTGCTCGTGGTGCGCAATGCACAGGAAGGCTTTGAGGCATTTGACGAAGACGTCTTCCATAGCCACTCGGCCTTGATGGAGGCGTTCCGGGCGCGGGATGCGCAGCGTGCGCGCGAACTGATGCGCGAACACGTTGAGCGCGCCGAGAAGCTGGCCCTTGAGGCGGAAATCCGCGTCAACCGGGAGCGCCTGCTGGTAGCCCCGCCAGACTGAGGCATTGCGCGCTCGCCAGAGCTCACGCCGCCCTTACGAATCACCGTCCGCACCCCGCCATTGCGCGGGGCGGGGATCGCTTTTGCCCAACGCCCAGGAGACCAAACCATGAAGACAGATACCCCAGTGTGGCAATGGCCTGCCACCGCAATCGCGGCGGCCGTGCGCCGCCGCGATATTTCATGCAGGGAAGTCGCGGCCAGCACGCTGGCCCGCATCGAAGCCATGAATCCACGCATCAACGCATTGGCCGAAGTGCTGGCGCATGAGGCCCTGCAATGCGCGGATGCGGCCGATCGGCTGAGCGCCAGCGGCGCTCCGCTCGGCCCGCTGCATGGCGTGCCGGTCACCATCAAGGTCAATGTGGACCAGGCGGGCCATGCCACAACCAATGGCGTGGTCACATTGCGCAATCATCTTGCCCCTGAGGACGCGCCGGTGGTGGCGCACTTGCGCCGGGCAGGCGCCATCATCGTCGGGCGTAGCAATACTGCCACCTATTCGTCGCGCTGGTTCACCGACAACGCCGTGCATGGGCGCACCCTCAATCCGTGGAACCCGGAAATCACGCCCGGCGGCTCCAGCGGCGGCGCGGCGGCAGCCGTTGCCAGCGGCATGGGTGCACTGGCCCACGGCAACGACATTGGCGGCTCCATCCGCTACCCCGCATACGCCTGCGGTGTGGCAGGCCTGCGGCCCACGGCTGGCCGCATACCCGCCTACAACCCCAGCGCCACGGCCGAGCGCAGCATTACCCCGCAGCTGATGTCTGTACAAGGGCCTCTGGCTCGCACCATGGCTGACCTGAAGCTCGGCTACCACGCCATGGCGCAGCCCGATGCACGCGACCCGAATTGGGCTCCAGTTCCACTGGAGCTGCCTGCGCCGCCTGGGCCAATCCGCGTGGCATTGTTCAGGCGCTGCGCTGGTGTGCCCATCCACCCAGCCGTCGACCAGGCACTGCAAGATGCCGCACGCTGGCTGCAAGCAGCGGGGTATGCGGTGGAAGAAGCCACCCTGCCCCACTTCCTGGAGGCCGCGCAGCTGTGGCGGCTGCTCATCAACGACGACAGCCGGCGCAGCATCATCGCCGGCGTGCAGCAGCATGGCGACGCGGCCATGCAGCGCAGCCAGGCCTACATGCTGGCCGGCATGCCAGAAACCGACCGGGATGGCTTTCTCGATGCGCTTGCGCGACGACAGGCGCTGGCCAGAAGCTGGTCCGTCTTTCTTGAGCGGTATCCCCTGGTGCTCATGCCGGTCTCCTGGCAGCCCCCAGCCGTACAGGATGCGGATATCGCCAGCCTCGAACAAGCGCAGGCCCTCATCGCGGCCCAGAGCCCGCTGCTGTCCACCGCCATGCTCGGCATGCCCGGCCTGTCGGTCCCAACGGGGCTGGCTGGCGGTATTCCGCTAGGGGTGCAACTGGTGGCATGGCGCTTTCGCGAAGACCTGCTGCTCCAGGCCGGCTCGGCCATCGAACAGGCCGCGGGCTTTGCCACGCGCCCCGATCAACCGCTTTTCTCCCTCCAATGAAGGATATGACCATGCACGCTCCATTCCTCAAGGCTTCGCGGCTGTCTCGCCGCGGTTTCGTGGCTGCGGCAGGGTTGGCACTGCCTCAGCTTGGCCTGGCCCAGGCGGTCAACCGGATACTCGTACCCTTCCCTGCCGGGGGCGCTGCCGACTACATGGGCCGCCTGCTGGCGGAGAAGATGAAGGACCACATGGGCGGGCGGCCTCTCATCGTGGACAACCGGCCAGGCGCCGGTACGCGGCTGGCGGCAGAGGTCTTGAAGAACGCCCCCGCAGACGGCAGCGCGGCCCTGCTTGCGCCGGTAGACCCGATGATCATCGCACCGCTGATCTACCGCAACCTGCGCTACGACCCGGCCGCCGACTTCAAGGCGCTCACCGATATTGCCGGCGTGCAGTTCGGGCTGGTGGTCAACGCGTCATCGCCCATCAAGAACCTGGGCGACTTCATTCGGGCCGCCAAGGCACGCCCGCAGGACTACCCCATCGCCATCAGCAGCCTTGGCACGCTGCTGCACTTTCTGGCCGCCGAGTTGGTTGCGCAGGCGAATATCGACAGCACGCTGGCCCCCTACCGGGGCGGAGCGGCAATGGTGACCGAGCTCCTTGGCAACCAGATCGCGGCCGGCATGGATGCAACCACGACCTTCACCGAGCACCATCGCTCGGGAAAGCTGCGCGTCATTGCCGTCGCTGGAGAAAAGCGGGCGGATGCGCTGCCCCAGGTGCCAACCTTCGCGGAGCAGGGCTTCCCGAACCTGGTGGCATCTTCCCGCTACCTGCTGTACGTGCGCTCGGGCACGCCACCGGAATCGGCTGCACGGTGGACGCAGGCCATACGCAAGGCGCTCGCGCTGCCTGATGTGAAGGAAAAACTGGCCACCGCCGGCTACGACCTCGTGCCGGGCTCCAGCGCCGAGGAGGTCAACAAGTATGCGGCCGGACTGGCCGCAAGATGGGCGCCGGTGATCAAGGCATCGGGCTTCAGGGGCGAGTAGCGCACCTGGGCATGGCTGCGGCAGCGGGGCAGGCTTGTGTTCCAAACATGCCGCCGCCCGCCCCCTTCAACGCTTGGGCAGGTGGATGCGCATGTGTTCGGTGGTGCGCTCGGCCAGCGCATGGATGGCGGCTAGCTAGCCGCCCTTGGCGATGCGCCAGTGCAAACATCTACACCCGCTATTGCTATTCAATGGTCAGGCGGATGTAGATGAGGGGGCGAGCCGGCTTTCCATTTTTGCGCTCGACGGTGGCATGCACGGTCTTGTTCTCCAGCCAATTCGTCACGGTCGGTATCAGGGCGCGGTTGACGTAGCCCAGCTTACGGCCACCATGGTAGATGGCTATTGCACCAGGATCGAATTCGTTGTCCGCCTCGACCCGCAGTTGCGCCTCGTCGCCCGCGGAAACTGCTTCCACATGTTCACAGTTATGGCGCACGCCGGCCACCTCGAGTATGTAGTCGCAAGGTGCCGTGTTTGGGTCGAACACAGGCACGATCGAGAACCCATCGCTCGGCAGCTTGGCGCCGGTGTACCCCAGCAATGCAAAGTCCGAATAGGGGAACGGGTTCGGCAGGCGATGCAGGGCCAGGTAGTCGGCAAAGTCTTCACGCCGGCGGGGAGGCAGACGGCGCATGAGCGCTTCCAGAACTGTCTCGCTCGAGTGCTCCGTGGTTGACGCGGGGAACCCAGGATAGCCTATGAAACCCTGCGTGCCAGCAATGCGAAAGTCGTCTGTATCGACTAGGTATTTCAGTCTTGCTGCAGTCTCTTGCTCGCGCGTTATTTTCCCAACAATCCGGCGAATGCGATTTTGATGATCGGATTCATCGGTACCCTGCCAGACCAAAAGCAGGGCCTGAGGTTCAGCAATGTGGGAGAGCGGAGCAATCATGTGAGCAATAGGGCCTTGAGCCGGTCAATACGGTGGCTCAAGAGCTTCAGGATGAAGTCGTATCGTTGTTGGGTTAAGGGGGCTGCGCCTTGTAGGTGCAGCAGGTCGCATAGTACGCTGTTTAGCTGGTCAATGTTCAATGCCGCAGCCATATCGCAACAACGCTGGCGGGTTTCAGGCCACTCGGTCACCACTCGCTGCAGTAGCTCAAAGTGCCCTTGGATGGGCTCCTGCAGAGACCATTTGATATGGTGTGTTCCTTTGTCGACGTAACGCTCGAAGGCAGCGGCGTCCCAACTGGCGACCCTGTCGGCAAAGCGTTCATGCCCCAAGCTGGTGCCGTTGTCGAAGCAGGGGCCGAGCCGGATGCGCTTGTGCAGTTCGGGGAAGTTTCCCAGCGTAAGCAGGATCACCCAATTATCTTGATGCCGGTCGGTGTTGCCGATTACGGTGTCGAAAAGCAGAGTATTCGCCCACCACTGGCGCCACGGCATACCTGCTCTATCGATAGCGCGGCTCCCAAGCAGGCCGCGCATCAGTATGGTGGCATCGCGGAGATTGTGCGTAGCGCCGGTTTTGCGCTCAAAGTTGGGTTGGATGCGGGTAAGCAGATCGCCAGCCATGATGCTGACCTCCTCCGCGTCAACATAGAACCACTCAATTAAAGCGGCGAAAACGCCAGTCGCCGAATTCCAGGCCGCAAAGGCGGGTGGAACCTCCACGCCGATGGCACAGCCAATGCGGTAGGCAATGACTTCACCCCAGAACTGGTCGGGGTAGCTCTTCTTTGATTTTTTGAAAAGGTATCGCTTCCTGGGGGTAAGGCATGGCTCGGGCGGATGATCGGGGCTGAACACCGCATCCTTGGCACGGGCGCCTTGCGGGAAGATGGCGAACTGGGGATCCAGTTCCCAGCCTTGTACGTCAATAAGCTCTTGCTGTTTCAGCATCTTGAAGGCTCATAGCGCTTGGCGGCTCGGCGCCGAACGGTAGCGCACTACCGGGACACCATGGCGCGCATTTAGTTGCTGCAGGCAATGCCGTATGCGGCTGAGGACGGAGCTTTCTTCCAAGTGTCTCTTCTTCATTTCCCCTCCCCACTAAGAGCCGCGAGCACAACCCTTGATACGTCGTTGCTTCGTCGGGGGCGCCTAGCCTTGTCGTACTACCGTACTGCCTGCGGCTTCGCGCCTCGTCTCAACCGCAAATCTTCGATTTGCTGGGTTGTGTTCGCAGCTCTAAAGAATTTGCCGATACTAACATTTGAAAAATTTACGTTGACATTCAAATTATCAGCAAAGCCAGCGCAACGCCACAGCTGGCACCAAAGGCTGGGCTGCTTCGCGGATTCGGCCTGCGCTTTGCCCCTCACAATCACCAATTTCAGGGACAGACAAAGTCCGCCCGTTGCGGAACAATCCGGGTTCCTGGCACACGGCCGGCCTCCCCGTGCAGATCCGCACGCCCACGGCCCGCCTCGCGCCGTGCGGGCCGGCACTTGTGACAATGGGCAAGCCGCTGGTGCGCATTGCCTCAGATGAACCATGGTGGAGACTTCGACGATGACGCAAGAATATTTTGATGCGCCGCTTTTCATCAAAGAGGTCGAGAAAGCCGGCGTGGATCTTTGGGATACGCCGTTTCTCTGCAATATCGGCGGACGTCCGGTCTATGCCCAAACCCTTCCAACCAATGTCGTGCCGCTTGAGCCGGCGAACAGCGACCCTGGCGTGGCCGTCGGGCGTGAGTACAAGGTCCGTGCCATGCCGCCCCAAAGGCCAGACCCAGACCATGGCGAGCAGACGCAGCTGGAATTCGCCGCCAGCGAGGTGGTGTACGAGCCCATGTGGGCCACGCGCGCGGCCGCGGCGGCATTCGGGATGACGCTGGTGGAAAAAGGCCAGGGCATCCGCGTGAGCAGCCCGGTGCGGCGCTTGGCCCACATCGACTATGAGTACGGCATGTTTGCCGGGCACAGGTCGCCATACCTGGGCACGGGATACCGTCTGCTGGGCGTGGTTGGCACCGATCTGGAATGCCATGATTTTCCGCATGTCTTCGCCTCGGTCGATGCCCAGCTTCCGCTGGTGATTTCAGTGGGGCGTTATTGGCCCAAGCTGGGCAGGATCTATCTGGCGGACCTGTGGCTGCCGCGTGGCGATGCCCTGTATGTGCCCCCCAGGGCCGGGCCCGCAGAGCAGCCTTGCCTGTACCTGCACGGCAACCGCAATGCCGCCCTCGCCTGCTGGCGCGGGATCGGGCAATCCAGTGTCAGAACCGAGACGCTGCTCCAGGGCGATGGCGGTTTCTTCCACTGGTTCTGGAGCGCCTCGCCGTCGATCCACCCTCTCTTGAAGTAGCGAGAACCCAATATGCCCGAAACCCCGCGCCGCATGCGCACGCTCGAACCGGATACCGACAACGGCCTGTACCAGACGCTGCTGGAGTCAACCCTGGCGATCCCCTTCCGGATTGACTGGGCGACGAAAAAATACACCTATGTCGGCCCGCAGATCGAGCCCTTGCTGGGCTGGAGCCCCGAGAGCTGGCAGACGGTGGACGACTGGGCCGCCCGCATCCACCCCGACGATCGCGAGCAGACGGTGACCCGCTGCGTGGAGCTGTCCATGGCGGGCGTGGACCACGATGCCGAATTCCGCGCGCTGACCAAGGACAACCGCTTCGTCTGGGTCAGGGAAGTGATACACGTGCTGTGCGACGAGCATGGCCAGACCTCGGCCCTGATCGGCTTCACCTTCGATATCAGCGAACAGAAGCAGTCCGAGCAATTGCATGCCGAGCTTGAGAAACAAAAACTGTTCAACGCGCGCCTGCAGGAGCGCCTGAGCCTGACCCAGGACCTGCACGACGGCCTGGGCGGCGCCTTGGTGCACATGATTGCCTCGGTGGAGCAGGACAGCGGGGCGCTGACCAGATCCCAGGTGCTGTCCATGCTCAAGCTCATCCGCAATGATTTGCGCCAGACCATCGACAGCCATTCCTCGGCGCAGGTTCGCGTTCCAGCCTCGCCAAAGGAATGGCTGGCGCCGCTGCGCCACCGCTTCGTCAACCTGTTCGATGTGCTGGATGTGTCTTGCGACTGGCAGTTTCCCCCAAGCTGGCGCACGCCGCCCCATGCGCTGCACTATCTGGCGATGACGCGGCTGATCGAAGAGGCGCTGACCAATATCATCAAGCACAGCCAGGCGCGGCATGTGCGCCTGGCTTTCGATCAGCCGGAGCCTGACGAGCTGGTGCTGGAGATCGAGGATGACGGCGTGGGCTTCGACGTGCCGGCGGTGCGCGCATCGGGCCTGGGCATCGGCATGCGCTCCATGTCCGCACGCATTGCCCGCGTGGGCGGTACGCTTGCGATCGACTCCAGGCCGGGCCGCACGGTGCTGACGGCCCGGCTGGCCCTCGGCCAGCCCTGAGCCCCATCCCTTTCAAGGTGTTGTGCCGTTGCGAGTACCCATGACGCTGGGAAAAGTTGAGCGTTGAGGGTTTGGCGTTGAGCGTGAAGGCCGCAAAACGCTCAACGCACAACGCTCAACCTCTTGGCCACGCACACTGCGCCTATTTCACGTTCAAGACCTTGAAAGGGGCGCCCCTGAAGCCGCCTGCGGCACCCTCGCCTCGACCAGCAGGCGCTTGAGCTCCGGCACGCACGAGCCGCAGTTGCCGCCGGCCTTGAGGCAAGCGGTGATCTCGCCGGTGGTCTGCAGGCCCCGGCTGCGAATCGCGTCGCAGATGGTGTTGCGGCCCACGCCAAAGCACGAGCAGACGGTGGGGCCGGTATCGGCCCCGGCTTCGATGGGCTGGCCCAGCAGCACGCCGGCGCGGGCGATGTCTTCGAGCCGCTCCTGAACGAACAGGCCGGCCAGCCACTGGCGCGATGGCAGGTCGGGGCGCGGCGACAGGTAGACGCAGGCCTCTATGCGCTCCTCCACCACATGCACCGCGCGGTAGATGCCCGCGCTGGCATCCTCGTACTCCAGCCAGTCGGCCTGGGCATCGTGCACGCCCAGCAGCGCGCGCGCCCACTCGCTTGGCGCGGCCACCGGCTTGCGCCCCGCCAATTCGTAGCGCACGAACTGGCGGCCCTGGATGCGGGTCCACCAGGCGGCATCGCCGCCCGCCTGCGCATCGAGCGCGCGGCGCGACAGCACGAAACCGTGCCAGGCCACCTCGAAGGGCTCGACGATGACCGGCGTGTGCTTGAACTCGGGCTCGCCCGAGACGGGATCGACCACCGGGTTGACGACCGCGCCCACGCGCGCGTCCGAGGCGAATGGCCCGCTCCAGTGGATGGGCGCGAACACGCTGCCGCGCGCAATGCCGCCGCCCATGCGCACCCGCGCCACCATGCTGCCCCAGCGCGAGCGCACGCGGGCCAGGGCGCCTTCACGCACGCCGGCCAGCAGCGCATCGTGCGGGTGCAGGTCGATGAAGGGCTCGGGCACATGCTCGGCCAGCTTGGGGGCGCGGCCGGTGCGCGTCATGGTGTGCCACTGGTCGCGCACGCGGCCGGTGTTGAGCACCAGCGGGTAGTCGCCGTCGGTGGCATGCACCGGCGCGCGCGCCGGCGTGGGCACGAAGCGCGCGCGGCCATCGGCATGGGCAAAGCGCCCGTCGCCAAACAGGCGCGCGGCCCCGCCCTCGCCTGCCGCCGGCAGCGGCCATTGCACCGGCGCCAGCGCGTCGTAGGCGGCGGCGGACAGCCCCGCGAGCCCGCCGATATGAAAGGCCCTGGGCACGCCGGCGGCGCCATCTGCCGCGTTGGCTTGCGCCGACAGGCGCGCATGCTCGTCGAACACTTCGCGCTGGTGGCCATGGGCAAAGCCCGCGTAGCCCATGCGCCGCGCCACGTCGGCGATGATGGCCCAGTCGGCCCGCGCCTCGCCCGGCGCGGGCGCAAAGGCGCGCTGGCGCGAGATGCGGCGCTCGGAGTTGGTGACGGTGCCGTCCTTCTCGCCCCAGCCCAGGGCAGGCAGCAGGATGTCGGCATGGCACAGCGTGTCGGTGTCGAGCACGATGTCGCTGGCCACCACCAGCTCGCAGGCCGCCAGCGCGCGGCGCGCCTGGTCGGCGTCGGGCAGGCTGACGACCGGGTTGGTGCCCATGATCCACACGGCCTTCACGCGCCCGGCCTCCATGGCCTGGAACAGCTCGACCGCCTTGAGCCCCGGCTTGTCGGCGATGCGCGGCGAGTTCCAGAAACCCTGCACCAGGCTGCGGTGCGCCGGCTCGCTCAGCTCCAGATGGGCGGCCAGCATATTGGCCAGGCCGCCCACCTCGCGCCCTCCCATGGCATTGGGCTGGCCGGTGACCGAGAACGGCCCCATGCCCGGCTGGCCGATGCGGCCGGTGAGCAGGTGGCAATTGATGATGCTGTTGACCTTGTCGCTGCCGGCCGATGACTGGTTCACCCCCTGCGAGAAGGCGGTGACGGTGCGCGGCGTATCGGCAAACCATTGGTAGAAGCTGCGCACCGCATCCACGCCGAGCCTGCAGGCGCGGGCCACGGCCTCGATGCCGTCGGCGCCGGCCTCGGCCGCGCGCAGCGCCGCGTCCAGGCCCTGGGTGTGGGCCGAGACAAAGGCCTCGTCCGCCCGGCCCTGCCGCGCCAGGTATGCCAGCAGGCCGTTGAACAACCATACGTCGGTGCCGGGCTTGATGGGCAGGTGCAGGTCGGCCAGCTCGCAGGTGGCGGTGTGGCGCGGGTCGATCACCACCAGCTTCATCGCAGGCCGCGCCTCCTTGGCGCGCGCGATGCGCTGGAACAGGATGGGGTGGCACCATGCGGTGTTCGAGCCCACCAGCACGATGAGGTCGGCCAGCTCCAGGTCGTCGTAGCACACCGGCACCAGGTCTTCGCCAAAGGCCCGCTTGTGCCCAGCCACGGCCGAAGACATGCACAGCCGCGAGTTGGTGTCGATGTTGGCGCTGCCGATGAAGCCCTTCATCAGCTTGTTGGCCAGGTAGTAGTCCTCGGTCAGCAGCTGGCCCGAGACATAGAAGGCCACCGCATCGGGGCCGTGCTTGTCGATGATGCGGCGAAAGCCCTGGGCCACGGCGTCGAGCGCCGCGTCCCACGGCACCCTGCGCAGCGGGGCGGCTTCGCCGGGCGCGCGCTCGCGCATCGCGGGGTGCAGCAGGCGGCCTTCCAGGCCCAGGGTCTCGCCCAGCGCCGAGCCCTTGACGCACAGCCGGCCGGCGTTCGCCGGATGCTGCGGATCGCCCGCCACCAGCACCTCGCCGTGCGCCTGCGGCGTGGCCAGCACGCCGCAGCCCACGCCGCAGTAGGGGCAGGTGGTGCGCACGGGCGCGGCGGCCGGGGCAATGGAAATCGTGGTCATCGCAAACTCTTTTCGCTAGGCGGCCTGGGCCTCGCACAATGCGCGGCCGAACAGCAGGCGCTGGCGCATCGCGGCGACGGAGGTCTGTTGCTGGATCAGCTCGAAATACCAGGGCCCGTCGGCCACGTCGCCGTACAGCACCGCGCCCACGATGCGCTCGCCCTGCAGCACCAGGCGCTTGTAGATGCCGCGGCGCGGGTCGCGCAGCACGATGTCCTCGGTGCCCGGGCCGCCGACGATGTTGCCGGCCGAGTACAGGTCCACGCCGGTGACCTTGAGCTTGGTGGCGGTGGCCTGCTGCACGTAGCGGCGGTGGCCGGCGCCCGCCAGGTGCGCGGCGCACACGCGGGCCTGCTCCCAGATCGGCGCCACCAGGCCGAAGGTGCTGCTGCGGTGCTGCACGCACTCGCCCACCGCGTAGATGCGCGGGTCGTAGCTCTGCAGCGTGTCGTCCACCACGATGGCGCGTTCGCAATGCAGGCCGGCGGCGCGCGCCAGCTCCACGTTGGGGCGCACGCCGGCGGCCATCACCACCAGGTCGGCGGCGATCTCGCGGCCATCCTTGAAGCGCACGGCCGCCACGCGCTCGCCGCCCAGCAGCTCGGCGGTTTCGGCGCCCAGCACGAAGCGCAGGCCGGTGGCTTCGAGCGCCTGCTGCAGCAGCCCGGAGGCCGGCGCATCGAGCTGGCGCTCCATCAGGCTGCGGTGCAGGTGCACCACGCTCACCTCCATGCCCTGGCGCAGCAGGCCGTTGGCCGCCTCCAGCCCCAGCAGGCCGCCGCCGATCACCACCGCATGGCGGTGCCGGCGCGCGGCTTCGAGCATGGCATCCACGTGCTGGATGTCGCGAAAGGCGATCACCCCCGGCAGCCCGCTGCCCGGCACCGGCGGTATGAAGGGGCGCGAGCCGGTGGCGATCAGCAGGCGGTCGTAGCGCACCTCGATGCCGCCCTGCGAGCGCACGCTGCGGCGCCCGCGGTCTATCGCCACCACCGGATCGCCCGCATGCAGCGTGATGCCATGCCGCACATACCACTCGCGCGGGTTGAGCATGATGTCGTCCAGGCTTTTCTCGCCCGCCAGCAGCGGCGACAGCAGGATGCGGTTGTAGTTGCCGTGCGGCTCCTCGCCGAACACGGTGATGTCGTACAGCCCGGGCGCGAGCTGCAGCAGCTCTTCCACCGTGCGCATGCCGGCCATGCCGTTGCCAACCACGACCAGCCTGGGGCGTGGCGATGCCTTCATGCCGCCACCCAGACGCGGCCGTCCTCTATCTTGGCCTCATAGGCCGGCACCGACTGCCCGGGCTCTTCCAGGCATTCGCCGGTGGCCAGGTCGAAGTGCTGCTTGTACAGCGGCGAGGCGACGACGATGCGCCCGCCCAGGCTGCCCACCAGCCCGCGCGCCAGCACGCTGGCGCCGCTCCTGGGGTCGACGTTGTCGATGGCGAAGAGCCGGCCCGCGCCCACGCGGAACACCGCCACGTGCCGGCTGCCCACCAGGGCGCAGATGCCGGTGTCGGGAACGATGTCGTGCTCGGCGCAGACGGGCGTCCAGTGCTCGTGGGTCGTGGTCATGGTCGTAGTACTCATGGATGGCTCGGGGTGCCGGCTAGGCGGCGATGGCGTCGGCGGCCGGGGCCGCGCTGCGCTCCTGCGGCAGGGCGGGACGGATCTGGCCGCGCTCGGCCACGAAGACGATGTGCTCGTCGGGCTGCTCGCTGTTGACGAAGCTGCGAAAGCGCTTGCGCACCTCGGGGTTGGTCACCGCGCTCTTCCATTCGTCCTGGTAGGTGTCGACCACATGCTGCATCTCGGCCTCCAGCTCGGCGGCGAGGCCGAGACGGTCGTTCACCACCACGTCCTGCAGGTAGGCGAGGCCGCCCTCCAGGTTGTCGCGCCAGGTGCTGGTGCGCTGCAGGCGGTCGGCGGTGCGCACGTAGAACATCAAGAAGCGGTCCACGTACTTCACCAGCGTGGCCTGGTCCAGGCCCTCGGCCAGCAGCTCGGCATGGCGGGGCTTCATGCCGCCGTTGCCGCAGACGTAGAGGTTCCAGCCCTTCTCGGTGGCGATGATGCCCACGTCCTTGCCCTGGGCCTCGGCGCATTCGCGGGTGCAGCCCGAGACGCCGAACTTGAGCTTGTGCGGCGAGCGCAGGCCCTTGTAGCGGTTCTCCAGCGCGATGGCAAAGCCCACCGAATCGCCCACGCCATAGCGGCACCAGGTCGAGCCCACGCAGCTCTTGACGGTGCGCAGCGACTTGCCGTAGGCATGGCCCGACTCGAAGCCGGCGGCGATCAGCTCTTCCCAGATCAGCGGCAGCTGCTCCACGCGCGCGCCGAACAGGTCCACCCGCTGGCCGCCGGTGATCTTGGTGTAGAGGCCGTACTTCTTGGCCACCTGGCCGACCGCGATCAGCCCCTCGGGCGTGACCTCGCCGCCCGGCATGCGCGGCACCACCGAGTAGCTGCCGTCCTTCTGGATGTTGCCGAGGTAGTAGTCGTTGCTGTCCTGCAGGCTGGCGAGCTGCGGCTTGAGCACGAACTCGTTCCAGCACGAGGCCAGCACGCTGGCCGCCACCGGCTTGCAGATGTCGCAGCCCAGGCCCTTGCCGTGCCGCTGCAGCAGCTCGGCAAAGCTCTTGATGCCGCCCACGCGCACCAGGTGGTACAGCTCCTGGCGCGAGTACGGAAAGTGCTCGCACAGGTGGTTGCTGACGGCCAGGCCGCGCTTTTTCATCTCGGCCTTCATCACCTGCGTGACCAGCGGCACGCAGCCGCCGCAGGTGGCGCCGGCGCGGGTAGTGGCCTTGATGTCGGCGATGGTGCAAGCGCCCTCGCCGACCGCAGCGCAGATGGCGCCCTTGCTCACGCTGTTGCACGAGCAGATCTGCGCGCTGTCCGGCAGCGCGTCCACGCCCAGGCCGGGCCGGGCCTTGCCGTCGCTGGACGGCAGGATCAGGAATTCCGGCTCTTGCGGCAGCGCGATGCCGTTGAGCGCGGTCTGCAGCAGCGTGCCGTACTCGTCGGCGTTGCCCACCAGCACCGCGCCCAGCAGCTGCTTGCCGTCCTCGCTGACGACGATCTTCTTGTAGACCTGCTTGCGCTCGTCCACATACTGGTAGTTGCGGCTGCCGGCGGTCTTGCCCTGGGCGTCGCCGATGCTGGCCACGTCCACCCCCATGAGCTTGAGCTTGGTGCTCATGTCGGCGCCGGCAAAAACGGTACCAGCCTCACCCGCGATGTGCCGCGCCGCCACGCGGGCCATGTCGTAGCCCGGCGCCACCAGGCCGAAGACCTGGTCCTTCCACGAGGCGCATTCGCCGATGGCATAGACATCGTGGTCGCTGGTGCGGCACAGGTCGTCCACCACCACGCCGCCGCGCGGGCCTATGGCCAGCACGCACTGGCGCGCCAGCTCGTCGCGCGGGCGGATGCCGGCCGAGAACACGATCATGTCGGCCTCCAGCCGGGTGCCGTCGGCAAACACCATGCGGTGGCGCGCCATGGCGCCGTCGGTGATCTCCACCGTGTTGCGGCCGGTGTGCACCTGCACGCCCAGCGCCTCGATCTTGT
Source organism: Comamonas sp. FG99 (assembly GCF_057808605.1). Lineage (NCBI taxonomy): Bacteria > Pseudomonadati > Pseudomonadota > Betaproteobacteria > Burkholderiales > Comamonadaceae > Comamonas > Comamonas sp. FG99. Next base: position 24,407 of record NZ_JBMDII010000052.1, read on the forward strand.
GGCGCAGCATGCGCCCGCCGCCCTCGTCCACCTGCACCGCCATCAGCCGCGGCGAGAACTCGACCACATGGGTTTCGAGCCCCATGTCGCGCAGCGCCTTGGCGCATTCCAGCCCCAGCAGGCCGCCGCCCACGACCACGCCGCTTTTCGACTTGCGGCCCGAGGCCTGCATGGCCTCCAGGTCTTCGATGGTGCGGTAGACGAAGCAGTGCGGCCGCTCGCGCCCCGGCACGCCGGGCACGAAGGGGCTGGAGCCGGTGGCCAGCACCAGCTTGTCGTAGGGCAGCACCTCGCCGTCGGCCGTGGTCACGGTGTTCTCGCGGCGCTCGATGGCCACGGCGCGCGCCGCCAGGCGCAGCTTGAAGCCGGTGCGCTCGAAAAAGCCCGGCTCCACCAGCGAGAGGTCCTCGGCCGTGCGGCCGCTGAAGAATTCGGACAGGTGTACGCGGTCGTAAGCCGGGCGCGGCTCCTCGCACAGCACGGTGACTTCCGCATCCTGCAAGCCGCTGTCGGCCAGGCTTTCGAGAAACTTGTGGCCCACCATGCCGTGGCCCACGACGATGATCTTCATGCTCATGGCTTGTCTCCTCAGGCGCCGGCCGTGGCGCTGGCCAGCGTGTTGTCGTACAGCGCCTGCTCGCGCGCCTTGTGCTCGGCCGAGAAGCGCACCGCGATGGCGCACACCGCCGACAGCGCCACCAGCACGCCCAGCACCGACAGCGTGTGCTGCGTGTCGCCCAGGCCCTTCATCAAAAAGCCCGCGGCCACCGCGCCCACGTTGCCGCCGGCGCCGATGATGCCGGCCACGCCGCCCAGCGCATTGCGGTCGATGAAGGGCACCAGCGCATAGGTCGCGCCGCATGCCATGTGGGTGAACAGCCCGAACATCAGCATCGCCGCCACGGCCAGCAGCACGCCGTCGGCATGGGCGAAGGCCAGCAGCCCCAGGCCCTCGCCCAGCATCATCAGGCACAGCAGCAGCGTGCGGCCGTCGAGCCCGCGGCTGCGCGCCATGCGGTCCGACACGATGCCGCCCAACGCGCGGGCAAACAGCGCCAGCAGGCCGAAGCTCGCCGCCGCCATGCCGGCCGAGGCCAGCGACAGGCCGAAGCGGTCCACGTAGTAGATGGCGGCCACGTTGTGGATGAAGATCTCCACGCCGAAGCAGGCGCCGTAGGTGACGAACAGCAGCCACACGCGGTAGTTGCGCGCGGCGCTGGCAAAGCTGGCCCAGCCGCCCTTCTTGCCGCTGTCGATGGTTTTGCCGGCGGCGCGCAGCTCGGCGTAGTTGCCCTCGGGGCAGTCCTGCGTGTAGCGCCAGTACAGGAAGGCGACGATCAGCATGGCCGCGCCCGGCACCACCATGGCGATGCGCCAGCCCAGGCTCTGGCTCACCCCCATCATCACGATGGCGGTGAGCAGCAGCGGCATGGTGCCCTGGGCCACGCCGCCGCCCGCATTGCCCCAGCCGGCCGTGGTGGCGTTGGCGGTGCCAACCACGTTGGGCGCGAACATCACCGAGGTGTGGTACTGGGTGATGACGAAGCTCGCGCCGATGGCGCCAATCGCCAGGCGGCAGAACAGGAAGGCCTCGTAGCTTTGCGCCAGCGCCACGCCCAGCACCGGCAGCGCCCCCACCAGCAGCAGGCCGGTGTAGGCCTTGCGCGGGCCGTAGCGGTCGCACAGCGGCCCCACGATGAGCCGCACCAGGATGGTCACGGCCACCGCGGCGATGTTGATGTTGGCGATCTGCGCCGGCGTGAGATGGAACTCGCCCTTGAGCACCGGCATCAGCGGCGCGCAGGCGAACCAGGCGTAGAAGCAGACGAAGAACGCCAGCCAGGTGAGATGGAAGGCGCGCATCTGCGGCGTGCGCAGGCTGAACAAGTCGATTCGGGTGGCTTTGCCGGTCATGTCTGCCTCTGAGGTTGCGGCGGGCCCTGGGTAGGAGCCGTTCACCGTGGCAGGCACTCATCAGCAAAACCTGTGCCAATAAATTCCCTGAATAAATTCAACGGGATGTACCGGGCTTGCGCGCCGGCGGCACCGCGATCGCGCACCGCGCCGGCGCGGCATGTGCAACCATGGTGCATTGCATCAAATAAAAACGCCTCGCGGGTGCGAGGCGTTTGGCAAGGCGCTTGGCGTGGGCAAGGCAGGATCAGCCGGTGTTGCGCAGCGCCGCCGCGATGCCGTTGATGGTGATGTGGATGCCGGTCTTCACCCGCTCGTCGGCCTGGCCGCTGCGCCAGCGGCGGATCAGCTCCACCTGCAGGTGGTGCAGCGGGTCGATGTAGGGGAAGCGGTGGCGCATCGAGCGCTCCAGCGCCGGGTTGTGCGCCAGGCGCTGCGCCTCGCCGGTGATCTGCGCCAGCGCATCGGCGGTGCGCTGCCATTCTTCCTCGATGGACTGGAACACGCGCTTGCGCAGCCGGGTGTCGGCCACCAGCTCGCTGTAGCGCGAGGCCAGCGCCAGGTCGCTCTTGGCCAGCACCATGTCCATGTTGGACAGCAGCGTGCGAAAGAACGGCCACTGGCGGTACATGCGCTGCAGCAGCGCCCATTGCGTACCGGGCGTCTTGCCCTCGGCCTGCACGAAGGCCTGCACCGCGCTGCCGAAGCCGTACCAGCCCGGCAGCGTGAGCCGGCACTGGCCCCAGCTGAAGCCCCAGGGGATGGCGCGCAGGTCTTCGATGCGCTGGTTGGCCTTGCGCGAGGCCGGGCGCGAGCCGATGTTCAGCTCGGCGATCTCGCGGATCGGCGTGGAGCTGAAGAAATACTCCTCGAAGCCCTTGGTCTCGTACACCAGCTCGCGGTAGGCCGCCATGCTGGCCTGCGACAGCGTGGCCGCGGCCGCCAGGAAGGCCGGCGTGGCCGGCTTGGTGGGCTGCAGCAGCGTGGCCTCCAGCGTGGCGGCCACCAGGGTTTCGAGGTTGCGGCGGCCGATCTCGGGGTTGGCGTACTTGGAGGCGATGATCTCGCCCTGCTCGGTCAGGCGGATCTGGCCGCGCACCGTGCCCGGCGGCTGCGCCAGGATGGCCTGGTAGCTCGGGCCGCCGCCGCGGCCCACGGTGCCGCCGCGGCCGTGGAACAGGCGCAGGCGCACGGGCTGCTGAACATGGGACTGGGTGCTGAGCTTGTCGAACAGCTCCACCAGCGCGAGCTCGGCCTGGTACAGCTCCCAGTTGCTGGTGAAGATGCCGCCGTCCTTGTTGCTGTCGCTGTAGCCGAGCATGATGTCCTGCTCGCTGCCGCTGCGCGCCACCAGCGCCGCGATGTGCGGCAGGCCGTAGTAGTCGCGCATGATGGCGGCGGCATTGCGCAGGTCTTCGATGGTCTCGAACAGCGGGCTGACGATGAGCGCCGCGCTGGACTTGCCGTCGTCGATGCGCCCGCCCAGCAGGCCCACTTCCTTTTGCAGCAGCAGCACTTCGAGCAGGTCGCTCACCGCCTCGGTGTGGCTGATGATGTAGTGGCGGATCGCCTCGCGGCCATAGGTCTGCACCACGCGGCGCGCCTCCTCGAAGATCGCGAGCTCGCTTTGCGCCAGCGCGCTGTAGGCGGTGCCCGGCACCCGCAGCGGGCGGGCATCGCACAGCTGGCGCAGCAGCAGCTCGCGCTTGGCCTCCTCGCCCAGCGCGCCGTAGCCGGACTCGATGCCGGCCGCGGCCAGCAGCTCGGCCACCACGGCCTCGTGCGCGTCGGAGTTCTGGCGCAGGTCCACCGTCGCGAGGTGAAAGCCAAACACCTGCACCGCGCGGATCAGCGCCGACAGGCGCTGGTCCACCAGCACCTTGCCGTGGTTGTCGCGCAGCGAATCCTCGATCACCCGCAGGTCGGCCAGCAGCTCCTGGGCGCTGCCGTAGGGGTTTTGCGGCGCCACCGCATGGCGCGCCGCGTCGCCGCCGGTCAGCTGCTTGAGGGTGGCGGCCAGCCGGGCGTAGATGCCCACCAGCGCGCGGCGGTAGGGTTCGTCCTCGCGGTGCTGGCTGGCGTCGGGCGAGCGCCCTGCCAGCGCCTGCAGCTCGGGCGTCACGCCGGCCAGGCGCTGCGACATCGACAGCTCGCCGCCCAGGTAGTGCGCCTGCTTGAGGTAGTAGCGCAGCACCAGCTCGGCCTGGCTGCGCATCGCGGTCTGCAGGCTGGCGGCCGTGACATTGGGATTGCCGTCGCGGTCGCCGCCGATCCACTGGCCCATGCGCAGGAAGCTGGCCAGGTCGCGCTCGCCCAGGTCGCGCTCCAGCGCCGCGTAGAGCTTGGGGATTTCGCTCAGGAAGGTGGCCTCGTAGTACGAGAGCGCGTTGTCGATCTCGTCCTCGACCGTGAGCTTGGAAAAGCGCAGCAGGCGCGTCTGCCACAGCTGGGTGACGTGCGCGCGCAGATGGGCCTCGTTGTCGGCCAGCTGGCGCGGCGTGAGCGTATCCTTGGCGCTGTTGTAGAGCTGGGCGCGCTGCACGATGTCGTCGCGCTCGGTCAGCAGCTGGGCGATGTTGCGCTCGGCGTCGAGGATGCTCTTGCGCTGCACCTCGGTGGGGTGGGCGGTGAGCACCGGCGACAGCCAGGCATGGGTCAGCGTATCGACCACGGTCTTGGTGGGAATGCCCGCCCAGCGCAGCCGCGCCAGCGCCACCTCGATGCTGCCCTCCTGCGTGTTGCCGGCGCGCTCGTGCACCTCGCGGCGGCGGATGTGGTGGCGGTCCTCGGCCAGGTTGGCCAGGTGCGAGAAATAGGTGAAGGCCCGGATCACGCTCACCGTCTGGTCGCCCGACAGGCCCTTGAGCAGCTTCTTGAGCGACTTGTCGGCATCCTGGTCGTCGTTGCGGCGAAAGGCCACCGACAGCGTGCGCACCTGCTCGATCAGGTCGAACGCGGCCTGGCCTTCCTGCTCGCGGATCACGTCGCCGAGGATGCGGCCGAGCAAGCGGATGTCTTCGATCAGGGGCTGGTCCTTGTCCTCCTTGCTCCCCTTGCGCGGCGTGGCGGGGGCCGCCTGGGGCTCGCCGGAATCCTCGGCCTTGGCTCGGTTGCTGGCAGGCTTGCGCTGGGCTGTCTTCATCAACAAAACTCCGCTGGATAGTGAGAATGCGAGGCCGCACGCGTGCCCGATGCGCGGCTGGCGTACAGCGGCAGCGGCATGGGCACGGCGGCAAGCCGCACATGCTAGCATCGGCGCCGGCCTTTTCATGTGGCCGGCCATCTATTCTTCATATCACTATCGGTATTGCATTCCATGTCCGCTCGCCCCATCGTCATCGCCACGCGCGAAAGCAGCCTTGCCATGTGGCAGGCCGAACATGTCCAGGCGCTGCTGCAGGCGCGCGGCCATGCCGTCAGCATCCTGGGCATGACGACGCGCGGCGACCAGATCCTGGACCGCACGCTGTCCAAGGTGGGCGGCAAGGGCCTGTTCGTCAAGGAGCTGGAGGCCGCGCTGGAAGACGGCCGCGCCGACCTGGCGGTGCATTCGCTCAAGGATGTGCCCATGGAGCTGCCCGAGGGCTTTGCGCTGGCCTGCGTGATGGAGCGCGAAGACCCGCACGACGCCTGGGTATCGCCGCGCTACGCCGCGCTGCAGGACTTGCCCCAGGGCGCGGTGGTGGGCACCTCCAGCCTGCGCCGCCAGGTGCTGCTGCAGGCGCTGCGCCCCGACCTGAGGATCGAGCCGCTGCGCGGCAACGTCAACACCCGGCTGCGCAAGCTCGACGAGGGCCAGTACGACGGCATCGTGCTGGCGGCGGCCGGCCTCAAGCGCCTGGGCATGCACGAGCGCATCCGCCAGACCTTTGCCGCCGGCACCATGCTGCCCGCCGCCGGCCAGGGTGCGCTGGGCATAGAGATCCGCGCCGACCGCGCCGACCTGGTGCAGATCCTGGCCCCGCTGGCCCATGCCCGCACCTGGCAGACGGTGACGGCCGAGCGTGCCATCAGCCGCTGCATGGGCGGCAGCTGTTCGATGCCGCTGGCGGCCCACGGCGTGTGGCAGGGCGACGAGCTGCGGCTGCAGGCGGCCTGGGGCGACGAGCACGCGCCGCAGGCACCGCTGATCCGGGCGGAGCTCGCGGGCGTGGTGACGGACCTGCACAGCGCCGACCTGCTGGGGCAACAGGTGGCGCAGCTGCTGCAGCAGCGCGGCGCGCGGGTGCGGGGGAACTAGCGCCCTTGCTTCCGAGTGGCCCGAACCGCATGCCCCCGCCCCGCCGCATCCTCATCACCCGCCCCCAGCCCGAAGCCGACCGCTGGGTGGCCGAGTTGCGCGCGCATGGCCTGGCGGCCGAGGCGCTGCCGCTGATCTGCATCCGGGCGGCGCCATCGCCCGCGCTGCGGCAGGCGCAGGCCGAATGGCAGCGGTACAGCGCCATCATGGTGGTCAGCGGCAATGCGGCGGCACATTTCTTTGACCGGCATTGGCTGGCAGCGCTTGAAGCGCTTGATGGCAGGGAACCACACGCTATCAAAACCAGAGTATGGTCACCTGGCCCCGGCACGGCAGCCGCACTGCGGCGCCTGGGCGTGCCACCGGCCCTGATCGACATGCCCGATGCCGGCGCGGCGCAGTTCGAGTCCGAGACCCTGTGGCAGCGCGTGCGGGGCCAGATCGGGCCCGGCAGCCGCGTGCTGATCGTGCGCGGCACCGACGCCGAGGCGGCCGGCGCCCAAGGCCGGGGGCGCGAATGGCTGGCCGGGCAGCTGCGCCAGGCCGGCGCCACGGTGGATTTCGTCGTGGCCTACGAGCGCGCCGGCCCCGAGTGGAACCAGGCACTGCATGCGCAGGCCGCTTCGGCGCTGGCGCCGGACAGCTGCTGGATCTTCAGCAGCTCCGAGGCCGTGATGCATTTACGCAACAGATTCGGTGCCGGGCAGCTGGCCAGCGCCCCGGCGCTCGCCACGCATCCGCGCATTGCGCAGGCCGCGCACGATGCCGGCTTCCTGCGCGTGCGGCAGTGCCGGCCTGCGCTGGCGGATGTACTTGCCGCGCTGGCAGGGTAGCGGTCAGCTGGAGAGGTTGAACAGGCGCTTGAACAGGTGGCTTCTGAAATCCCGCCGGGTGCCGATGAACATATGGATCACCACCATGCGCTCATCGAATTCATAGACCACCCGGGTCTGCCGGACCAGCGCATAGCGGATATTGCCAATCCCCAACGCCTGCAATTCATCGATAGGATGGCCCGCCTGCGGCTCGCTTCCGATCCGCAAGGCCATGGCCTTGTATTCCGCATTCACCGTATTCCAGACGGCCGCGCCGAAATCCCTCTTGACGTAGGCCTTGATGTCCTGGAACTCCTGCTTGGCGCTATCGAGGATGACGACTCGCCGCTGCACGCTCAATCGTCCATGCCGTCGAGAAAGTCTTGCGCATCGCTGAACTTGCCTGCGCCAACCTCCTTGCGCCCCAGGGCAACGAGCTTGAGCAGCGCCATGGTCTCCTGCAACTTCTCATACTCGCCGATATCCATGACCACCATCTTGGCCTCGCCGTTCTGGGTGATGATGATGGGCTCGGGATTGGTGCTGAACTCCTTCACGATGTCTGCCGCGTTGGATTTCAGGTAGGTGATGGGCTTGATCTGCTCGGTCAACGGCATGGGATGCTCCTGCGCTACGCACCGAGCCATAATAAAGACCGAATTCTTCCTGTCAAGCATCCCAACAAGACTGCTCCAGTCGCTTCTTGCCCCATCTTCTCAGAACGTGTTCAAAGTCTTTTCATGATGCCCGTTGCCGGGCAAAGGCCGTGGATGCAAG
>NZ_JBMDII010000053.1:0-32035 GCF_057808605.1 Comamonas sp. FG99
TGAACGGCATTACCCCTCTCGGAGGGGCAGCGACCCAACGCAGTGGGGAGCGTGGGGAGCTTTTCCATTTGGCAGCCGGCCCAACGCCGGCCTGGCGGCGGGTGTCCCGCAAGCGTCAGCGCCGCAGCGGTGCGGATTCGTGCGCCGTGCCCAGATTTACCTTGCCAGCGCCAGGGCGGACAGCGATAATCATGCGCTTTTGTGCAGTGCACATATTACCGCCGGGCCCAGGCCCGCGGCCGGTTTTTCAATAGTTCCAACAACTTAACGATAGGAGTTCGAGAGTGTCCTCTGCTCAAGACAACGATAGCGATCAGCGATTTGCCCTGGGCCTGATCTTCGCGCTGATCACCCTGGTGGTGCTCAGCGTGCTGGGTTTTGGCGCCTATAGGGGCCTGCACGGCGCCAAGGCCGGCGCTGCGCAAGGCGTGGTCAAGGCACCGGCACCGGCAGCGGCAGGTGCTTCGGGCGCGGCCGGCGCCGGGGCAGCTGGCGCGGCCGCCGAGGTGGACGAAGCCCGCGTGCTGGTGGAAAACGGCGTGGTGAAGTTCTACTTCGCCACCGCCAAGGCCGAGCTGGCGCCCGGCGCCAACGAGGCGCTGGCCGACGTGGTGGCCGCCGCCAAGGCCGGCAAGCGCGCAGTGATCTCGGGCTATACCGATGCCACCGGCGATGCCGACAAGAACGCCGAGCTGGCCAAGCAGCGCGCATTCGCGGTGCGCGATGCACTGGTTGCGCTGGGCGTGGCCGAAGGCAAGCTCGATTTGCGCAAGCCCGAGTCGGTGAACGCCAGCGGCAGCAATGCCGAGGCGCGCCGCGTCGAGGTGACCATCGGCGAATAAATCGCGCCGCTGAGCCGCGCAGGTTCTCCCCAAGAAAAAAGCCCGGCATTGCCGGGCTTTGCCATTTGCGGCGCCGGCTACTGCATCACCGCCACGCCCTTGATCTGGGCATGCGCCGCCATGCCCGCCACCAGCCGCAGCTGGCGCGCGGAGCGGGTCGAGATGCGCGCCAGCAGCACCTCGCCATCCTGCGCCGCAGGGGGGTGTGCCTGCAATCGCTGTTGCAATCGCTGCTGCAGTTGCAGCCGCACCAGGGTATTGCCATCCGGCAGCTGCTGCGCCGACAGCACCGTGCAGGGCAGGATGTTGAGCACGCTGCTGGCCTGCGGCGGCACCAGGGTCAGGCTCACGTCGCGGGCCAGGATGCGCAGCCGCACCGCGCTGCCCAGGCGCAGGGCGGCATCCGCCTGCGTCCAGTGCAGCTGCGCCCCGCTGGCATCGCCGCCCAGGCGCATGCTCCATACGTGGTCCTGGGCGTCGTGCCCGGTGACCGTGCCGTCGAGCAGCGTGCAGGCCGCCTCGTCCTGCGCCAGCGCCGAGCCGGGCTGGGTGAAGACGGCGCTGGCTGGTCCCTGGGCCACCACCGCGCCCTGGCGCAGCAGCAGCACATGCTGGGCCAGCTTGGCCACCTCGTCGATCGAGTGGGTCACATACAGCACCGGAATGCCCAGCTCGCGCGTGATGCCGGCGATATAGGGCAGCAGCTCGCGCTTGCGCTCGGCGTCCAGCGCGGCCAGCGGCTCGTCCATCAGCAGCAGCCGCGGGCTGGTGGCCAGCGCGCGGGCCAGCGCCACCCGCTGGGCCTCGCCGCCCGACAGGTGGGCGATGCCGCGCTCCATCAGCGGCGCTATGCCCAGCAGCTCGATCGCGCGCTCCAGCGCGATGCGCGGGCGCTCGCCGCGGATGCGGCGCTGCCCGTATTCCACGTTCTGCCGCACCGACAGGTGGGCGAACAGGTTCGCCTCCTGGAACACATAGCCGAGCTGGCGCCGGTGGGTGGGCAGCCACTGGCGGGCCGCGTCGTCCTGCCAGACCTGGCCGTTGACCACGATGCGGGCCTGCCGCGGCCGCTCCAGCCCCGCGATGGCGCGCAGCGCGGTGGTCTTGCCGCAGCCGGAGGGGCCGAACAAGGCGGTCACCCCGCGCTCGGGCAGCCGCACATCCATGTGCAGCGCGAATGCGCCGCGCTGTACGGCAAGCCGGGCTTCTATGCTCACATCACCCCCTCGCGTGCGCGGCCGTTCCGCTGCACCAGATTGAGCAGCATCAGCACCACGAACGAGAACGCCACCATGCCGCCGGCCAGCCAGTGGGCCTGCGCGTACTCCATGGCTTCCACGTGGTCGTAGATCTGCACCGACACCACACGGGTGGCGCCGGGTATGTTGCCGCCCAGCATCAGCACCACGCCGAATTCGCCCACCGTGTGCGCGAAGCTCAGGATCGCGGCGGTCACGAAGCCGGGCCGCGCCAGCGGCAGCGCCACGCTGAAGAAGCGGTCCCAGGGGCTGGCGCCCAGCGTGGCCGCGGCCTCCAGCGGCTTGCGGCCCATGGCCTCGAAGGCGCGCTGCAGCGGCTGCACCGCAAAGGGCAGCGAGTAGATCAGCGAGCCCACGACCAGGCCCGCGAAGGTGAAGGGCAGCGCGCCCAGGCCCAGCCACTGCGTGAGCCGCCCGCCCCAGCCATGCGGCCCGAGCAGCACCAGCAGGTAAAAGCCGATCACCGTGGGCGGCAGCACCAGCGGCAGGGCCACCACCGCCCCCACCGGCCCGCGCCAGCGCGAGGCGGTATGCGCCAGCCACCAGGCGATGGGCGTGCACAGCACCAGCAGCAGCACCGTGGTGGTGGCCGCGAGCTTGAGCGTGAGCGCGATGGCTTGCAGGTCATGGCTGCTCAGGATCGGCATGGGTTTACAAAAATAAGAGCGGATGGCGCTTTATACATCAGGTTTTCAAATATAAAAGTATATGAAAAGACCAGACGACAAGCGCGGGCTGCTCCTGTTTTTAGAAGCTGTAGCCGTAGGCCTTGATCACCGCGCGCGCCTTGTCGCCCTTGAGGTACTGCACCAGCGCGGAGGCGGCGGGGTTGGCCGCGGCGCGGCGCAGCACCACCGCATCCTGGCGGATGGGCTCGTGCATGTCTTCGGGCACCTGCCAGTATGAGCCCTTGTCGATCTTGCCGTCCACCATCACCTGCGACAGCGCCACGAAGCCCAGCGGTGCGTTGCCGGTGGAGACGAACTGGTAGGTCTGGCTGATGTTCTCGCCCAGCACGAAGCGCGGCTGCACGCTATCGAGCAGGCCCATCTTCTGCAGCGTCTGCGTGGCGGCCAGGCCATAGGGCGCGAGCTTGGGGTTGGCGACCGCGATGTGCTTGAAGTCGCCGCTCTTGAGCACCTGGCCCTGGCCGTCCACATAGCCGGGCTGGGCGCTCCACAGCACCAGGCGGCCGATCGCGTAGGTGAAGCGGCTGCCGGGCACGGTGCGCTCTTCCTTGTCCATCTTGGCGGGCGTGCTGTCGTCGGCGGCAAGGAATACGTCGAACGGCGCGCCGTTGGCCATCTGCGCGTAGAACTTGCCGGTGGCGCCGAACGAGAGCACCGCCTTGTGGCCGGTGTCGGCCTCGAACATGGTGGCGATCTTCTGCATCGGCGCGGTGAAGTTGGCGGCCACTGCCACGCTCACTTCGGCGGCGCGGGCACCCGCGCCGGCGGCCAGGATGAGGGCGGCAATGGTGATGGAACGAAATGGCGGCATGTCTTCCTCGCTATTCATGTTGAGAATAGCGACAAGTGTAATCACAATTGCCGCCGGCATGCGTTTGCATGCGATCATTGCCAGCCATGACCACATCCGCTTCATTGACCGCGGCGCTGGGCGAGCGCCGCGCCGACCGGCGCATCGAGGTGCTGCGCCAGATCCAGCTGACGGGCTCGATATCGCAGGCCGCGCGCGAAGTCGGCATCAGCTACAAGGCCGCCTGGCAGGCGGTGGAGACGCTGACCAACCTGGCCGGCGTGCCGCTGGTGGCGCGCAGCGTGGGCGGCACGGGCGGGGGCGGCGCCACGCTCACGCCCGATGCGCTGCTGCTGCTCGAAGCCGCCGATGCGATGGTGCATGCGCGCGGCAATGTGCAGCGCGCGCTGCAGGGCAAGGCCAGGGCCGGCGATACCGGCAAGAGCGCGGCAGCCACCGCGCTGGCGCGGCTGTCGGTGCGCACCAGCATGCGCAACCAGTGGCCCTGCGTGGTGGAGCGGATGAGCGCGCGCGGCGCGCTGGTGGTGGTGCACCTGCGCGGCGAGGGCGCGGCGCAGGCTTTTGCGCTGCAGGCCTATATCACCCAGGAGAGCGCGCAGCTGCTGGGCCTGCACGCCGGCGTGCAGGCGCTGGCGCTGTGCAAGGCCACCGCGGTCGAGGTGCTATGGGCCGGCGAGGATCTGGCCAAGGGGGGCGAGGTGCCGCCGAACCATTGGCGCGGCAAGATCAGCCGCATCTCGCGCGAGCCGCAGGCCAGCGAGGTGGCGCTGCAGCTGGAGGGCGGCGTGCACATCGTGGGCTTTGCCGCCGACACCAACGGCATGCGGGTGCGCAGCATGGCGCAGGTGCGCATGCATCCGTCGGCGGTGGTGCTGGCGCTGGTGGATGGCTAGCCTGATGGCTCGCTCCACTTGGCATCGAAGGCCTCGGCAAACGCGGGCGAGCCGCTGATGCTCAGCGCCAGCTGCAGCCGCCCGGCGTGCTCCAGGCTGGCATGGCTGAGCGTGCCGTCGCGCGCCGAGAACTGGAGCGCCAGCGGCCGCCCGCCCGCATCCTGCAGCTGCAGGTCGTAGTGCCAGGCATGGCCGTCGTCCAGCGGGCCGGGCGCGCCGGCCTGCGCCGTTGCCCAGCGCAGTACCTGCAGCAGCTCGCGCGAGAGCTGGGGCCAGCGGGCGGTGGCCACATGCGCGAGCGCATCCCAGGTGATGGTGTTTTCGCCGTCGTCGCTGCGTTCGAAATCCAGGTAGTCAAGCATGCAGAGCGCATTATGCTATCTTTTCAGGAGTCAACGCGAGCCCGTTTGGAGGATGCACATGGTTTTGGAGATGCACGGCGTGGGTTTTGCCTACGGCCCGGCGGCGCCGGTGTTCAGCGGCTGGAGCTGGCTGGCCCCGCCGGGCGTGGTGCAGCTGCTGGGCGGCGACGGCGCGGGCAAGACCACCGCGCTGCAACTGCTGGCCGGGGTGCTGGCGCCCACCGCCGGCGAGATCCGGGGGGCGGCGGCCGAGCGCTTCTGGTTCGACCTGCGCGAGCCCCAGGCGCTGGGGCCGCGCGAGCAGGCCGCGGCGCAGTGGGCCGAGCAGGTGCTGGCCCGGCATCCCCGGGCCGACCGCGTGGCGCTGCAGGCGCACCTGCAAGGCTTTGGCCTGGCCGAGCACTGGCACAAGCCGCTGCTGGCGCTGTCCACTGGCACGCTGCGCAAGGCGGTGATGGCGGCCGGCATGGCCAGCGGCGCGCCGCTGCTGCTGCTGGACGAGCCGCTGTCGGGCCTGGACAAGCCCTCCATGCGCTATCTGCTGCAGGCGCTGGCCGAGGCGGCACCCACGCTGCGGGCCCGCGGCCAGCACTGGGTGCTGGCGCACTACGAGGCCTTGCTGGCGCCGGGCGCGGCGGTACGGGCCATTGCCTTGCCAGCCTGACGAATATTTACGGGAAATCGCTAGCTGGCCATTGGTGCCCTTGGGTATGATGCTCACATTTTTCAAGCATCCGCCGAAGGACGATTGTGGACATCCTGCTGCTAGTGAAAGCCGCCATCATGGGCGTGGTCGAGGGCCTGACCGAGTTCCTGCCGATTTCATCGACCGGCCACCTGATCCTGGCGGGCAGCCTGCTGGGCTTTGATGACGACAAGGCCAAGGTGTTCGACATCGCGATCCAGACCGGCGCGATCTTCGCGGTCATCCTGGTGTACTGGCACAAGATCCGCGACACCCTGGTGGCCCTGCCCAGCCAGCGCCAGGCGCAGCGCTTCGCGCTCAACGTGCTGGTGGGCTTCATCCCGGCGGTGGTGCTGGGGCTGCTGCTGGGCAAGTACATCAAGGCGCATCTGTTCACGCCCATCGTGGTGGCCACGACCTTCATCGTCGGCGGCTTCATCATCCTGTGGGCGGAAAGGCGCTCGGCACGCACGGTGCGGGTGCAGACGGTGGACGACATGACCCCGCTGGATGCGCTGAAGGTGGGCCTGGTGCAGTGCCTGGCGCTGGTGCCCGGCACCAGCCGCAGCGGCGCCACCATCATCGGCGGCATGCTGATGGGGCTGTCGCGCCAGGCGGCCACCGATTTCTCGTTCTTCCTCGCCATTCCCACGCTGATCGGCGCGGGCGCCTACAGCCTGTACAAGGAGCGCGCGCTGCTGAGCTGGGCCGACGCGCCGATGTTCGCGGTGGGGCTGGTGTTCTCCTTCATCAGCGCCTGGCTGTGCGTGCGCTGGCTGCTGCGCTTCATCGCCAGCAACAGCTTCGTGCCGTTCGCCTGGTACCGCATCGCGTTCGGCATCGTGGTGCTGGCGACGGCCGCCACCGGCCTGGTCCGCTGGGCCGAGGGCTGAACGCCAGGCCGCAGCCGACGCCCAAGCCCAGCCCGGTCCAGGACCGGGCTTTTTTTCGTCTACGGGTTTTCATGGGATGGGCGGGGCGCCGCGCGTTCCTACAATTATCCATATTATAGATTTATGTCCATATTATGGATAAATAAAGAGGAGCAAATGCCTGTAGAAACGATCGATGAAACCCCGCTGATGCCCTATCAGTACCCGAATCCGGCGGATGCCCTGCCCGAGATCGTGGTGCGCGATGCGATTCCCGCCGACGAGCGCCTGTGGGTGCCGCAGGCCGAGAACGTGTGGTTCCGCCCGCTGTGCCTGAACGCCAGCCAGGGCTACTGGATGAACCTGCTCAAGGTGCGCAAGTCGGGCGTGCTCAGCCGCCACCGCCACCCGCAGGCGGTGCATGGCTTTGTGCTCAAGGGGCGCTGGAAGTACCTGGAGCACGACTGGTGGGCCGAGCAGGGCAGCTACGTGTTCGAGCCGCCGGGCGAGACGCATACGCTCTATGTGCCCGAGGATGTGGAGGAGATGATCACCTACTTCCAGGTCAACGGCGTCATGTACTACACCGATCCCTGGGGCAAGGGCATGGGCTTCGAGGATGTGTTCACCAAGATCGAGATGTGCCGCCAGCACTTCGCGGCGGTGGGCCTGGGGGCCGGCTATGTGCGGCAGTTCATCCGCTGAGGCGCGCGCATGGCCGATTGCAACTACGACTTTCGCGGCCGCGTGGCGGTGGTGACCGGCGGCGCCAGCGGCATCGGCGCCGCGGTGGCGCGGGCGCTGCGCGATGCCGGCGCCGCGCTGGCGGTATGGGATCTGCAGGCGCCGGATGCCGCGGCCGGCATGCTGCACTGCCCGGTGGACGTGAGCGAGCCGGCCACGGTGGATGCGGCGCTGGCGCAGACGCTGCAGCGGCACGGCCGCATCGACGTGCTGGTCAACAGCGCCGGCGTCACCGGCCCGACGATGCCGCTCGAAGACTTCGACGCCGCGGTGTGGCGGCGGGTGGTCGACATCAACCTGCTGGGCGTGTTCCATGTCTGCAAGGCGGTGGTGCCGCAGATGCGCGGGCAGGGCCATGGCCGAGTGGTCAACATCGCATCGCTGGCGGGCAAGGAAGGCACGGCCAATGCCTCGGCCTACAGCGCGGCCAAGGCCGGCGTGCTGGCGCTGACCAAGTCGCTGGGCAAGGAGCTGGCGGGCACGGGCGTGCTGGTGAATGCGATTGCGCCGGCGGCGGTGCGCACGCCCATCCTGGCGCAGA
The DNA here is from genome assembly GCF_057808605.1 of Comamonas sp. FG99. Taxonomy (NCBI): domain Bacteria; kingdom Pseudomonadati; phylum Pseudomonadota; class Betaproteobacteria; order Burkholderiales; family Comamonadaceae; genus Comamonas; species Comamonas sp. FG99. The sequence goes on from NZ_JBMDII010000053.1 coordinate 7,699, forward strand.
TGGCGCCTGGCCATGTGGCCACCATGGTGGCCAAGAGCCCGATGGGCCGGCTGGGCGAGCCGCAGGAGATCGCGGCGCAGGTGCTGTGGCTGGCGTCTAGTGCCTGCAGCTTCAGCACCGGCGCGGTCTTCGATGCCTCGGGCGGCCGCGCCACCTATTGACGATTCCCATACCAACCCAAGGAGACGACATGCAGATTCATCCCTCGCGCCGCGGCGCAATCCAGCGGGCCCTGGCCGGCGCCATGGCGCTGGCCGCAGGGAGCGGCGGCGCGGCGGCCGCGGACTTTCCCACGCACCAGGTGGAGCTGATCGTGCCCTTCCAGCCGGGCGGCGGCACCGATGGCGTGGCCCGCGCCTTCTCGGAGGCGGCGCGCAGGCACATGCCGCACAGCGTGGTGGTGCTGAACAAGCCGGGCGCCAGCGGCGCCATCGGCTGGACGGACATGATCAACGCCCGGCCCGATGGCTACAAGCTCGCGGTGGTGACGGTGGAGCTGGTGACCTTGAAGCCCATGGGCCTGGCCAAGTTCAGCTATGACGATGTGCAGCCCATCATCCAGTTCAACGCCGACCCGGCGGCGATCACCGTGCGCGCCGATGCGCCGTGGAACACCATCGAGGAGTTCCTGGCCGCGGCCAGGCAGGACGCGGGCAAGATCGGCGTGGGCAATGCCGGCAATGGCTCCATCTGGCACTTTGCCGCGACCGCGCTGGGGCAGAAGACTGGCATCCGCTTCAACCACATTCCGTTCCAGGGCGCGGGGCCGGCGGTGCTGGCGCTGATGGGCGGGCATGTGGACGCGGTGGCGGTGAGCCCGGCCGAGGTGGCGCAGCAGCTCAAGGCCGGCAAGCTCAAGATGCTGGCGGTGATGGCCGATCAGCGCCTGAAGAACTTCGACCAGGTGCCCACGCTCAAGGAGAAGGGGATCGAGCTGAGCATCGGCACCTGGCGCGGCATCGCCGGCCCGAAGAAGATGCCGGCCGAGGTGCTGAACTACCTCAAGGCCATGGCCAGGAGGACGGTGGACGAGCCCGCCTTCCGCGAGGTGCTGGACAAGCAGAACCTGGGTTTCGTCTATGCCGACGACCAGGTCTTTCGCGAGCGCATGGCCCAGGACAGCGTGTTCTTCACCGACCTGGTCAAGTCGCTGGACCTGAAGAGCAACTGAGCATGCGCATGGACCCGACCTACCGCCAGGACCTGTTCGCCGGCAAGACCGCGCTGGTGACCGGCGCTACCCAGGGCATAGGTGCAGTGATCGCCAACCAGCTCGCGGCGCTGGGCGCGCAAGTGCTGGCGCTGGGCCTGGGGCCGGGCGACGGCACGCTGGACGCCGCGGTGCAGGTGCGCCAGGCCGACGTGACGCGCCAGCAGGATGTGGATGCCGCGCTCGCGGCCGTGGAGCGGCTCGACATCGTGTTCAACTGCGCCGGCATCATCCAGCGCGGCGCGGAGCACGAGATCGAGGTCTTCCAGCGGGTGCTGGAGGTGAACCTCAGCGGCACCATGCGCGTGTGCAGCGCCGCGCGCGGCCGGCTCCAGGCCAGCCGCGGCTGCATCGTGAACACCGCGTCGATGCTCAGCTTTTTCGGCGGCGGCCTGGTGCCCGGCTATGCCGCGAGCAAGGGCGGCGTGGGGCAATTGACCAAGTCGCTGGCGATCGCCTATGCGGCCGACGGCATCCGCGTCAACGCCATCGCGCCGGGCTGGATCGCCACGCCGCTGACCCAGGCGCTGCAGGACGACCCGGCGCGCGCCGGCCCCATCCTGGCGCGCACGCCGCTGGCCCGCTGGGGCACGCCCGAGGACGTGGCCCGGGCCGCGGTGTTCCTGTGCACGCCAGCGGCCAGCTTCATGACCGGCGTGATCCTGCCGGTCGACGGCGGCTACATGGTGAGCTGAGCCGCTGCGAGGGCTGGGGGCGGGGCTTTGTCCGGTATCCTGCAGGCTGTTATGACGCCACGAAACCTCGCGCACCATGCCTTCTTCTTCTGAGCCCCGGGCCGACAGCGGCGTTGCCGGCACTGCGGCGTTCTCCAAGTTCATGCGGGTGCTGCAGCTGGTGGCGGACAGCGCCGCACCCGTCTCCATCGCCGACATGGCGCAGGCCACGGGCTTTCCGCGGCCCACGGTGCACCGCATCGTGGCCGCGCTGGTGGCCGAGCGCATGCTGGTGGAGATGGCCGGCAGCCGCAGCTGGACGCTGGGGCCGCGCCTGATCCAGCTCGCCAGCCGCAGCTGGAGCCGCTCGGGCCTGCGCCTGGCGGCGCTCGATGCGCTGCGCGCCCTGCGCGACGAAACCGGCGAGACCATCCATTTCGCGGTGCCCTCGGGCCACAGCATGGTCTACATAGAAAAGCTGGAAAGCCCCAGCGCGGTGCAGATGTCCTCGCGCATAGGCACCAGCGTGTGCCTGCATTCCACCGCGGTGGGCAAGGCCTACCTGGCGGCGCTGGCGCCCGAGGCGGCGGCGGCGCTGCTCGCGCAGCTCAACTACGAGTGCCATACCCCGCACACCGTGGCCGGGCCCGAGGCGCTGGCGCGGCAGCTGGAGCAGGTGCGCGCGCAGGGCTGGTCCACCGACGCGCAGGAAAACGAGGACGGCATCCACTGCTTCGGCGCCGCGGTGCTCGGCCCCAATGGCCAGCCAGTGGCCGCGATCAGCGTCAGCACCCTGGTCTTTCGCCAGAAGGGCGATGCCCAGGCCTGCTATGTGCAGCCGCTGCTACGCACCTGCGCCGCGATTGGCCAGCAGATCGCGCAAAACCCCAACCTGGTGCACGCATGAGACGCTTGCAGGCGTTCCCAGGCGCTACAGCATCACCTGCGGATCGGTGATCTTCTTGATGGGGCGCGCCGTGCTGTCGCCCGGCTGGATCGACATGGGGCCGCTGGCCTGGCCCCAGCGTGGGTCGTCGATGCTGTCGAAGGCCTCGCGCAGCTTGCCGCCCCACACGCTGTGCACCATGCGGAAGTAGTCGTTGTTCTCGTCGATGCAGGCGATCTGGTCGCAGCGTAGCGCATTCGTCTGGTAGACCGCCAGGTCCAGCGGCAGGCCCACCGAGAGGTTGGATTTGAGGGTGCTGTCCATCGACACCAGCGCGCACTTGGCGGCCTCGGCCAGCGGGGTGGCCGGGGTGAGCACGCGGTCGAGCACCGGCTTGCCGTACTTGGCCTCGCCGATCTGGAAGTAGGGCGTCTCGGCCGTGGCCTCGATGAAGTTGCCGGCCGAGTACACCTGGAACAGCCGCACGCCTTCGCCGGCGATCTGGCCGCCAAAGAGCATGCTGCAGTTGAACTCCACGCCGCTGCGGGCCAGCGCCTCGCCGTCGCGCTGCTGGATGTGGCGCACCGCGCTGCCCAGCACGCGCGCGGCGTCGAACATGCTCTTGGCGTTCCAGATGCTGATCGGCGGGCCGCCTGCCTCGTCGGGGATCTGCTCGGTCTGCAGGATCTCGCGCACCGATTGGGAGATCGACAGGTTGCCCGCCGACAGCAGCACCATGAAGCGCTCGCCGGCCTTTTCGTAGACCATCATCTTGCGGAAGGTGCTGATATGGTCGAGCCCCGCGTTGGTGCGGGAGTCGGAGAGGAACACCAGCCCGGCATCGAGCTTGATGGCGACACAGTAGGTCATGATTTTTCGGCGAGTCGTTTCAGGGAATAGAGCACATCCAGTGCATCACGGGGCGTGAGTGTATCGGGTTGCAGCTCGCGCAGCTGGGCCTCGACGGCGCTGGGCGTGGCGGGAATCTCGCTGCTGGCGGGCTCGGCGAACAGGTCGACCTGCGCCTGCGAGGCCTGCTGGCGCTCTTCCAGCGCGCTCAGCGCCTGGCGCGCATGCGTGAGCACCGGCGTGGGCATGCCCGCCAGCTTGGCCACCTGGATGCCATAGCTGCGGCTGGCGGGCCCGGGCTGCAGCTCGTGCAGGAAAACGATGTCGGCGCCGGCCTCGGCCGCGGTCACATGCATGTTGATGGCATGGCGCGCGCGCGCGGGCAGCTCGGTCAGCTCGAAGTAGTGGGTGGCGAACAGCGTGAGCGCGCGCGTCTTGTCGTGCAGGTGGGTGGCGATGCCGCTGGCCAGCGCCAGCCCGTCGAAGGTGCTGGTGCCGCGGCCGATCTCGTCCATCAGCACCAGGCTGTAGGGCGTGGCGGCATGCAGGATCTGCGCGGCCTCGGTCATCTCCATCATGAAGGTCGACTGCGCGTTGGCCAGATCGTCGGCCGCGCCGATGCGGGTGTGGATGGCGTCGATCGGCCCCAGCCGGCAGCGGCTGGCCGGCACGTAGCTGCCCATGCTGGCGAGCAGCGCGATCAGCGCCACCTGGCGCATGTAGGTCGATTTGCCGCCCATGTTGGGGCCGGTGATGATCTGCAGCCGCTGCTGCGTGGACAGCCGCGTGTGGTTGGCGATGAAAGAGGCGTTCGAGGTCTCGGCCAGCCGCGCCTCGACCACCGGATGGCGGCCGTTGTCGATGTCGATGCAGGGCTCGGGCACGAACTGCGGCGCGCACCAGTTCAGCGTGAGCGAGCGTTCGGCCAGCGCGCACAGCACGTCGAGCGCGGCGATCGAATGCGCCAGGCGGCCGAGGGTGGGCACATGCGGTTGCAGCTCGTCGAGCAGCTGCTCGTACAGCCACTTCTCGCGCTGCAGCGCGCGCTCCTGCGCCGACAGGGCCTTGTCCTCGAAGGCCTTGAGCTCGGGGGTGATGTAGCGCTCGGCGTTCTTCAGCGTCTGGCGGCGGCGGTAGTCGTCGGGCACGCGGCCGGTGTAGCTGCTGGTGACCTCGATATAGAAGCCGTGCACCTTGTTGAACTGCACGCGCAGGTTGGGAATGCCGGTGCGCGCCTTCTCGCGCGTCTCCAGCTCCAGCAGGAAGCTGTCGCAGTTGTTCTGGATGCCGCGCAGCTCGTCCAGCTCGGCATCGAAGCCGCTGGCGATCACGCCGCCGTCGCGCACCAGCGCGGCCGGCTCCTCGTCGATCGCGGCGGCCAGCAGCTGCTGCGCGGCGGCCGGCGGCGCCAGGTGCTGGAAGATCTCGGTCAGCAGCGGCGCCGGCGCGGCGCGGTTGCGCGCCAGCTGCTCGGCTTTCTCCAGCGTCTTGCCCAGCGCCAGCAGCTCGCGCGGGCGCACCTGGCGCAGCGCGATGCGGGCGGTGATGCGCTCCACATCGGCCACGCCCTTGAGCTCGGTGCGAAACAGCTGCCAGGGCGCGGCCGTACGGCTGCTGGCGCCGGCGCCGGTATTGCCGCGCAGGGCGGTCACCGCCTCGAGCCGCTCCATCGCGTCGCGCCGCTCGCGGCTGGGCTCCAGCAGCCAGCTCTTCATCAGCCGGCTGCCCATGCCGGTCTGGCAGGTGTCGAGCAGCGAGAACAGCGTGGGGCTGTCGTCGCCGCGCAGGGTCTTGACCAGCTCGAGATTGCGGCGCGTGGCCGGCGGCAGATTGATGAGCGCATCGACCTGCACCACCCGGATGCTCTGCACATGCGGCAGCGCGCGGCCCTGGGTGTGCTCGGCATAGCTCAGCAGCGCGGCGGCCGCGGCATGGGCGAGCTGGAGGTCCTGCGCGTTCCAGGCGTTGAGCGTGAGCGCGCCGAGTTGCTCGCGCAGCTTGCGCTCGCCCAGCTTGTCGTCGAACTGCCAGTCGGGGCGCAGCGACAGCGGGCACTGGAATAGGCCTTGCGTGCGCAGCTGGTGCAGCTCCTGCTCGAAGCGCTGGCTGGCGCCGGCGCTGTAGGCGATCTCGCTGGGCGCGATGCGCGCGAGCCAGCCGGCCAGATCCTCCTGCAGGCATTCGGCCAGGTAGATGCGGCCCTGGGTCACGCTCAGCCAGGCCAGCCCGCAGCGCGCGCGGCTACCCTGGTGCAGCGCCAGCAGCATGGACTCGGACTTGTCGCTCATCAGCTCGGTGTCGGTCACCGTGCCGGGTGTGACGACGCGCACCACCTTGCGCTCCACCGGCCCCTTGCCCGCGCCCACCTCGCCCACCTGCTCGCAGATGGCCACCGACTCGCCCAGCTTGATCAGCTTGCCCAGGTAGCCTTCGAGCGCATGGAAGGGCACGCCCGCCATCGGTATCGGCTTGCCGGCCGACTGGCCGCGCTGGGTGAGCGTGATGTTGAGCAGCCGCGCGGCCTTTTCGGCATCGTCGTAGAACAGCTCGTAGAAATCCCCCATGCGGTAGAACAGCAAGGTGGCGGGGTGGTCGGCCTTGGCAGCGAGGTATTGCTGCATCATGGGCGTGTGATTTGCTGCGCGCTCCCGGCTAAGTGTTTGATTTTTATCGGATTCACTCATTTCTTTGTTCAAAATCAATCACTTGAATAAACTGCTGTTTAAAAATACAGCCTGCCAGGTAGTCGCCAAAACCCCTGTGCGCTTCAATCAGTGGCGTAGGTTGTTACGGGTAATTTGCTGTGGACCTACGCCAAGCCGGAATTGAATTGCGGAAAACCTACGCCGAACGGAAGTGGCATGAGCTTCGATGCGCGAAGGCAAAAGTATTGCAGGCTGGGAAGCACATTATTGTCGATGAAGAGCCCATCCGCGCCTTGCGCCAGATATCAGGCCTTGATGCCGTCGGTCGCGTGGGCGTGCCGCTGGCGGCGCTTGATGGCCTTGTCCACGCCGTAAATGATCGCAATGAGCAGCAGGATCGGCAGCCCGATCAAGAGCATGCCGCCCACGGTGCATAGGGTGTCCCATTGCTGCTCCGGGTCTCCGGGCACGCCGGGCACTGCGGTGGTGAGGGTCGATAGAAACGGGTCGTTGGGCGCCACCGGGCGGCTACCACCCACCGAAGCCACGACATACGCCTTGCCTGTCCACAGCAGTAGCGTGCGAACGTATCGTCGGTTTGCCATGAGCGCCGGCTGTCCGTCCGCACGCAACACCCGGTGCTGCATGTCGAGGCGCTCCAGAGTTACTTCCAGGCCTGGCCAACCGTTGATGTGAACCAGAGACATGTCGCTCTCGACTTCACTCACTCCTTGGTAAGCCTCCAAAAGGCGCTCCAGAGTGCGTTCGCTCCCTTGCAGCAATATGGCCTCAGGGCCCATCCACATGACTGGGCGCAACCACCAGACCGGGTGAAGGGCCGCGAAGGCCACGGCACGGTCAGGGTCCTGTGGCGTGGGCGCAAGTTGTCGCCAGTATGCAGATTCCCCAGTCTCGGGGGCGAGTTGCTGAACCGCGCTTTCTGGGCCGGGAAAGCGCACGCTGGCACCATTTCCGCCTCGCTCGGGCAACTCCGCCACGGCAAGAGCAGCGCCGGCCCAGGCCAGCGCCAACACTGCAAGGCAGGCCGCAATGGCGCGCCGCATCAGAAGAACTTCCAGCCGATGTCTCCCTGCGTGCGCTTGAGGTAGTACAGCGCATTGGCGCGTTGACCGAAGACAACGCCAAGACCCATGGCGAGCCCCCGATCAAGACCGGGGAGGGGAACCAGCGCCACGATGATATTGGCCACTACGATGATGCCAATGGCTATCAGCGCCTGGCGCCACATTTTGAGAAAAAGCCCGAAGTAGATGAATGAGAAGAAGAAGGCGAAGAAATTCATGTTCACCTTCACACGCTGGCCGAAGCTCAGGCTCTTGAAGCCTTCCTTGAGCTTTGCGTTGGCTGGGCCCATGCCGGGCACGCCATACTTCTCGAAGAAGTCGAAGCGGAATTTCCATTTCTCGTTCAGGCTGGGGTCGTTACGCCAATCGGCGGAGGGCGCGGTGTTGGCTGCGGACACGGAGACGTCGGGCATGGATGATCCTTTGGGGGAATGGGGGAAAGAGGCCGGTTGGGTGCGCCATACGCCACCCTTGCGTGAAATAACTGACTATGAAAAGTCTATCATCAATAGCAATGAGATATTGATGTCCTGTGAGTGAAAAAAGAGGAGTCCCTCTTGCCATTCACTCAAGTACTCATGGCGTATTCGGCCATCGATGCCATCTTGAATTGGCTGCCGCACTAGCGGATTGCCTCGTGATGGAGGCGTGTGAAGAAATTGTTCAATGACGAGCGCCTGCGGCGGTGCGAGTACGACGCCGTATTCAGGACTTGGCAGCGAATTCCATCCTGTCCGCTCGGCGCACCAAGGCTTGCTGCCGTGCACTCAGGATTGCCTGACCTGCAGCGGTCATCTTGCGCATCCTGCTTCTTGGCGGGTTGATCTCGATCCCCGTAGCCTGGCGGCAGGCCATGGGAATGCCTATTCCGGCTTGGACTGTGTTTCACGGGGGAGTTCGCCGAAGCGGTCGAAGTAATAGGCGGAAAAGCGTCCCAGATGGCCGAAGCCGAAAGTCAGTGCCGTTTCGGTGACACCGAGGTCTGGTTGAGCAAGCAGGCGTGCGCGCACCGCATCCAGTCGCATGTTGCGCAACAGTTCCATGGGGGGCACTCCATGATGTCGTTTGCAGAGCCAATTGATCGTTCGGGTACTCACACCGGCTGCGTTGGCAATGTCGTCTAGTGAGAGTGGGGCGCCGAGACGCGAATCCATGTATTCGAGGATCGCGTTCATCCGACGCGAATCACCAGTCTGCAAGAGTGCCTCCGTGGCAGAGACTGGTTTCAGCGAAACCGTGCCACGCCTCATCTGCAGAATTCGTCCAGCCTCAGGCTGGTGGGTCAATAGAAACAATGCCACGTTGCGCTCGAAATGATCGATCCAGGCCTTGTCCAGACTTGCGTCGGGTGGCAAACCCGCTGCATTGAGCAAGGAGTGGAGGATCAAGTCCCATTGCGAGTTGAGTCCGGGCTCAATGAGATATCCCGGAGCAAGCTCCCCGATTTCGTCGATACCGACGTCGAAAAGATCATGCAGCAACGAGTGAGGGACTTTCAGAATCAGTTGCTGCGTACCGGGAAACCACCGCAGCCGCACGCTTTGACGTGGGGAGAGCACAGCCGACCGGCTTTCAGGGACTGCTATCTTGTGCCCATCACACTCGATTTCCGCACCGCCGACCAATGACGTATGAACCAGGCTGAAGCTTTGGAAGGGGCGTGGCGTGACTTCTACTTCTGCACCATAGCGCAAGAGATAGATGCTCAGCTGATTTAGCTGACTCTTGAAGAAGGCGGCGTCCGGTATACCACTCTTCCATCGCAACTCATGCTCGGCGAACTCTTGGCTGACATGATCGTGCATCATCACGCGTTCATCAGAGCGGAAAATGCAATTCCGATAGAGAGGAGAGAGTATCCCGCCCTTTAGCGATGGGGTCATGGTGTGGGCTCCATGTATAGGAATTTTCTGTATTGCCATGCATGGGTGGACCCCTTGCGCCAGCAACCCTATTTCACCTTGCAGCGGGAAGTAATGGCATGAACCCTCGCATAGCCGCCTGTTTGCAAAAAATGGATGATTGCGCGGTATGCAGATGCAAATATCGGAGAGATAAGTTCCTTTCTGGCCAGGCGTTCATGCAGGTCGGCTTTCGATGGTTGCTTGTGCAGGTAATTGACATTCGCTGCACAGGTTCATTCGCCGGTCGTGGTCGACCCGCCCAACCCGGCTTACTTTTCCCTCGCCCTTGATCGCACGGCGGTGCAACGCTGCACGTGCCATGGCGACACCTACTCGCTTTTCGAGTTGGTAGCAGTCAAGCCATGCTCGAGACTGCGCAACGCAGCAAGTGATGGGGCGTAGCGCGATTGCCGCAGATCCAGTTCACGGAGGTGTCGTTGATAGGCCTGAGCCTCCAGGCGCCTCTGTTGCACCTCGGCCCCTGGCTTGCGGGTGTTCCGAAGCCTGCAATCCAAGCACAGCGCCAGAGGAATCGAGGACATGCTGCCGAATCGCTGGCGGCCAGCTTGGCCTTTCACACCCATCTGCCTGTATCAAAATTGAATCGACGAATGCATATGAATCGCCTTGCGTTGTGTTTGCAAATTTCGGATTGAACTGGATTGTTTTCCGGCAGATAGCGGATAGATTGTATGAGGTTGCCTGCCTAAACTTTGACCCATATTAAAGACGCGCTGCCATCAGGGATTTTCATCCCTGATGTGCTGTGCAAAGTGTGGAGATAAATAGGTGAGCTATAACATCGCACTCAATTTTGAGGATGGAGTCACGCGATTCATTCAATGCAGTGGCGCGGAATCTATAGTGGATGCAGCCTATCGGCAAGGCATCAATATTCCCATGGACTGTCGGGAGGGCGCGTGTTCTACATGTAAATGCCGGGTTGAATCAGGAGATTATTCTCTCGGTGAATATATCGAGGATGCATTAAGCAAGACTGAAGCAGACACAGGCTATGCACTTGCTTGTCAAATGCGGCCGAAAAGTGATTGTGTGTTGCTAGTTCCCAGTTATTCAACCGCCTGTAATACGAAGCAGGAGAGCTATGAGACGGAGATCGTCGACGTAAAAAAGCTCTCTGATAGCACCTTCTCTCTCTCTCTACAAGGGGAAAGTCTTAAGAGTCTTGTTTTTTTACCCGGCCAATATGCGAATCTGCAGGTGCCCGGTACCAACCAGCTTCACCGGGCCTATTCATTCAGCTCGCTTCAGGCGGGAAGCAGCACGGTGTCGTTCCTGATTCGGAACGTACCGGGAGGCCTGATGAGTGGCTATCTCAGCCAGCGCGCGAAGCTTGGCGATTCAATGACGATGACAGGCCCATTTGGCAGCTTTTATCTGCGCACGATTCAGCGGCGGATACTCATGCTCGCTGGCGGCACGGGGCTCGCTCCCTTCCTGGCAATGCTTGACAAGATCGGGGCGCAAGGCGGCAGTCCCCATCCCGTTCATCTCATCTATGGCGTCAACACCGATCGTGATGCCGTCGAAACGGAAAAGCTTGAGGCCTTTGCACGCTTGATTCCCAATTTCAGCTACGCAGTGTGCGTGGTCGATGCGAATAGCGTACAGCCGAGAAAAGGCTACGTCACCCACCATATCGAACCGTCGCATCTCAATGATGGCGATGTCGACATCTATTTGTGCGGCCCGCCTCCGATGGTGGAGGCTGTGGCACAGCATCTCCGCGATGTCGATGTGAAGTCCGCATCGTTTCAGTTTGAAAAGTTCGCAGCCAGCGTCTCCTAATTCGCTTTCTTGCAGCTTTTATTCCTAAGGGTAGGACACGGCAATGGATGTTGTGGATGACTTTGCCTGGGACGACCGGTATCTGGTCGGACACCGAGGCATGGACGAGTCGCACCAGGAGTTTTTGAAGCTCGTGGGTGTAATGCTTCGAGCCGACGATGTGGGCTTTGCCGCTTCGCTCGATGCGTTCGCATTGCACGTGCAAGCACATTTTGAAGAAGAGCGCCAATTAATGGAGCGCCATAGCTTTCCTGCCCGCGAATGCCACATCGATGAGCACGAACGGGTGCTTGCATCGGTGCGGGAAGTCAAGCTGCTGGTTGCAGAAGGTGACCTGCAAATTGGGCGCGAGCTTGCTACGGCCCTTGCCTGCTGGCTTCCTGGGCATGTTGACTACATGGATTCGGCACTTTCCATCTGGATCACGAAAAAGCTTGCAAACGGTGCGCCCGTGGTGCTGCGCCGCTCAATGCGGCATGCCTGAAGCGCGCAAAACATTTCATCAATGGAGACATCATGTCAAATACAAGATCAGCGGAAGATTGGCGGGAGTTCGTCAAAGGGTGCCTGGATTTTCGCCCGGAAGAGAACATCTACCGTGTGGCGCGCGCCATGTTCACCGAGCCCGAACTGTTCGAGCTCGAGATGGAGATGATCTTCGAGAAAAACTGGATCTATGCCTGCCACGAGAGCGAAGTCAGCAAGCCGCACAACTTCGTGACCATGCAGGCGGGGCGGCAGCCGCTGATCATCACCCGTGACGGCAACGGCGAGCTCAATGCTCTCGTCAATGCCTGCGCGCACCGCGGCGCGACACTGACGCGCGTGAGCCGAGGTCATCAGTCGACTTTCGTTTGTTCCTTCCATGCATGGACCTTCCGCTCGGACGGCCGGCTGCTCAAGGTCAAGGCTCCGTCGGAATACCCAGAGGGATTCGACCTCACTTCGCGAAACCTCAAGAAGGCCCGCATTGCAAGTTACAAGGGTTTCGTCTTCGTGAATCTCGACAACGAAGGCACGGTGTCGCTGGAGGACTATCTGGGAGACGCGAAGGTGTTCCTCGATCTGATGGTTGCGCAGTCGCCTACCGGCGAGCTTGAGGTGTTGCCCGGCAAGGGCCACTATACCTACGCGGGCAACTGGAAGCTGCAAAACGAAAATGGCCTTGACGGCTACCACGTGAGCACGGTGCATTACAACTACGTAGCCACGGTGCAGCATCGAGCGGAAATCAATGCCAAGAAAGGCGTGGCCGACAGTAACACGCTCGACTATCGCAAGCTTGGCGCGGGCGACGATGCCACGGACGATGGCTGGTTCTCGTTTTCGAACGGGCACAGCGTGCTTTTCAGCGAGATGCCGAATCCGGAGGTACGCCCGGGTTACGCCACGGTGATGCCGCGCCTGGTGCGTGAGTATGGCCAGAAGAAGGCCGAGTGGATGATGCACCGGCTGCGCAACTTGAACATCTATCCGAGCTTGTTCTTCATGGATCAGATCAGCTCGCAGCTGCGCATCATCCGGCCGGTTGCGTGGAACAAGACCCAGATCCTGAGCCAGTGCATCGGGGTCAAGGGTGAGTCCGATGCCGATCGCGAGAACCGCATTCGCCAGTTCGAGGACTTCTTCAACGTCTCGGGCATGGGAACTCCCGACGATCTTACCGAGTTCCGCGAGGCGCAACGCGGCTTTCAGGGCCGCATGGAGAAGTGGAACGACATCTCGCGTGGCTGTGACAAGTGGATCAAGGGCAGCACGCCGAACGCCGAGGCGCTCGGGATCCAGCCGGTCCTCACTGGCGCCGAGTTGACCCACGAAGGGCTCTACGCCAACCAGCATGGCGCTTGGCGCGAATCGCTGCTCAGGGGACTGGAGGCCAAGTCCCACAACGCAAAAGGAGCAAAGCAATGATGGGCGAGCTGCAAAAGAGCGTCGAGCAATTCCTCTACCGCAAGGCTGACCTGTGCGATCGCCGCGAATGGGTGGATTACCTGGAGTTGTTCGACGAGAACGCGGAGTTCCACATCCCGCAATGGGACTCGGAGCATGTCTACACGACCGATCCTAAGCGCGGCATGTCACTCATGTACTACCCAAACCGCGCCGGACTCGAGGACCGCGTGTTCCGCATCGGCACTGGCAAGTCGGCGGCATCGACGCCGATGCCGCGCACGCTGCACCTTGTGAGCAACGTAGCGATCCAGGAAGTATCCGACGCGCAGCTCGAAGCGAGGGCCAAGTGGGTGACATACGTATATCGGTTTGGCCAGACGTCTACCTTCCACGGCGACGCGACCTACCGCCTCAGGCCGGCTGGCTTCAGCTGGGTGATCCTGAAGAAGCACGTCGTGATTCATAACGACACCATCGACTCGGTGCTGGACTTCTATCACGTCTGATCAACCAACCAACAAGAACAAAAAGGAGACATCCATGCGACAAATAGACGTGCAAAAGATGGCCGACGAAGCCCGCTTCAATGGCCTCCATGCCATCGTGCTGCTGTGGTGTGCGCTGATCATCGTGTTTGACGGCTACGACCTCGCGGTCGTCGGCATCGCGCTTCCGTCGATCATGAAGGAGATGGGCGTCACGCCCACCAGCGCTGGCTTCATGGTGAGCGCGGCACTATTCGGCATGATGTTCGGGAACATCTTCTTCGGTACCCTTTCGGAACGGATTGGGCGGCGCTGGACTATCTCGGTCTGTATCTTGCTGTTTAGCCTGTTCACTGCTTTGGCAGGCACCACCCACGATCCGATCGCGTTCAGTGCCACCCGCTTTCTTGCTGGTGTCGGCATTGGTGGCGTGATGCCCAACGTGATCGCCCAGATGACCGAGTACTCGCCGCGCAGGATCCGTAGCACGATGGTGACACTGATGTTCAGTGGATATTCCGTCGGCGGCATGACCGCCGCGTTGCTGGGCAAGGGGATGATCGAGTCCTTCGGCTGGCAATCGGTATTTTTCGCGGCCGCGCTGCCGGTGCTGCTGATTCCGTTCATCATGAAGTCGATGCCGGAGTCGATGTCCTACCTGATCAAGAAAGGCCGGATTCAGGAACTGCAGGGCATCGTGGCCCGCATGTCCCATGACTATGTGCCGCAGCCTGGGGACCGTTTCGCCCTGTCGAGTGGCGATAAGCCCACTGGCGCGCCGATCCGGCACTTATTTCACGATGGGCGTGGCTTCAGCACGGTGATGTTCTGGATTGCCTGCTTCATGTGCCTGTTCATGGTCTACGCCTTGAGTTCGTGGCTCACCAAGCTGATGGCGCAGGCTGGCTACAGTCTCGGGTCTGCGCTGACCTTTGTGCTGGTGCTCAACATTGGCGCAATCGTGGGCGCCGTTGGCGGTGGCTGGCTTGCGGACAAGTTGCATATCAAATGGGTTCTGGTTGGGATGTACCTGCTAGCCGCGGTATCGATCGTGTTGCTGGGCCAGAAGATGGACACGGAATGGCTGTATGTCGTGGTGGCGTTGGCAGGCGCATCGACTATCGGCACCCAGATCGTCAACTCGGCGTACGCAGGCCAGTTTTATCCGATCACGCTACGTTCGACGGGCGTGGGCTTCATGTTGGGGGTTGGCCGCAGCGGCGCGATTCTCGCGCCCATCCTCATCGGTGTCCTGGTAGGCATGCAAATGCCGCTGGAGCAGAACTTCTTCGCGATTGCCGTGCCAGCGGTGCTGGCGGCATTGGCCACGATATTCATTCAACACAGCCGCTCCGACTCTGAACAACAACAGACATTGGCCTCGCAGACCAGTGACTCGCTGGGGCTGCAGCGCTCGGTGGCACGCCAGTGAACATGGCCGTCTACCAGGTCTGGGTGGCCAACACGGGCGAGAGCTTCCAGTGCAAACAGGACCGCAACGTGCTCGCTGGCATGGAGCAGCTCGGACGCAAGGGTATTCCCGTGGGATGCCGCAACGGAGGGTGTGGCGTCTGCAAGGTACGAGTGCTTGAAGGCCGGGTAGAGAGGCAAAAGATGAGCCGCGCCGTAATCGAGGCGCAAGAGGAACAGGCAGGCTATGCGCTTGCCTGCAGGATTTACCCGCGGACCGATCTGCGGGTGGATGTGGTTGGAAAAATGGCGCGCGCCATGCAGGCGCGGAAAGACAGTTCGAACAAGGAGATCTGAATGGCGCTGACTGGAGTACTACGCCCGGGGCATGTGCAGATGCGCGTGCTTGAGATGGAGCCCGCATTGAAGCACTACGTTGAGGTACTCGGCTTGAGGGAAGTGGCGCGCGATGCCCAGGGCAGGGTTTTTCTCAAGGCCTGGGACGAGCATGACCACCACAGCGTGGTGCTGCGCGAGGCCGATGAAGCCGGCATGGACTACATGGGCTGGAAAGTCGACTCCCCCGCTACGCTCAAGCAGTTGGCGGGCGACATCGAGCAATCCGGCCTGTGCAGCGACCTCGAGTGGATTCCCGAGGGCGAGCACCCCGAGACCGGTGAGCGCTTTCGCTTCACGATTCCCACGGGCCACGTGATGGAGCTATACGCTTATCGCAAGATAGTTGGCAACAACTGTGGAACCGATGGACCCGACCTGCATCCTGCGCCTTGGCCGGATGGTCTTTCGGGCATTGCCCCGCACCGGTTCGACCATTGCCTGCTATATGGCGACGATCTGGACGGCACGGTCAAGCTCTTCACCGAGGTACTGGGCTTTGGCATTGCCGAGCAGGTAATGGCCGGGCCAGACAAGAAGTTCATGATCGGGGCATTTCTGGCGTGCTCCAACAAGGCGCATGATGTGGCCTTCATCCGCCAGCCGGTCAAGGGAAAATTCCACCATGCGTCCTTCCTGCTGGGTAGTTGGGAGCAGGTGCTGCGCGCGGGCGACATCCTCTCTCGCAACAGGACCTCGATCGACATCGGGCCCACGCGCCACGGCATCACGCGTGGCGAGACCATCTACTTCTTCGATCCCTCGGGCAACCGCAACGAAGTCTTCGCGGGCGGCTACGCGTATTACCCGGACAAGCCTGCGATCACCTGGCATGACGACGAACTGGGGCCGGCGATCTTCTATCACGATCGCAAGCTCAACCAAGCCTTCCTGTCGGTGTTCACCTGATGAAGATCGCAGCCACTCAGGAGGTTGTTGACTGGGAGGCCGCTGCTGCCGCGACAGCTGCAGCAGCCAAATGGGCCGAAGAAGCTGGCCTCAAAGTCAACATTGCGGTGGTCGATTCAGGGGGCAATCTGGCGGCGTTTCTACGTATGCCCGGCGCATTCCTGCACTCGATCGATATTGCGATCGACAAGGCCTACACCGCGGCCGGGTTTGGTCTGCCGACCAGTGCGTGGGCACAAGCCCTGGCGAGCCATCCGCCCGCGGTTCGCCAAGGCTTGCCGCTGCGTCCGCGGATGGTGTGCTTTGGGGGTGGTCTGCCCTTGCGGCACGAAGGCCGCGTCATAGGCGGCATTGGAGTGTCGGGTGGATCGGAGCAGGAAGACGAGGCCTGTGCCCGTGCGGGGTTGAACGCGCTTGGTCTCGATCAATGAAAGGACAATCATGAAAGATATTCTTAACTTCATCAATGGCGAGTATGTCAAGAACGCCAGCGGTAAGACATATGAAAAGCGCAACCCGGTCGACAACTCGCTGATCGGCATGGTGCATGAGGCTGGCAGGCCCGAGGTGGAGGCGGCCGTTGCCGCCGCCAAGGCTGCGCTGCATGGTCCCTGGGGAAGGCTATCGGTGGTTGAGCGCTGCAATTTGCTCGATGGGCTGGTGGCCGAGATCAACCACCGATTCGACGATTTTCTGCAGGCCGAGATCGCGGACACCGGCAAGCCTGCGCACCTGGCATCGCATGTTGATATTCCGCGTGGGGCAGCCAACTTCCAGATCTTCACGGACACCATCAAGAACGCGTCCACCGAGTCGTTCGAGATGCGCACACCGGATGGCAAGACGGCGCGCAGCTATGGCGTGCGCGTGCCGCGCGGCGTGATCGCAATCATCTGTCCCTGGAATCTGCCATTGCTGCTGATGACCTGGAAGTGCGGGCCGGCGCTGGCTTGCGGCAACACGGTGGTCGTCAAGCCTTCGGAGGCCACGCCCAGCACGGCCACGCTGTTGGGTGAAGTGATGAACAAGGTTGGTGTGCCCAAGGGGGTCTACAACGTCGTCAACGGATTCGGCGTCGATTCCGCCGGGGCCTTTCTGACGGCCCATCCGGATGTCAATGGCATCACGTTCACTGGCGAGACCAAGACTGGCACGGCGATCATGAAAGCGGGGGCGGATGGAATCCGGCCGGTCTCTTTGGAGCTCGGCGGAAAGAACGCGGCCCTGGTGTTTGCCGACTGCGATTTTGACAATGCGGTCGCTACCGTCACACGCTCGTGCTTCGAAAATGCCGGGCAGGTCTGCCTGGGCACCGAACGGGTCTATGTGCAGCGCCCGATCTTCGAGAAATTCGTGTCCGCGCTGAAGGCGCAGGCGGAGGCGATGAAGCCCGGCAGGCCATTCGACAAGGACACCAAGATTGGTCCCTTGGTGAGCAAGATTCACCAGAAGAAGGTACTGGGGCTGTACCAGAAGGCCAAGGAAGAGGGGGCCACGATCATCACCGGTGGCGGGGTTCCTGACATGCCTGACGACCTGAAGGACGGTTGCTGGGTGCAGCCGACGATATGGACTGGCTTGCCCGAGACGGCGACTGTCGTTACCGAGGAGATCTTCGGGCCATGCTGCCATATACAGCCGTTCGACACGGAGGATGAGGTGTTGAACATGGTCAACGCCAATCGCTATGGGCTGGCGACATCGATCCACACCCAGGACATCGGGCGCGCGATGCGGCTGGCCTCGGCAATCGAGGTCGGGCTGTGCTGGGTCAACAGCTGGTTCCTGCGCGATTTGCGCACGCCGTTCGGTGGTGCCAAGCAATCGGGCATTGGACGAGAGGGGGGGCTGCATTCGCTGGAGTTCTATACCGAGCTGCGCAACGTGATGGTCAAGTACTGAAACGGCGCGCCTCGCCTTTCCAATTCAACAGAAGCAAGAAACATGGACACAGACAAGATTCAACGCTATGGCGACGAGCTCTACAACGCGCTCATCGAGCGCAGGGCGGTCGATCCACTCACTGATCGAGAAGCGGGCATCACGATCGAGGATGCCTATCAGATCCAGCTGCGCATGAGCCAGCGGCGCGTGGAGGCCGGCGAGAAGATCATTGGCAAGAAGATCGGCGTCACGAGCAAGATGGTGATGGACATGCTCAACGTAGATCAACCCGACTTCGGGCAGATGACCTCGGGCATGGTTTTCAACGAAGGCGAGGCCATCCGTTGCGACAGCATGATCGCGCCGAAGGCGGAGGCCGAGGTCGCATTCATGCTCAAGCGCGACCTGATGGGGCCGGGCGTTACGGCCGCGGATGTGCTGCGCGCCACCGACTGCGTGATGCCGTGCTTCGAGATCGTCGACTCCCGGATCCGGGACTGGAAGATCAAGATCCAGGACACCGTGGCGGACAACGCCTCGTGCGGCGTGCTCACGCTGGGCGGCCTGCGCAAGAGCCCACGCCATCTCGACCTTTCGCTGGCGGGCATGGTGCTGGAGAAGAACGGCGAAGTCATCAGCACCAGCACCGGGGCTTCGGTGCAGGGCTCGCCTGTCAATGCGGTGGCATGGCTGGCCAACACGCTTGGGCGTCTGGGAATAGGGCTGAAAGCCGGTGAAGTCATTCTGTCTGGCTCGCAATCGCCGTTGGTGCCCGTCAAGCCCGGCGACAGCCTCGTGTGCAGCGTCGGCGGCCTGGGTGGCACGTCGGTGCGATTCATCTGAAAAGGGGTTTCTCCATGAAATTAGACAAGAAGACCATCGTGCAGCTCGCAGAGCATCTGGAGGGTGCGGAGCTTGAGGTGCGTGACGTCACCAAGATCACCGACGAGCACCCGGACATGGATTGGGACGATGCCTACGCGATCCAGGATGAGATCCGCCGCCGCAAAGAAGCTCGCGGCAACCGCACCGCAGGCCTCAAGTGCGGACTGACCTCGTTTGCAAAGATGAAGCAGATGGGCGTGGAGAGCCCGGTGTTCGGCTTCGTGAGCGACTACATGGCACGGCCGGACGGCGGCGAGATCAAGCTCAGCGAATTGATCCATCCCAAGGTCGAGGCGGAGATCTGCATCGTTACCAAGGCGCCCTTGCGAGGCCCGGGCTGCCATGTGGGCGCCGTGATGGCGGCCGTCGACTTTGTGGTGCCTGCGGTCGAAGTCATCGACTCGCGCTACCGCGATTTCAAGTTCGATCTCAAAAGCGTGATTGCAGACAACACATCGTCGTCGCGGTTTGTCATTGGCGGGCGGCCGCGCGATCTTGATGAGCTCGACCTGCGCACCTTGGGCGTAGTCCTGGAGATCAACGCAGAGGTGAAGACGATGGCCGCCGGTGCTGCGGTGCTTGGCCATCCGTTGGCGGCGGTCGCGATGCTTGCCAACCACCTTGGTGCGCGCGGACAGGAGATCCCCGCCGGAACCTTCGTGATGACGGGAGGGGTTACCGAGGCCGTGTCGGTGAAGGCCGGCGATGCGGTAACCGTGCGCTTCCAAGATCTCGGCACGGTGTCAATGCGTTTCGTCTAACAGCGAGAGGCGGGGAGTACGGCGGTGTCGCTTGAGCCTGTCGAGGCTCCCGGATTCATCTTGCGCTATGAGCCGCTTGCCGAAAGCGAGCGGCTGATCGAGGTGCCCTGCGATGCGGCGGGGCAGGTCAATCTCACGGCGCTGGATGAAGCATTGCGCCATGACTATTTCTATGCCCGGGTCATGCGGCGATTGCGCTTTGCCGAACCCGTAGTGATCCAACCACTGAATGAAAGTGCGTACAGAGCCATGCCATTCGCCCAGATTTACATCCTCGAAGGACGAACCGAAGCACAAAAGCGTGAGGTGATCGAAAAAGTCACCCAGGCACTGGTTGAGGCGGTTGGTGCGCCGAAAGAAAACGTGCGCGTCTGGATCCACGATGTACCCAAGACCAATTGGGGTATTGCCGGTGTATCGGCAAAGGACCTTGGTCGCTAAAACAAAGGAGTCAATATGTCATCGAAGCAAGACGCCGCGAGCGCGCTGACCAAAGAGGATGGAGTCGTGCACTTGGGAGGGATCGAGGCTATTGTGCGCCTGACCTTGGACCAGGTGCGGATGGACCAGCGCCGGGGCCTGAAGACCGGAATGTTTGTCTCGGGCTATCGGGGATCGCCAGTCGGCATGCTCGACGCGAACCTTCTCAAGAACGAAAAGACGCTGCTGGCCAACAATATCCATTTCGTTGACGGTCTCAACGAGGATCTCGCCGCGACCGCGGTATGGGGCACGCAGATGCTGCATACGGTGGGAAAGCAGAAGTTCGATGGCGTCACTGGCATGTGGTACGGCAAGGCTCCGGGCGTTGATCGAAGCGGAGATGCGCTCAAGCATGCGAACTACACCGGCATCGGTAAGAACGGTGGCGTGCTCGCCATCGCGGGGGATGACCCCAGCTGCAAGAGCTCCTCGCTGTGCAGCCAGTCCGAGCCGATGCTGATGCATGTGGGCATGCCTTCCCTGTTCCCTGCGAACGTGCAGGAGATTCTCGACCTGGGCTTGCATGGCTACATGATGTCTCGCCTGTCGGGGCTGTGGGTGGGGATGAAGATCGTCACCAACGTAGCCGATGGCAGCGGCACGGCCCATGTCGATCCGGCGCGCCTGAAATTCATCACGCCAGACCTGACGTTCGATGGCAAGCTGTTCACGCCCAACATGAACCTGGGCATGAATGTGCGTGCAGAGGCCTTGGAGATGGAGCAGTCGCTATACACGCGGCGGCTGGAAATAGCCAAACGTTATGCGGCCGCCAACGGGCTCAACCAGGTCGTGTTCGACAACCCGGATGCATGGCTGGGCATCATCACGGCGGGCAAGACCTACAACGATCTGCGCCAGTGCTTTCTGGAGCTGGGCCTGGACGACGCTGCGCTGCGCCGCTATGGCATCCGGATCCTCAAGATGGGCATGCTGTTCCCGATGGAGCCGCAGGTCGTGCGCGATTTCGCGCGTGGCTTGCAGGAGATCTTCGTCATTGAGGAAAAGCGGCCGTTTCTCGAAATGTTCGCGAAGAACGTGCTGTATGGCATGGCCAATGCGCCGCGCATCGTAGGCAAGTTCGACGAGCAGGAGCAGGAACTCCTGCCGCACTACGGCGAATTTGAATCCGATGTGATCGCGCGCGCACTTGCCAAGCGCCTGTCGCAGAAGGCGCGCATTGAGTCGGCTGAAGACTGGCTCAAGCGCCTCAATGAAATCCATGCCCGGGACAAAGTCGATACGGCAGGGCGTACCGCCTGGTTCTGTTCGGGATGTCCACACAACAGCTCGACGGCTGCTCCAGAGGGATCGGTTGTCTCGGCCGGTATCGGCTGCCACACGATGGCGATGTGGATGAACCGCAATGTCGTGATGGGCACCCACATGGGGGCCGAAGGCACGCAGTGGATCGGCATGGCACCCTTTACCGAGACCAAACATATCTTCCAGAACATGGGAGACGGCACCTACGCCCACTCGGGAAGCCTGGCCATCCGCTATTGCGCCAGCACCAACACGAACATCACCTTCAAGCTGCTGCGCAATGCGCACACGTCGATGACGGGCGGCCAGGAGATCCAAGGGGAGGAGTCGTTGTCGTCCATGGTGGCTGACTTGCTGGCCAACGGCGTCAAGAAGGTGATTGTCACCAGTGATCAACCGCAAAAGATTGCAAGCCTGCCGGGTGGAACGGAGGTCTGGCACCGTGATCGTCTGGATGAGGCGCAGCGCGTACTGGCCGACGTGCCAGGCACAACGGTGCTGGTGCACGACCAAGAGTGCGCTGCGGAACTGCGCCGTGCCCGCAGCCGGGGCAAAGCGGAAGAGCCCGTAGAGGTCACGGTGATCAACGAGCGTGTCTGCGAGGGTTGCGGCGATTGCGGCGTCAAGTCCAACTGCATGAGCGTCGAGCCGGTACAGACGGAATTTGGCCGCAAGACGCGGATCCACCAGTCGTCATGCAACAAGGACTTCTCGTGTGTCAAGGGCTTCTGCCCTTCGTTTCTGACCATCACGCCCCATGCCGAGCCGCAGCAAGGTGATGGCAAGAAGAAAAAAAAGAAGGGGCGTATTCCTGCTTTGGCGCATGAGTTGCCAGCGCCGGTGTCCAAGGTCGATGCCAGCTTCGGCTTCGGCATCCATGTGATGGGTATTGGGGGTACCGGCTCGGTCACGGTCGTTGCCACATTGGCGAACGCGGCGCGCCTGGAGGGCAAGCATGTGATTGGCCTGGACCAGACCGGACTTGCGCAGAAGGGCGGCGCGGTGATCTCCGACATCAAGATTACCAATGAACCGTTCAACGGCTCCAACAAAATATCGGATGGCCGTACTGATCTGTACCTCGGGTTCGACATCCTCAACGCGACTGATCCGAAGAACCTTGACAAGTGCATGCCCGAGCGCACGATCGCTGTGGTGTCGACCACACGCACGCCTACTGGGCAGATGATCGCCAACAGAAAGGTGATGTTCCCGGTCGTGGCGGACCTGACGGCCGGTATCGACCGCGTCACCCGCAAGCAGCACAACGTCTATCTGGATGGCCAGGCCATTGCCGAGGGATTGTTCGGCGATGCGATGGCAACCAACAACTTCATGGTGGGCGTTGCATACCAGGCCGGAACGATTCCGCTCAAGGCCGAGTCGATCGAGGCTGCGATCCAGGCCTCCGGGGTTGGCGTGGAGCAGAGCTTGGCAGCCTTTCGCTGGGGGCGCATGGCGGTGGTCGACCGGGCGTATGTGCTGGCTGAGGTCGCCAAGTACGCTCCCGGCGCTGAAAAACCCGTGCTGTCCGCTGCGGCGCGTGCGATCGTTGACAGCATTGGCGCGCAGGGCGAGACCAAGCGGCTTCTGGAAGTACGGGTTCCCGATCTAATCGACTACCAGAATGAAAGCTACGCCAAGCGCTATGCCGAGGTGATCAAGCGCGTGGTCACGGCCGAGTCGAGTGCGGCAATCGGCAAGAGCGGGCTGGCCGAGGCGGCTGTGCGCTACCTTCACAAGCTCATGGCCTACAAGGATGAATATGAAGTCGCACGGCTGCACAGCGACCCTGGCTTCCTCGCTCAGCTCGACACCATGTTTCCGAATGGCTATAGCGTCAAGTACAACCTCGCTCCGCCGACGCTGTCCAAGCGTGACCCTGTCACCGGGCATCTGATCAAGCAGCAGTTTGGCTCGTGGATGCGCACGGCGTTTGGGGTGCTCGCGCGCTTCAAGGGCCTGCGCGGCGGATCGCTTGACATGTTTGGCAAGACCCATGAGCGGCGCGAGGAACGCCAGATGATCGAGGACTACATCCGGCAGCTCGATGAAATCTGCACCAGCCTGACGCCCCTGAACCATGCCGCGGCGGTTGCGCTGGCCAGCGTGCCTGACGAGATCCGCGGCTATGGCCACGTCAAGGAAAAGAGCATCGCCGATGCGAAGGACTTGCGCGCCAAACGCGAGCTGGCCTTCCGCAACCCGCCCGCCGTGCAGCGCGCTGCCACCTCGGCGGCTTCTGCGGCGCAGCCCGAAAAGATAGTTGCGTAAGTTGCCTCACCAGACCAGCGCCTGGATGCGTGGACCATTTTTTTCATGGGAGCGGATATGAACGAACTGCATGGATACCACTTTGAAGATCTTCAAGTCGGCATGAGCGCCAGCTTCGCCAAAACCATCACCGAGGCAGACATCGTGTTGTTTGCCAGTGCATCGGGTGACAACAACGCCGTGCACATCAACGAGGAATTCGCGCAGGGCACGGTCTTCAAGGGGCGTATCGCGCACGGCATGCTGACAGCCAGCGTGATCTCTGCAGCCATCGCGGGGCGGCTGCCGGGGCCCGGAACCATTTACCTCGGACAGAGCCTGCGCTTCAAGGCGCCAGTGCGGCCCGGCGATACCGTGAACGCTGTGGTGACTGTCAAGGAGCTCTTTCCGGAAAAGCGTCGCGTCGCGTTGCACACCGTGTGCAAGGTCGGGCCTCTTACGGTCATCGATGGCGAAGCCTTGGTGATGCCTACGTCGCGTGCGGCGCAAAGAAATTGAGCGCTGGAACGTATTTCATATCAAAGGAGACAAGCCATGCCAAGAAAATCGATGCTTCTCGTCGCGCTGCTGGGGGCCGGGGGGCTCGTGCACGCGCAATCGTCCGTTCAGATCTACGGCGTCATGGATAC
>NZ_JBMDII010000054.1:0-30144 GCF_057808605.1 Comamonas sp. FG99
GCCCCCCCCCCCCCCCCCCCGGCCCAGGCCTTCCAGCCCTTCACCCCGCAGGTGGACACCTCGGCGCTGCCGCCCGCGGCCCATACCTGGGCCGAGCCCAACCCGCTGCGCGGCAACCCGGATGCGATCGCCATCGGCCGCCAGGCCTTCAACCAGACCTGCGCCCACTGCCATGGCGCCGACGCCAACGGCTCGCGCTCGCCGGCGCCCGACCTGCGGCGCATGGGCCTGGGCTGCAGGCGCATAGGCGACGAGGCGCTGCGCCAGCGCTGCCTGGCCGACACCGATGCGTTCTTCATCAAGTCGGTGCGCTATGGCAAGCAGAAATTCGGCATCACCCACATGCCGCCCTGGGAGGCGGTGCTTTCGCCCGAGCTGGTCTGGTCGCTGCGGAGCTTCGTGGAGAACACACCCCTGCGCTGACAAGGAGGCCCGCCGATGAGAACCATGCTTGCCGCCCTTGCCCTGCTGCTGGCCGCCGCCGGCCAGGCCGCGCCGCGCGTGGCGCCGCAAGACGCCGCGGTGCTCGCCGCCACCTGCTTCACCTGCCACGGCCCGAACGGGCAGCCGCCGGGCACCATGGCCGGCGGCATACCCGCGCTGCGCGGGCGCAGCGCCGCTTACCTGCTGCAGCGCATGCGCGCCTTCAAGGCCCAGGGGGCCAGGGATGCGGGGAGCGCCGATGCCAGCGCCACCATCATGCCGCTGCTGCTGCAAGGCTATGGCGATGCGCAGATCGAGGCGCTGGCGCAAGCGCTGGCAGCACTTGCCGAGGTGCCCTGATGCAGGCCGGGCGGCGCGCCATCCTGGGCTCGGCCCTGCGCGGCACGGCGGCCCTGGCCGCGCCGGCCATCGTGCGCGCCCAGCAGGCCGCGGCCCGCGTGGTGGTGGTGGGCGGCGGCTTCGGCGGCGCCACCGCCGCGCGCTACCTGCGCCAGCTGGCGCCGCGCCTGCAGGTCACGCTGGTGGAGCCCGCCAGGCGCTTCTACACCTGCCCGTTCTCCAACCTGTACCTGGCGGGGCTGCGCAGCTGGGAAAGCATAGGCCACGGCTACGACGGCCTGCGCGCCGCGGGCGTGCAGCTCATCCACGAGCGCGCCGAGGACGTGGATGCCGCGGCGCGCACGCTGCGCCTGGCCGGCGGACAGCTGCTGCACTGGGACCGCCTGGTGCTCTCGCCCGGCATCGCCCTGCGCTGGAATGCGCTCGAAGGCTACGACGAGGCCGCCGCCGCGCGCGCGCCGCATGCCTGGAAGGCCGGCGAACAGACCCTGCTGCTGCGCCGCCAGATGCAGGCCATGCCCGATGGTGGCACCTTCGTCATGGTGATACCCGACAACCCGTTCCGCTGCCCGCCCGGCCCCTACGAGCGCGCGGCCATGGTGGCCCACTACTTCAAGCAGCACAAGCCGCGCAGCAAGATCGTGCTGCTCGACGCCAAGGAGAATTTCTCCAAGAAGGCGCTGTTCCTGCAGGGCTGGAAGGCCCTGTACGGCGACATGATCGAATGGGCCGGCCTCTCGCGCGACGGCCAGGCGGTGCGCATCGACGCCCGCGCGCTGGAGGTGGAAACCCTCTTCGGCCAGCGCCACAGGGCCGATGTGCTCAACGTGATTCCGCCGCAGAAGGCCGGCCTGATCGCCGAGCGCGCGGGCGTGACGGACGCCAGCGGCTGGGCGCCGGTGAAGGGCGAGAACTTCGAGTCGCAGCGCGTGGCCGGCATCCACGTGCTGGGCGATGCGAGCTTTGCCGGCCCGATGCCCAAGTCCGGCTTCGCGGCCAACAACCAGGGCAAGCTGGCCGCCGCCGCCATCGCGGCCGAGCTACTGGGCCGGCCGCTGCCGGCGGCCTCGTATGCCAACACCTGCTACAGCCTGATCGGCCCGGGCTACGGCATCTCGGTGGCCGGCGTCTACCGCGCGCACGAGGGGCGGCTCGTCGACGTGCCGCATTCGGTGGGCATCAGCCCGCTGGATGCGGACGCGGCCTTCCGCGCCGCCGAGGCCCGCTATGGCGCGGCCTGGTATGCGGCGATCAGCGCCGATATCTGGGACCGTTGATCCATTTATACCGGTTTGCCTTCGAAGCGAGAACAAGGCACGAAGCCGCAGACAGTATTGGCACACGGCAAGGCGAAGCAACGCAGTTATCGCTTTGAAGGCGAATCGGTATCAGCGCTCCAGGCGGAGCGCCGCGCCCTCGTGCCCGGCCTGGGCCGCGCGCCGGTACAGCAGCCGGGCGCGCCCGGCATCGCAGGGCTCGCCCAGGCCCAGCTCGGCCATGCGCCCCAGCTGGTAGAGGGCGTCGGCATCGCCGCTGCGCGCCAGCCCTTCCCACAGCCGGCGCGCCTGCGCGTGGTAGCCCAGCCTGCAGGCCGCGTGGGCCTGCAGGCGCTGGCCGTGGGCGCCGTCCATGGGCAGCAGCGTCACCCGCGCCGCGCCCAGCAGCGTGCAGGGGTGCGGCAGCGGCTGCACCGGGTTCATGGCTTGGCGGCCAGCACCCAGGCGGCCAGCAGCTTGAGGTCCTGGGCCTTCAGGCTGGAGTGCGCCGGCATGGCCACGCGCCCCCACTTGCCGGTGGAGCCCATCTGGATGGACTGCGACAGCGTGGCCACCGCGTCCTTGTCGCCCGCGTACTTGGCCGCGATGGAGCTGAAGGCCGGGCCGACGATCTTCTCGCTGGCCGAATGGCAGCTGAAGCAGCCGCTGGCCTTGGCAAGGTCCGCCGCCGCGGCCAGGTCGGGTTCGGCGGCATGGCTGCAAACGCCAGCGGCGAGCAAGAGGCTGAGGGTAAGCGTGGTGCGCATGGTGCTTGGGCGAAATGCAGAGTTGAGGACGGCAGGCAAGGGGCAACATTCATGCCAGGCCGCCCGCCCCGCCAAACTGCCCCCGCCGCGCCGCGCGCCGCCGCCATCTGGAACACTCGCCGGTGACACTGTTGCAGAATGCAGCAGCTGGCTCGGCCCCCGGCCCATGCGGCTCAGCGCCGGTCACGCCGATCCAGGGCCTGCTGCTCATGGCGTGGATACCACTGGGTCAGGCTGCGGTTGAGCTCGGCCGGCAGCGCGGCCCAGCCGGCAAAGCGCTCGGGCACCCGGGCACCCAGCAGCTCGCTCAGGTCCACGCCCTGCTCGGCGCTGTCGCGCATCAGCGCGGCGAGCCAGCGCAGCCAGTCGCGGGTCTGCGCGATGCCCCGCCCGCCCTCGTGCACCGGGCCGTGGCTGGGCACGACCAGCCTGAACTGGCCCTGCGCCCGCCATTGCTCCAGCGTGTCCAGGCTCGCCAGCCAGGCGGCGGGATCGGCATGCGGCGTGGTCGGCACCCGCTCGGCAAATACCAGGCCGCCCGCGAAGAGCACGCCGGTATGCGCGTCGATGAGCACCAGGTCGTCGCCGGTGTGGCCCTGCAGGCGGCGCAGCTCCAGCACATGCCGGCCCAGGCGCAGCGTCTGCGGCTGCAGCGCCTCGCGCGCCGGCGTGGCCCGGGTGCCGCGCATCCAGTCGCCGCACAGCCGGTACAGATTGTCCTCGTAGGCCGCGCCCTCGGCCTGCATGCCCGCGATGCTGCCGGCCAGCGCCTGCGTGGGCTTGTCCCCCCAGGCCTGGTTGCCGAGGAAGTAGTCCGGATGCAGGTTGAGGTTGAGCACCTGGCGCACCGGCTCGGCCGTCACGCGCGCTATCGCGCGCCGCTGCTGCTCGCCGTACAGCCGCGAGGGGCCGGTGTTGATGACCACCACGCCCTCGCCGGTGGCGATGAAGGCGGTGTTGATGATGTTGCAGCCGTTGGCGCGCGAGAAATCCTCCACCGCGCCCTCGATGACCCAGGTGTGCTCGGCAATGCGGCGCGGCTGCAAGCGGTAGTCCAGCCGTTGCGCATCGGCACGCGTGGCCGGCGCAACCTCCTGTGCATCAGCCTGCACATCGGCCTGAGCGCCCTGGGCCATGGCGGCCAGCAGCAGCCATGCCGCCGCGGCCCTCATGCCCGCACCTCGGCATCGATGCGGTTGCCGTTGTTGTCCTGCCCCTGCAGGCGAAATGCCTGCGGCCCTTCGCTTGGCAGCTCGAAGGTGATCAAGGGGTTTTCCGAGACGGGTTCGTGCAGCGCCAGCCGCCACCAGGCCTGGCCGCCGGCATCGACCAGCTCCAGGCGTTCGATGTAGAAGGCCGGGATGCCGGCGGCCAGCCCCGTGTCCATCGGGTGCATGACGCGCACGCGCAGCCGGCGGCTGCCGTCGGCCATGTTGCGGAAGATGCGCGCCTGCACCTGGTTGAGCGTGCTCTTCCAGGAGCCGTCGGCGCGCGAGGCGCCGGGCACCGTGCAGCCGCCGCCGGCAGCCTGGGCCCAGACGCCGCCCACATGCCACTGGCCGTCGCGGGTCTGCGCCATGGCGCGCACGGGCGAGGCCTGTTCGAGCCGGATGCGCAAAGCCAGCACCGGCAGCGCCCGCAGCGGCTCGAAGGCCAGCACTTCGCGGATGGGATTGCGGTCCACCACGACCAGCAGGCGCTGCACGCCGCCGCCGGTGGCGCCGAGGGCGCGCGCATCCACCTGCAGCGGCACGTTCATCGCGTCGTCGGCGAACGCCGGCGTGCGCACCGCGACCGCATCGCTAAAGCGCATGGGGGCGTCCGCCAGGTATTGCCGGCGCAGCGACGGCCACTGCATGGAGCCGAGCGGATCGCCGCCGCTGCGGTCAGCGGCCGCACATACCGGCCGGGCGCAAGCCGCACCCAGCCCTCCTGCAAGCAGTACATCGCGGCGTCGCAGCATCCTGTCTCCTTCCGGCATGGGTATTTCCGTGCCGGGCATGCAAATACGGTGCCAACCTGCCCGGCCGCATGCGCTATGATTTTTGCTGTTCCTTCCTTTTTGCCTGAAAGCACTTCCATGACCGCTTCCATCGACCGCCGCCACGTGGGCGCCCGCCTGTCCGAAACCGCCATCTACAACGGCACGGTCTACCTGGCCGGCCAGGTGCCCGAGAACAGCCCCGGCGCCGACATCGGCACCCAGACCCAGGAGGTGCTGGGCCATATCGACCGCCTGTTGGCCGAGGCCGGCTCCAGCAAGAAGAGCATCCTGCAGTGCCAGATCTTCCTGAGCGACGTGAGCGAGATCGGCGCGATGAACGCGGTCTGGGACGCCTGGGTCGCGCCCGGCCACACGCCGCCGCGCGCCACGGTGCAGGCCCTGCTGGCCAATCCGGCCTACCGCATCGAGGTGGTGGTGGTCGCGGCGCTGGAACAGGCCGGCTGACCCCCGCCATGGCGGAATAGGTCTTATGCAGCCGCGCATGGCCACAGCCCGCTGATCCCCCGCAGCCCCACGAGGCATGCCCATGGAGCCCCCATGGCATGCCTTTTGCGTTTTGCTTTTTCGCGCGGCGGCGCCGCCCATCATCGGGAATACCCGCTGCATTGGCGGGTCAGGCCTTGAGTACATTCTTGCACACAAGATCGACAAATTCTTGTATGCAAACCTTCTCAAAGGAATCCTCTTATGCGCCGCTTTGTCAAATCCCTCTTCGGGCAGGTGGTGATCGCACTCATCGTGGGTGTGCTCATCGGCCTGTTGTCGCCCGACTTCGCCATCAAGCTCAAGCCGCTGGGCGATGGCTTCATCAAACTGATCAAGATGATCATCCCCGTGCTGGTGTTCTGCGTGGTCGTCCACGGCATCGCCGGCGCGGGCGACTTGAAGCGCGTCGGCCGCGTGGGGGTTAAGTCGCTGATCTACTTCGAGGTACTGACCACCGTCGCCCTCGCGCTCGGCCTGGTGCTGGGCTATGTGTTCGAGCCCGGCGTGGGCATGAACGTGGATGTCAGCCAGCTCGACCCCTCGGCCATGGCCGCCTACGCCAGCAATGCCGACAAGCTCACCAGCGGCGGCACGGTGGACTTCCTGATGAAGCTCATCCCCAACACCGTGGTCGAAGCCTTCGCCAAGGGCGACGTGCTGCAGGTGCTGCTGTTCGCGGTGCTCTTCGGCTGCGCGCTGACCCTGCTGGGCGAGCGCGGCAAGCCGGTGTCCGACCTGGTGGACACGCTGTCGATGGTGCTGTTCAAGATCATGGGCATCGTCATCAAGCTCGCGCCGCTGGGCGTGCTGGGCGCCATCGCCTTCACCGTGGGCAAGTACGGCATCGGCTCGCTCAAGCAGCTGGGCATGCTGGTGGGCCTGTTCTACGTGGCGGTCATTCTCTTCGTATTCCTGGTGCTGGGCCTGGTGATGCGCATCTCGGGCTTCAGCCTGATCAAGCTGCTGCGCTACCTGCGCGAGGAACTGATGGTAGTGTTCGCCACCACCTCCTCCGACAGCGTGCTGCCGCAGATCATGTCCAAGCTGCGCAACATGGGCGTGCGCGACTCCACCGTGGGCCTGGTGATCCCCACCGGCTACTCGTTCAACCTCGATGCGTTCTCGATCTACATCACGCTGGCGGCGGTGTTCATCGCCCAGGCCACGAACACGCACATCTCGATGGCCGACCTGCTGACCATCCTGGCGATCGCGCTGGTCACCTCCAAGGGCGCGCACGGCGTGCCGGGCTCGGCCATCGTGGTGCTGGCGGCCACGCTGCATGCGATTCCCGCCATCCCCGCGATCGGCCTGGTGCTGGTGCTGTCGGTGGACTGGTTCATGGGCATCGCCCGCGCGCTGGGCAATCTGATCGGCAACTGCGTGGCCACCGTGGCGATCGCCGCCTGGGAAGGCGACATCGACCGCGAGCGTGCGCACCGCGTGCTCAATGGCCAGGGCAGCGCCGAAGACGAGTCACAATCGGCAGTTTCCGAATCCCATGCCTGAGCCCATGTCTCCCGTCACCCCCACCTCCATCGCCGAGCGCGTCGTCGAAGCCATACTGGCGCAGAAGCTGTCGCCCGGCGAGCGGCTGGGGGAGCAGGAGCTGGCAGACAACTTCGATGTGAGCCGCACCGTGGTGCGCGAGGCGCTGATGCAGCTGCAGGCCCGCGGCTTCGTGCAGGTGCAGCCGCGCCGCGGCTGGTACGTGGTGCAGCCCAGCGCCGACGAGGCGCGCGACGCCTTCGCGGCGCGGCGCATCATCGAGTCGGGCATCATCGACACCAGCGGCCGCCCGATGCAGAAGGTGATCCAGCAGCTGCGCCGGCACATCGGCGAGGAAGAGCGCGCCATCCAGGGCGCCGACGCCGCCACCCGCGCTTTCCTGCTGGCCGACTTCCATGTCTGCCTGGCCGAGCAGATGGGCCATCGCCTGCTGGCCAACACGCTGCGCGACCTGACCGCCCGCACCACGCTCGCCGCCACGCTCTACCAGTCGCAGCACAGCGCCGAGCAGTCCTGCGCCGACCATGCCAGCATCGTCGCGGCGCTGGAGCGCGGCGACACCGCGCTGGCGCGCGAGCTGATGCTGGCGCACATCGGGCAGGTGGAAGAGGCGCTGGAGATCGCCCCCCCCACCCCCGAGCCCGCCCCCAGCGAACGCCTGCGCGCCACCCTCGCACCGGTGCTTCGATGAGCCAGCGCCTGCTGTGCTTCAACAAGCCCTATGGCGTGCTCAGCCAGTTCACGCCCGAGGGGCGCTGGCGCGGGCTCAAGGATTTCATCGATGTGCCCGGCGTCTATGTGGCCGGCCGGCTCGATGCCGACAGCGAGGGCCTGCTGCTGCTGACCAACGACGGCCAGCTGCAGGCGCGCATCGCCAACCCGCGCTTCAAGATGGAGAAGACCTACTGGGTGCAGGTGGAAGGCCAGCCCGGCGCGGCGGCGCTGGCGGCGCTCTCCCGCGGCGTGCAGCTGAACGACGGGCCCACGCTGGCGGCCCGCGCGCGCCTGCTCGATCCGGCGCCGCAGCTGTGGCCGCGCGACCCGCCGATCCGCGTGCGCCAGCACATTCCGGACAGCTGGATCGAACTCGTCATCCGCGAGGGCCGCAACCGCCAGGTGCGACGCATGACCGCCGCCGTCGGCCACCCCACGCTGCGCCTGGTGCGCATGGCCATCGGCCCCTACGCGCTGGACGGCCTGGCGCCCGGCAGCTGGCGCGACGCGCCTCGATAGCTATTAAAAATATAGCTTCCAGCGCTTTCCTGGCCATACTTTCCATAGTTATTAGCTACCTATCTCGGGTCAGGCGCTTATCGATATCGCAAACTGCTGCTGCAGCGCGCGCGACGCCTTCTGGTAGCCGCGCGGCGTCTGGCCGCACCAGCGCTTGAAGGCGCGGGCGAACACGCGCTCGGACTCGTAGCCGGTGGCCTCGGCGATCGCCGCCAGCGGCAGGGCCGCCGCCTCCAGCCTTTGCGCCGCGTAGGCCATGCGGTGGCTGGCCAGGTAGCCTATCGGCGGCTGGCCCACCAGCAGCCGGAAGCGCTCGGCAAAGCGGGAGCGCGACATCGCCGCCTCGCGCGCCAGCCGCTCGACGGTCCAGCCCTGCTCGGGCGCGCGGTGGATCGCCGCCAGCGCCCGCGCGATGCCGGGGTCGGCCAGGCCCCGCACCCAGCCCTCGCCATGCGCCATCTGCCGGGCGAAGTGGTCGGCCAGCACATGGGCCAGCACCAGGTCGCCGAGGCGGCCGGCGGCCAGCCGCCAGCCCGGCCGGCGCTGCAACGAGTCGGCCACCATCTCATGCATCAGCGGCGCCAGGAACGGCGAAGGCGCGCTGCGCCGCGCCGGCAGGTGCAGCAGCGCCGGCAGCAGGTGCAGCACGCTGTGGCGGAAATGGGCAGAAACCCACAGCAGCACCGAGTCGATGCGCGTACCCGCGGCGGCGTCTGCCGCGCCGCCATGCTCGAAGCTCAGCGGGTTTTCGTCCTTGGCGCCGAGCGCATGGCGGCGGATCAGCTCCGCGAACGGCACCGGCGCCAGGCCCAGCTCCGAGGCCATCAGGTGCGCGCTGCCATAGGGCAGCACCACCAGGTCGCCGGGCTCGACCAGGCGGGGCTGCTGCCCCCGCACCTGCAGCCAGTAGGGGGCGCCCTGGGCGACGCGGAGCATCGCGCCCGGCACACCCTGCGATTCGAGCGCCCAGGGCGCATGCAATGCGAAGCGGGCCGTGACGGCGCGCTCCGAGCGGCACAGGGCCAGGACTTCGCTGAGACTGTCCATCGGTGGCTGGCGAGGGAGTTGGGACGATAAGTGCCATTTTATGGACGTCCGGCGCTGTTGCCGCCGGCCGCGCCCGGCCACACTGCGGGCCTGGAATTTGCACAACGACCCAAGGAGCACTCCCCATGACACAAGCCACGGCCCAGCGCCGTTTCCGGATCGGCATCGTCGGCGGCGGCATCGGCGGCCTGGCCGCGGCCAACGCCCTGCACAACAGCGGCCACGAGGTGACGGTCTTCGAGCAGAGCCGGCAATACCTGCGCGTGGGCGCCGACATCAACCTCACGCCCAACGCGGTGCGGGCGCTCGACGGCCTGGGCGCCGGCATCGCGGCGGCGGTGCGCGCCAGCGCGGCCCGCCCCACGCACCGCATCAGCCGCAGCTGGGACAGCGGCGCGGAAACCTCGCGCCTGGCCATGGGCGACGAGGCCGAGCGCAAGTACGGCGCGCCGCAGCTGACCATCCACCGCGCCGACCTGCTGGCGGCGCTGGCCGAGGCCTTTCCCGCGCAGCAGGTGCGCTTCGCGAAGCGGGTCGCCCGCATCGCGCAGGGTGCGGACGGCGTGGCGCTTGAATTCAGCGACGGCACGCGCGCCGAGGGGATGGACGCGCTGATCGGCGCCGACGGCATCCACTCGGCGGTGCGCGCGGCCCTGTTCGGCGCGGAGCGCCCGCGCTTCACCGGCGTGGTGGCCTTCCGCGCGGTGGTGCCCACCGCGCGCGTGCGCCAGCTTCCCGACATCGGCGCCTTCACCAAGTGGTGGGGCCCGAACCCCGAGAGCCAGATCGTGACCTTTCCGCTCAACCAGGGGCGCGACACCTTCATCTTCGCGACCACCGCGCAAGCGTCCTGGCACGAGGAATCCTGGACCACCGAAGGCAGCGTCGACGAGCTGCGCGGCTGCTACGCGGGCTTTCACGCCGATGCCCGCGCCCTGCTCGGGGCCTGCGACAGCGTGCTCAAGACCGCGCTCTACGAGCGCGATCCGCTGCCCGCCTGGTCGCAAGGCCGCATCACGCTGCTGGGCGATGCCTGCCACCCGATGATGCCCTTCATGGCCCAGGGCGCTGGCACGGCC
The DNA here is from genome assembly GCF_057808605.1 of Comamonas sp. FG99. NCBI lineage: Bacteria > Pseudomonadati > Pseudomonadota > Betaproteobacteria > Burkholderiales > Comamonadaceae > Comamonas > Comamonas sp. FG99. The sequence continues at coordinate 10,166 of NZ_JBMDII010000054.1, forward strand.
ATCGAGGATGCGGTGGTGCTGGCCCGCTGCGTGGACGCCAGCGCCAGCGCGGCCGGCCTGCCCCAGGCCCTGGCCCGCTACGAGGCCCTGCGCCGCGAGCGCACCGGCCAGATCCAGCTCGGCTCGCGCGGCAACAACTGGCTCAAGGCCGGCGGCAATGCCGACTGGGTGTACGGCTACGACGCCTGGCAGGTGCCGCTGGCCACCTGATCAGAAGTAGGTCTGCACCATGTCGACCACGTTGTAGGCGTCGTCGACGATGGCGATCTGGCGCCACTTGTCGAAGGTCAGGCAGGGGTGCGAGATGTCGAAGGCGAGCATGTCGCCGACCTTGATGTCGTCGCCCGGCGCGATCTTCAGGTAGGCATGCTGGTCCATCATGCCGGTGACCTCCCAATGCGCAGGGGTCGCCGTGGGTGCCACGCCGCCGGGCCGGTGGCGCAGCACCGGCAGCGGCATGCCGGCGTCGAAGGCCGCGTCGCGCTTGCCCAGGGCGATGATGGCGCGCTCGGCCTCGGGCACCGACTGCACATAGGCCCATAGCTGCAGCGCCGGCTGCAGGCTGGTGCGCATGCGGTGCGCCACCGGGTTGCGCACGTTGATCTGCGCCTGCGCCGCCTTGTACACGCCCACGTCGTGCGTCAGGTAGCAGCCGGGGCGCAGCACCACGTCGAGCGGCTGGCCGATGTCGGCCTTGGCGAACTCCTCGGCCACCACGTCGTACCAGGCCGAGCCGGCGCCGGTGAGCACCGCCGGGCTGCGCTGCAGCCGGCCGGCCCGGGCCAGATCGCCCAGCACCTGCACCGCGCGCCGCAGGAAGGCGCGGATGTCCTCCTCCTTCTGCAGCACGCCCTCGTAGACCTCCACGCCGGCCAGCTTCACCGCGCCATTGGCGCGCGCCAGCGCATCGAGCACCGACTGCAGCTGCGCCGCGTCGCGCACGCCGGTGCGCCCGCCCTGCACGCCCAGCTCGACCAGCACCTGGATGGACTGGCCCGCCTGGCCGAAGAAGGCCGCCAGCTGCTCGACCTGCTCGGCCGCATCCACCAGGCAGAAGAACTCGAACGCCGGATCGGCCAGCAGCTCGGCCAGGATGGCCATGTTGCGCCTGCCAACCAGCTGGTTGGCCATCAGCACCCGGCGCACGCCATGCGCATAGGCCGCGCGCGTCTGGTGCGCGGTGGCCAGCGTGATGCCCCAGGCGCCGCCGGCCAGCTGCTTGTGGAACAGGCGCGGCGCCATCGTGGTCTTGCCGTGCGGCGCGAGCTTGGCGCCGTATTCGTTCACGAAGCGCTGCATCCAGTCCAGGTTGTGCTCCACCTTGGACTGCAGCAGCACCGCCGCCGGCAGGCTCAGGTCCTCCCGCAGCAGGTTCCAACCCTGCGCCGCGACCTGCTCGGGCGCACAGGCGTTGTCCAGGGCGCCCAGGCCCTTGTCCAGCGGATGGACCAGCGCCTGCGACACATTGCCGTGATACTTTTTATCAAACATAAAAATGTCTCCAATTGCCCACCGGGTAAACATGAGGTTGACACAATCATACCTTCGAATTTATTCTTCGCACCATCTTGTTATAAAGTAACAAACAACCAGACCATGACAGCCAGGACCATCATGCACCCGCCGATGGACATCGTCACCCGCATCTCGCAGCGGGCCGCCGAACTGCGCCCGGCCGAGCAGAAGGTGGCCCAGACGGTGCTGGGCAACATCGCCGAGGCGGCGGCCGACAGCATCCAGACGCTGGCGCGCCGCGCCGCGGTGAGCGAGGCCAGCGTCACCCGCTTCGCGAAGGCCATGGGCTGCCGCGACGTGCGCGAGCTCAAGCTGCAGCTGGCGCAGGCCGCCGCGGTGGGCCAGCGCTTTCTGGACAGCGCCGCCAGCCACCCGCCGTCCAGCGTCGACGGCATCCTGGCCGACATCAACCAGGCGCTGGCGGCCAATCGCGCGCTGGTGCGGCCGGCGGCCTTCGAGCAGGCGGCCGCGCGCATCGCGGCGGCGCGCATGGTCGTGGTGTTCGGCATGGGCGGCGGCTCCACCACCATGGCCGACGAGGCGCGCTTTCGCCTGGCCCGGCTGGGCCGGCCCGTGGCCACCTACCACGACCCGGTGCTGCAGCGCATGGTGGCGGCCACGCTCGGCCCGCAGGATGTGGTGCTGGTACTTTCCACCACCGGGCAGGTGCCGGAGATCATCGCCAGCGTCAACGTGGCGCGCGAGTACGGCGCCCCGGTGGTGGCCATCACCGCCATCGCCTCGCCGCTGGCCGCGCTGGCCGACGAGCTGCTGCCGGTGCAGGCGCTGGAAACCGATTTCATCTACAAACCCTCGTCGTCGCGCTACGCGATGATGATGATGATCGACGTGCTCGCCACCGAGGTCGCGCTGGCGCAGGAAGGCCGCAGCAAGGAGCTGCTGCGGCGCATCAAGTACGTGCTCGACGCACACCGCGGCGGCGGCGACCGCCAACCTCTCGGGGATTGACATGACACAGTACGACACCCTGATCCGCGATGTCCACATCGTGGACGGTAGCGGCGACGAGCCCGGCAGCGGGCGCTTCGACGTGGCGCTGGCCCATGGCCGCATCGCCGCCATTGCCGGGCACGGCGAACAGACTTGGCAGGCGGCGCAGCAGATGGACGGCGGCGGCCAGGTGCTGGCGCCCGGCTTCATCGACGTGCACACGCACGACGACACCAACGTGATCCGCACGCCCGACATGCTGCCCAAGGTGTCGCAGGGCATCACCACGGTGATCGTCGGCAACTGCGGCATCAGCGCCTCGCCCGCCACGCTCAAGGGCGATCCGCCCGACCCGATGAACCTGCTGGGCCCGGCCAGCGCCTTCAACTACCCCACGTTCGCCGCCTACGTGCAGGCGGTGGAGCAGGCGCGGCCGGCCGTCAACGTGGCGGCGCTGGTGGGCCACACGGCGCTGCGCAACAACCACCTGGACCGGCTCGACCGCCCCGCCACCGAGGCCGAGGTGGCCGCGATGCGCGGCCAGCTGCAGGAGGCGCTGGACCACGGCGCGCTCGGCCTGTCCACGGGCCTGGCCTACGCCAACGCCTTCGCCTCGACCACCGAGGAGGTGATGGGCCTGGCCGAGCCGCTGGCCAAGGCCGGCGCCCTCTACACCACGCACCTGCGCACCGAGTTCGCCGCCATCCTCGACGCGATGCAGGAAGCCTACCGCGTGGGCAAGCATGCGCGCGTGCCGCTGGTGATCTCGCACCTCAAATGCGCCGGCGCCGCCAACTGGGGCCGCGCCGGCGAGGTGCTGGCCTCCATCGAGGCCGCGCAGCGCTGGCAGCCCGTGGGCTGCGACTGCTACCCCTACACCGCCAGCTCCTCCACGCTGGACCTGAAGCAGGTGACCGACGAGTTCGAGATCTTCATCACCTGGTCCGACCCGCACCCGGGCATGGCCGGCCAGACGCTCAAGGAAATCGCCGCCGCCTGGGGCACCGAGCTGCTGGAGGCCGCGCGCCGCCTGCAGCCGGCCGGCGCCGTGTACCACAACATGTCGGGCGCGGACCTGGAGCGCATTCTCACCCACCCGGCCACCGTGGTCGGCTCCGACGGCCTGCCCAACGACCCCAAGCCGCACCCGCGGCTATGGGGCGCCTTCCCACGCGTGCTGGGCTATTTCAGCCGCGAGCGCGCGCTGCTGCCGCTGCACGCCGCCGTGCGCAAGATGACCAGCCAGTCGGCCGAGCGCTTCGGCCTGGCCGAGCGCGGCCTGGTGCGCCAGGGGTATTGGGCCGACCTGGTGCTGTTTAACCCCGACACGGTGCGCGACGCCGCCACCTTCACCGATCCCCAGCAGCCCGCCGTCGGCATTGCCGCCGTGTGGGTCAACGGCCAGCTGGCCTACCGCGATGGCGCGGTGCAGCCCGCGCACGCCGGGCGCTTTTTGCGCCGTGGACCGCGCAACCAGGCGGCGTTTGCCTGAACCCCAAACCTGAACACTTATTTCGTTGGAAAGGAAATCACCATGAGCATTACCCGAATTGGCGTGGAAGGCGGCACCGGCACCGGCGGCCAGCACCTGCCCTTTGCCCGCGCGGCCGGCGCCGACGGCTGGCTGTTCGTCTCGGGCCAGACACCGATGGTGGGTGGCGAGGTGGTCGGCCACGGCATCGTCGAGCAGTCGCACCAGACCATCAAGAACCTGCTGGCCATCCTGAAGGAAGCCGGCTACGGCCCCGAGCACGTGGTGCGCTGCGGCGTGTGGCTGGATGATCCGCGCGACTTCCAGTCCTTCAACAAGGTGTTCAAGGAATACTTCGGCGCCAATCCGCCGGCTCGCGCCTGCGTGGTCTCCAGCATGGTCATCGACTGCAAGGTCGAGGTCGATTGCGTGGCCTACAAGAAACCCTGAGCCGGCCCATAGCAGCCCTCTCCAGGAGACATCCAAAATGACACCACTACAAGGCAACTCCCTGCTGCTGGCGGCCGCGCTGGCCGTGGTCGCGCTGATCTACCTGATCGCGGTGCAAAAGCTCAACCCCTTCGTCACGCTGATCGTGGTCTCGCTCGCGCTGGGCGCCGCCGTCGGCATGCCCATGGGCGGCATCGTCAAGGCCTTCGAGACCGGGGTGGGCGGCACGCTCGGCCACATCGGCCTGGTCGTGGGCCTGGGCACCATGCTCGGCAAGATGATGGCCGAATCCGGTGGCGCCGAGCGCATCGCCCGAACGCTGATCGATGCCTTCGGCGAGAAGAATGCGCACTGGGCGATGCTGGTGATCGCCTTCATCATCGGCCTGCCGGTGTTCTTCGAGGTGGGCTTCGTGCTGCTGATCCCGATCGCCTTCAACGTGGCCAAGCGCACCGGCACGCCCATCCTGATGGTGGGCCTGCCCATGGTGGCCGGCCTGTCGGTGGTGCACGGCCTGATCCCGCCGCACCCGGCCGCGCTGCTGGCGGTGACCGCCTACCAGGCCGACATCGGCAAGACCATCCTGTACGCGCTGATCGTGGGCATCCCCACCGCCATCCTGGCCGGCCCGGTGTTCGCCAAGCTGATCTCGCGCGTGGTGGTGGCCGATCCGAACAATCCGCTGGAGAAGGAATTCGTCGAGCAGGACCGCCAGCCGCGCGAGCTGCCGGGCTTCGGCATCACGCTGTTCACCATCCTGCTGCCCGTGGTGCTGATGCTGATCGGCAGCTGGGCCGACCTGTTCACCACCCCCAAGTCGCTGGCCAACGACATCCTCAAGTTCGCCGGCAACTCGGTGATGGCGCTCTTGATCGCCGCGCTGGTGAGCTTCTTCACCTTCGGCAAGGCGCGCGGCTTCTCGCGCGAGCAGATCCTCAAGTTCACCAACGAGTGCCTGGCGCCCATCGCCGGCATCACCCTGGTCGTGGGCGCGGGCGGCGGCTTCGGCCAGATCCTGCGCGACTCGGGCGTGTCCAACGCCATCATCGGCGTGGCCAACGCGGCGCACCTGTCGCCGCTGCTGCTGGGCTGGGTGGTGGCGGTGATGATCCGCATCGCCACCGGCTCGGCCACCGTCGCCATGACCACCGCCTGCGGCATCGTCGCGCCCATCGCCGCGGCCTCGGGCGTGGCCGTGCGGCCCGAGCTGATGGTGCTGGCCACCGGCGCCGGCTCGCTGATCCTGTCGCATGTGAACGACGGCGGCTTCTGGCTGGTGAAGGAGTACTTCAACCTCACGGTGCCGCAGACCTTCCAGACCTGGACGGTGCTGGAGACCATCATCTCCATCGTCGCGCTGCTGGGCACGCTGGCGCTGTCCACGGTGGTCTGATTCAGTAGACCAGGCTCTTCGCCATCTCCGCGCCCGTCTGCTTGAAGCGCGCCGCCAGCGCGCTGGTGGCGCGGGCCAGCAGGCCGGTGTCCTGGCCCACGGCCACGAAGGCACAGCCCAGCTCCAGGTAGCGCCGGGCCTGGGCCTCGTCCGAGGTCAGGATGCCGGCGGCCTTGCCCGCGGCGCGGATGCGGGCGATCGCCTGCTCGATCGCGGCCTGCACCTCGGGGTGCCCCGCATCGCCCACATGCCCCATCGAGGCCGACAGGTCGGCCGGCCCGATGAAGACGCCGTCCACGCCCTCGACCTGCGCGATCGCATCCAGGCTGTCCAGCGCGGTGCGGGTCTCGGCCTGCACCAGGATGCAGACCTGCGCATTCGCCTCGTGCACGTAGTTGGCGCGCCGCCCCCAGGCGCCGGCGCGCGAGCCGGCCATGCCGCGGATGCCGCCGCGCCCGTCATTCTGCGGATAGCGCGCGGCGCGCACGATCCGCGCCGCCTGCTCGGCCGTGTCCACCATCGGCACCAGCAGGGTCTGCACGCCCAGATCCAGGTACTGCTTGATCAGCATCTCGCCGACATGGCCGTGCCCCATGGGAATGCGGGCGACGGCATGGCTGCCCGGGTAGGCGGCGATCGCCTGCAGCTGCGGCAGCACGCTCAGCGTGTCGTTGGGGCCATGCTCGCCGTCGATCAGCAGCCAGTCGAAGCCCGCGCCGGCGCAGATCTCGGCGCAAAAGGCATGGCCCATGCCCAGCCACAGCCCGATCTGCGGCCGGCTCGCGGCCAGCGCCGCCTTGAAGGTATTGGTGGGTGTCTGCATGGTGATTTCCTTTCGCCGCCAAGCATGCCACACGGCAACACCTACACTTGGCATTTTTCCAAGCAACGGTTTTCCATGAACATCTCCAAAGACAGCGCCGTCACGGTGCAGTACAAGATCACCGACGCGCAGGGCAAGCTGCTGGACCAGGACACCATCGCCTACCTGCACGGCGGCTACGACAACCTGTTCCCCAAGGTCGAGGCCGCGCTCGACGGCCAGGCCAAGGGCTTTGCCACCACCGTCGAGCTGGCGGTGGAGGATGCCTTCGGCGCGCGCGACGAAAGCCTGGTACGGGTCATCCCCAAGAGCGAGTTCCCGCCCGGCGTAAAGGTCGGCGGCCAGCTGCGCGGCGCCAACGACCAGGGCGAACCCCAGATCTACCACGTCAAGAAGATCAAGGGCCCCGAGGTGCACCTGGACGGCAACCACCCGCTGGCCGGCCAGGCGCTGCGCTTCGCCGCCAAGGTGCTGGAGGTGCGCGCCGCCACGCCCGAAGAGATCGCCCACCGCCATATCCACGGCGCGCATGGACACCACCATTGAGCTGATCGAGCCGCGCACGCCGCGGCTGCAGCTGCGGCAGTGGCGCGACGAGGACCTGCCCGCCTTCGCCGCGCTGAACGCCGATGCACAGGTGGTGGAGTACCTGGTCGGCCCGCTGTCACAGGCGCAGAGCGACGCCCTGGCGCAGCGGATCCGTGAACTCATAGCCCAGCGCGGCTGGGGATTCTGGGCCGTTGAGCGGCTGGCCGACAGCCGATTCCTGGGCTTCGTGGGCCTGCACACGCCGAGTCCCGAGCTGCCCTGCGCGCCCTGCGTGGAGATCGGCTGGCGCCTGGTGCGCGATGCCTGGGGCCAGGGCCTGGCCACCGAGGCCGCGCGGGCTGCGCTGCAGGTGGGTTTCGAGCGGTTGCAGCTGCAAGAAATCGTGGCCTTCACCGCGGTGGACAACCTGCGCTCCCAGGCCGTGATGCGGCGCCTGGGCATGGAGCACGTGCCGGCGCGCGACTTCGAGCACCCCGCGCTGCCCGCCGGCCACCGGTTGCGCCCACACCGGCTGTTTTGCCTGACGTCCGGGCAGTACCGATGCAGCCCGGTTTGATCTGTTACAGGGGTTTCACTGATATTGGTGGGGGAATGCGGTTGCCGCGGCGAATGCGGGTTAGCATGGGGCATCCACCTGCCGCCGCCGGCGGCCTCTCTAGCGACCGTGAAAGGAGCCCATCTATGCAAGTTCAAGTACACGCGGATGACCATGTGCAAGGCGGCGAATCGCTCGCCCATTGGGTGCAGGAAGAAGTCGGCGGCAAGCTGTCGCGCTTTCGCGAGCACCTCACCCGTGTGGATGTCTTCCTGACCGACGTGGATGCACTGAAGAGCGGCGGCAAGGGCAAGCGCTGCGTGCTGGAGACGCGCCCCGCGGGTCGCCAGCCGCTGGCGGTGAACGCCGAGGCCGAGAAAGTGGCCCAGGCCTTCAGCGGCGCCCTGGAAAAGCTGCAGCACGCACTGGAAACCGACCTGGCCAAGATGCGCGACAAGAACAACCGCGACTCCATCCGGCTGGCCGCATCGGCCGACGAATGAGCCGATAGCGCCCCCCAGAACCAGCCGCCCCACGGGGCGGTTCTTTTTTGGCCTTTCCCGCTGCGCCACCCGCTGGTGATACCGGTTTTGAATCACCACCGCCCCAGATTGAATGCCCCGCCGGCAGCAGCCCGGTAGATTCGATGGCATACCAACCACCAGGGCAAAGGCATGGAAGACACCGGCCACGTATTCAAGACTCATCTACTGGCGGGCAGGACCGCACTCGTCACCGGCGGCAGCTCCGGCATCGGCAAGGGCATCGCCGCCCTGCTGCACCGCCTGGGAGCCCAGGTGCACATCGTCGGGCGCGACGCCCAGAAACTGCAGGCCGCGCGGCAGGAGCTGGGCGCCATCGAGGTCCACGCGGCCGACGTGCGCGACCACGCCGCCACCCAGGAGGCGGTGCGCAAGGTGGCCGCCGCCCAGGGCCGCATCGACATCCTGGTGAACAACGCGGCCGGCAATTTCCACTGCCCCTTCGAGCAGCTGACGCCCAATGGCTGGAAGGCGGTGATCGACATCGACCTGAACGGCACCTTCAACTACTGCCATGCCGCCTTCGAGGCGCTGAAGGCCTCGCCCTGGGGCGGGCGCGTGGTCAACATCACGCTGGCCCAGGGCGTGTCGGGCTGGCCCGGCAGCGCCCATGCGGCCTCGGCCAAGGCGGGCGTGACCGCGCTCACCCGCAGCCTGGCCATCGAATGGGGGCCGCACGGCATACGCGTCAACAACATCCTGCCCGGGCCCATCGGCGACACCGAGGGGGTCAAGCGGCTCTACGAGGAGCGCGGCCTGGCCGAGAAAGAGCTGGAGCGCCTGTGCCTGGACAAGTTCGGCACCACCGGCGACATCGCCCAGTCGGTGGCCTTCCTGTGCTCGGAGGCCGGCAGCTTCATCACCGGCTGCGACATGACGGTGGACGGCGGCCGCTGGCTCAAGCGGGCCTGGGTCTGAGCAGGAGCCGACGATGAACGCATTGGAGCAATTGTTCAACCCCCGGAGCATCGCCGTGGTGGGCGCCTCGCCCAAGCCCGGCTCTTTTGGCGGCGCGGTCCTCAGGAACCTCGCCACGCACTACCGGGGCACGGTGTACGCAGTCAACCCCGCCTACCGCGAGGTCGCGGGCGTGCCCTGCTTTCCCAGCCTGGCGGCGCTGCCGCAGCCCCCCGATTGCGTGGGCATCGCGGTGGCGGCCGACATGGTGGAGGCGGTGCTGCGCGACGCCGCGGCCAGCGGCTGCAAGTACGCGGTGGTCTTTTCCTCGGGCTTTGCCGATACCGCAGACGACGCGGGGCGCGGGCGCCAGGCCGCGCTGCAGGCGCTGGCGCGGGAGCTGGATATCCGCGTGCTGGGCCCCAACTGCACGGGCTTCGTCAACGTGGCCTCGGGCGCGGCCTGCAATATCCTGCCCAGCATCGCCGAGCTACCGATGCACCCGGGCGGCGTCTCCGTCGCGGGCCAGAGCGGCGCGCTGGGCTATGTGGTGCTGCAGGCCATGCACCGCGGCGTGGGCTTCGGCAAGCTGATCTCGGTGGGCAATTCCGCCGATGTCGATCTGGCGGAGGTGATCGACTACCTGGTGGACGACCCCCAGACCCAATGCATCGCGCTGCTGTTCGAAAGCGTGCCCGACGCCCACAAGCTGTCGCGCGCGCTGCGCCGCGCCTTCGAGCAGGGCAAGCCGGTCGTGGCCTACAAGATCGGCACCACCGACGCGGGCCGCCAGGCGGCGCTGTCGCATTCGGGCATGCTGGCCGGCAGCGCGCAGGCCTACCGCGCCATGTTCCAGCGCAACGGCGTGATCACGGTCAACAGCTTCGAGTCGCTGCTGGAGACCGCGGTCTTCTTCAGCGTCTTCGGCCGGGTGGCGCCCGCCGGCGAAGGCATAGGCATCATCTCCGGCTCGGGCGGCTCGGTGGTGATGGCCGCGGACAAGTCCGCCGAGTACGGCCTGGCGCTGCCCGCGCTGCACGGCGACACGCGCAGCGCGCTGGCCCGGCGCCTGCCCGGCTTTGCGGCGATCGCCAACCCGGCGGACATCACCGCCGAGTCGATCCGCGACCAGCGCATGTACCAGGAGTGCATCGAGATCTTCGCGCGCGACCCGGCCTTCGCCAGCATCGTGGTGCTGATGCCGTCGGCCCACGGCGCGGCCGCGGCCGAGCGGGCCCGGGCCATCACCGGGCTGTGCGCTACGCTGCCCGTTCCGATGTCGCTGGTCTGGATCAACGAATGGCACCAGGGCATAGGCTCGGACATCTACGACGCCTGCCCCACCATGGCGACCTTCCGCTCGCTGGACCGGTGCATGGCCGCGTACCGGGCCTGGTTCGGCTATGCGCGCGCCCGGGCGCAATGGCTGCGGCAGGCGCAGCAGCCGCAGCCGCCGGCGCCCGACGTGGCCGTGCCCCGCGCCAGCGCGCCGCGCCGCTCGGCCCAGCTGTCCGAGGAGGAGTCGAAGCAGCTGCTCAGCCGCGTGGGCATCGACACCTGCCGGGGCGCGGTCGTGTCCGGCGCCGAGGCGGCGGTGCAGGCCGCCGATGCCATGGGCTACCCGGTGGTGGTGAAGGCCGAGTCCGAGTTCATCGCGCACAAGTCGGACATAGGCGCCGTCCAGCTCGGCCTGGCCGATGCCGGCGCGGTCCGCGCCGCCTGCGCCCAGGTGCTGCAGGCCTGCCGGCAGCACCATCCCGAGCTGGGGCAGGTGCAGCTGTCGGTGCAGCGCATGGTGCCCACCGGCATCGAGATGATCATCGGCGCGCGCGTGGACCCCGACTTCGGCCCCCTGGTGGTCTATGGCTTCGGCGGCGTGCTGGTGGAACTGCTCAAGAACGTGGCGGTAAGCCTGGCGCCGGTGCCGCGCCAGGAGGTGCTGGAGCAGCTCGCGCAGCTGCAGCTGGCCCCGCTGCTGCAGGGCTACCGCGGCTTCGAGCCGGCGAACATCGGCCGCTTCGCCGACCAGGTGGTGCGCATCTCGCACCTGATCCAGCAGAACCCGTGGATGGCGGAGATCGACATCAACCCCGTCATTCTTTCGAAAGACAGCGCCATCGCCGTCGATGCGCTGATCACCATGCAAGCATGAAAGGCAAGGCAATGATCAACAGGAGACAACTATCGCTGGGCATGGCGGCCACCGCCCTGGGCGGGCTCGGGCTGGCGGCGCCGGCCCTGGCACAGCCGGCCTGGCCCAGCCGCACGCTGCGGGTCGTGGTGCCCTTTCCACCCGGCGGCGCGATCGACGCGATGATGCGCATCGTCGCGCCCTACCTGGAGAAATCGCTGGGCAAGCCGGTGATCATCGACAACCGGCCGGGCGCGGGCGGCGTGATCGGCACCGAGGCGGTGCTGCGCGCCAAGGACGAGCACACGCTGCTGATGACCGCCATGGGGCATGTGATCTACCCCTACCTGAACAAGGCCCTGCCCTTCGATCCACTCAAGGATTTCCAGCCCATCGCCACCATCGCGCTGGTCCCGAACCTGGTGGTGGTGCCGGCGGCGTCGCCGTTTCACTCGCTGGCCGAGCTGATCGCCTATGCCAAGGCGCATCCGGGCGAGGTGACCTATGGCTCGGCCGGGGTCGGCACCTCGCTGCACCTGACGGCGGCGCTGTTCGCCGCGATGGCGGGCATCACGCTCAAGCATGTGCCCTACAAGGGCTCGGCGCCGGCGATCACCGACCTGATCGGCGGCCGCATCCAGCTGATGTTCGACAGCTCCACCTCATCGTCGCAGATGATCCGCGAAGGCAAGCTGCGCGCGCTGGCCACCGCCACCACGCAGCGCAGCGCGTCGTTTCCGCAACTGCCCACGATCGCCGAGGCCGGCGTGCCCGGCTACCAGGTGGATTGGTGGTACGGCCTGCTGGCGCCCGCCAGCCAAGGCGAGGCTGCGGTGGCCCAGCTGGCCGATGCGGTGAACCAGGCGCTGGACGCGGACGAGGTGAAAAAGCGCTTCGCCGCCATCCATATCGACCCGCTGAAGACCAGGCGCGCCGCCTTCCGCGACCGGCTGGCGCAGGACAGCAAGGCCTGGGGCGGCATCATCCAGAAGCTGGGCATCAGCCCCGAGTGATGCCGGCTAGCTGCAGTACTGGATGGCGGACTTCAGGAAGTCCTGCGCCACCGGCGAATGGGTGTGCTTTCTGCCCACGATGTACAACGGCATGCGGATCTGCCGGCCATGGATCGCGACCGGGCGGTAGACGATGCCCGGGATCGACATGTTCTGCATGGACGACGCGACCAGCGCCACCCCGCGGTTCAGCGACACCAGCATCGCGCTGGTCTGCATCTCGTCAGTCTCGCTGGCGATCCGCGGCGTGAAGCCAGCCGACTCGCAGAACTGCACCAGCAGGTCGGCCACACTGCGCTTGGACTTGCCCCGGTACATGATGAAGCTCTCATGCTCCAGCTGCTGCAACTCGATCTGGGCGTGCGTGGTCAGCGGGTGGTTGGCATGCAGCGCCACCGAGATCGGCTCCTCCAGCAGCAGGGTCGATGCCAGCGCGGGCTCCTCGGGCAGCGAGCGGACAATGGCGAAATCGATGCGCTCCTGCAGCAGCGAGGCGATCTGCTGGGACTTGTTTTCGAGCACCACGTCGATGGTCAGCGACGGATGCCGGCGCTGGTAGCGCGACAGCATCGAGGCCAGCACGCCCAGCAGCACCGAATTCGTCGCGCCCAGCCGAAGCGCATCGCGGCCCGGCTGCCGGGTGCGCCTGGCCTCCCAGACGGCCTGCTGCAGCTGCGCCATGCCGGCCTCGGCATGCTGCTGGAAGGCCAGGCCGGCGGCGGTGAGCTCCACCGAGTGCTTGTCGCGCTCGAACAGGCTCACGCCCAGGAACTCTTCGAGCAGGCGCACCTGCCGGCTGATGGGCGGCTGCGTGCGGTGCAGCGACTCGGCGGCCTTGCCGAAATGGCGCTCGTTGGCCACGGCCAGGAAAGCCTCGATCCAGCTCAGCTTCATCGCTCAGCGGGCCTGCGGCCTTTCCTGGCTGGCGGCGCGCAGGTGCAGTCCGTCCATGCTCGGCGCAACCAGGCTGGGCAGCGGCGAGGCCACCGGTGCGCCATAGCCCTCGCGGCGCTCCCAGCGCTCGCGGAATTCGCGGATCTCGTCGCCGTCTTGGCCGACGAAGTTCCACCACATCACGATGTCGCCGTCGTAGGGCGTGCCGCCGAGCAGGAAGAAGCGGCTGCCGGCCGAGGCCTGCACGGTGATGCCGCCGCGCCCCGGCGCCAGGTACAGCAGCGATTCGGGCGAGGCCGTCTGGCCCCCGGCCTGCACCTGGCCCTGCAGGCACAGGATCGCGTATTCGAAATCGGGCCGCAGCGCCAGCGTGGCCGTGGCGGCGCTGTCCGCGTGCATGTCCACCGCCACCAGCGGGCTGTGCACCTGCGCCGGCGAGGCCTGGCCCAGCCACTCGCCCGCCAGCACGGTCATCGCCAGCCCCTGCTCCTGCATCTGCGGCAGCACCGGATAGTGCTGGAAGCGCGGCTCCATGAAGCGCTCTTCGCGCGGCAGCGCGATCCACAGCTGCACCGCGTGGAAGTCGGGATGGCCCAGGCTCTCCTCGGAATGGGCGATGCCGCGGCCGGCGGTCATCAGGTTCACCTGGCCGGGGCGGATCACCTGCTCGCTGCCCAGGCTGTCGCGGTGCAGCACCTCGCCGCGGATCATCCAGGTGAAGGTCTGCAGGCAGGTATGCGGATGCGGGCCGACCTGCATGCCCGGGCCGGATTCGAAATGCGCCGGCCCCGCATGGTCGAGAAAGCACCAGGCGCCCACCATGCGCCGGCCCTTGGTGGGCAGTGCGCGCAGCACCGGGATGCCGCCGACATCGGCGACGCGGCTGGGGTAGGAAATGGGTGCGGGGGCTTGGTTGTTCATCGCGGACTCCTGGGGTCAAGCAGCCGCCAGTCTACGCGCTGCCAGAAGCCCTGCAAGCGTGGAGCAGGCCGGGCCGCCGCCCCCCGGGCTCAGTGCCGGCCGGCTCTGCGCCGGCCCACCCAGCCAAACAGCGCCAGCATCAATGCCCCCAGCCCCGCGACCGAGAATGCGGACAGCGACGGTACCGGTTGCGGCGCGGTTGTGACCGGCGGCGCCGGCTTGTCCGTCACCGGGCCGGCGGCGGGCGTGCAGGCTTCCAGGCCGGGGCTCGCGCCCGACGAGGCCGCGGGCGTGACGCAGTAGAACAGGTACTGGTTCAGATCACCGGACTGCAGGGTGTAGGCGACGCTGGCGCCCGCGCCGCCGGTGGCGCCGGATGCCACGGTCGTGCCATCGGCCGAGCTGGCGATGCTCGCGTTCGGGCTGGTCACGAACTTGTACTGCGTGCCGCCGGCCGTGGTGTCTTCGGGGTCGCTCTCCGAATCGGAGTAGGTGTAGCTGCCGCTCACCGTGGAGCCCACGGTGGTGGTGCCGGTGACCGCAGGCACGGCCACCGGCACCACATTCGCCAGCACGCCCATGAAGTAGTTGATGCTGCCGCCATTGGCCGGGCGCGTTCCCTGGATGTCGACCTTGCACACCTCGGCCGAGCGGATGACGATGCCATTGACCGTGTTCGAGTCCTGCGGGGCAGGCGCCGAGACCTGCCAGTACCTGGCCGGCGCGGCTCCCTGCAGCGAGTGGATCGGGGTGTTGGTGGTGGAGATCTTCAGGAAATCGAAATCGCCGGCGTCCACCTGGTTGCCCGCGCAGTCGTAGAACCTGAAATCCGCCACCTCGCCGTTATCCACGTCCTGAAAGAAGAAGGTGGTGCCGCTGCGCCACGGCGTCGCCGAGGAGAAGGCGGCATGCCCCTTGCTGAGGTAGCCCTGGCCGGTTGCCGGCGAGCTCCAGGCATTGCTGATGCCGATATCGCTGGGCAGGCTGGTGCCGAAGGCGTTGTAGCCGGTGCTGAATATGCCGGCATCGTCCGCCGCCACGGCGGTGATGACGGACCAGTCCAGCGGCTTTCCATCCAGGGTGCCGCTGACCGTCTGGCCGGCGGCCAGCGTGAGCTCCTCCGCCTTCCCATTGGGATTGATGTCGCTGAAAGCCCAGTTCGCAAAATACTGGGAGCCCGCCGCCACCGTGATCTCCGCCGCGTGCAGGCCGGTGCCGGCGCAGGCAAGCACCAGCCCCAGGCTCCAGGCTTTCCACGCTGGCAACCGTGCACCGACACCTGCCTTCGCCATATGACCTCCGTATAGATATTGGAGGAAATATAGTTTTTATTTATCTATTGAAAAACTGATATTCGTTCAATTTAACAATAGATTGCAATAGTGCATTGCTACCGGCATCCGGGCTGCGGGGCTCGTCAGCCGCCGCGTGCGCTGGCGATGGCATGGCGCTGCAAGGTCTTGCGCGCCAGGTGGATGACCGGCGCATCCACCATGCGGCCGTTCACCACGCAGACGCCGCCCTTGGCCGCCTCGAAGGCATCGAGTACCTGCCGGGCGGACTGCACCTGGGCCTCGGTGGGCGCGAACGCGGCGTTGACCTGGGCCGGCTGCATCGGGTGGATGCACAGCTTGCCGCCAAAGCCGCCGCGCAGGCTGCGCTCGGCATCGGCGCGCACCACGGTGGCGTCCTGGGTGTTGACGCTCACGCCGTCGATGGGCGCGGGCAGCCGGGCGCGGCGCGAGGCCAGCACCACCGCCAGGCGCACCGGCACCAGCTCGGCCTCGTCGCCGGCGCAGGCCATGCCGGCATCGACCTGGAAGTCGAGGTGGCCGAAGGCCAGGCGCAGCACGCCGGGGCTGTGCGCCACCGCGTCGATGGCGTCGAGCCCGGCCACCGATTCGATGATGGGCACGATCACGCCGGCCGCGCCCAGCCCGGCCCGCACCCGGGCCAGGGTCTGCGCGTCCTCGGCCTTGGGCAGCATGGCGCCGGCACAGCCCTGGGCCACCAGGGCCTGCACCGCCTGCAGGTCCTGCGCGAACCATTCGGTGCCGCCGCCGTTGATGCGCACCAGGATGCGCGCGCGCTCGGCGCCCGCCAGCGCGGCGATGGCCTGCGCCAGGGCAGCGCGCGCGGCGGGCTTGTCCTGCGGAGCCACCGCGTCTTCCAGGTCGACGATGACCGCATCGGCGCCGCTGGCCAGGGCCTTGGCGATGCGCTCGGGGCGCGTGGCGGGAACGAACAGCCAGGATGCGGCGGTGGCCAGCGGATGGGTGTCAGTACTCATGGATTCTCTACTGCTTCTCTACACCGGCCTCGCGCATCACCTTGGCCCAGCGCTGCACCTCGGAGGTGAGCTGCTGCTTCAGCGATGCGGGCGTGGCCTTGTCGGGGGTGGCCAGGTCGGAGCTGAGCTCGGCGATGCGCTTTTTCACATGCTCGTCCTTCAGCGCCACGTTCAGCGCCTGGTTGAGCTTGGCGATGGCCTCGGGCGGCGTGCCCTTGGGCGCGTACATGCCGTGCCAGACCTTCACGTCAAAGCCCTTGAGGCCTTGCTCGTCCAGCGTGGGGATGTCGGGCAGCGTGGACAGGCGCTTGAGCGTGGTCACGCCGAAGACCTTGGCGCGCTTGCCGTCCTGGATCACCGGCACGGTCTGCGTGGTCTGGTCGCACAGCAGGTCGACCTGGCCGCCCATCAGGTCGTTCATCGCCGGGCCGGCGCCCTTGTAGGGCACGGTGGTGAGCTTGAGGCCCACCTGGTGCATGAACAGCAGGCCGCACAGCTGCGACACCGCGCCGGTGCCGGCATGGGCCATGGAGACCTTGTCCTGGTTCTTCTTGAGGTAGTCGAGCAGCTCGGGCAGGGTGTTCGGCGGGAAGTCCCTGCGCGACAGCAGGGTCATGGGCACGTCGAGCACCTGGCCGATGTACTCGAAGTCCTTGAGCGGGTCGTAGGGCAGCTTCTTGTACAGCGCGGGCGCGGTGGCCATGCCCATGTGGTGGATCAGGATGGTGTAGCCGTCGGGCTTGGAGCGCACGATGCGCGCCGGCGCCAGCGTACCGCCCGCGCCCACGGTGTTCTCGACGATCACGGTCTGCCCCAGCGACTGGCCCATCGGCACCGCCAGCAGGCGCGCCACCACGTCGGTGGGGCCGCCGGCCGAGTACGGCACCACCAGGACCACCGGCTTGGAGGGAAAGGTCTCGGCGGGGGCGTTCAGGTGCAGGCCCACGGCGGACAGCCCGGCAAACAGGGCCAGGCCCCATCGGCGCCAACGTTTTTGCATATCTTGTCTCCTTGGTTGATCTGGGGGCTCAGTCTGCCAGCAGGCGGCCGACGCTGGGCCAGTCGCGCAGCTGCCACGCCGCGTCCAGCGATTTTTTCATGCGCTCGTCGGATACGGCATTGCTGAATGCCCCCAGGCGCAGCGCCTTGTCGGTGAGCTCGGCGCGCGAGAGCGTGTTGCCGGGGTCGCCCTTGGGCTCGTCCACCCGGCCCTTGAAGACGCGGCCGTCATTGGTGGTGACGGTGACCTTGCCGATCCAGCGCTGCGGGTAGGCGCCGTCCACCTCGGGGTCCAGCTCCATGCTGACCTTGTCGCGCAGCGCCATGGTGGCGTCGGCGCGGAAGTCGTTGTCGAACTCGGTCAGGCCGGCAAAGCCGTGGCGCGCGGCCAGCGCCAGCACCGTGCCCATCGAGAACTTGCTCTGGTGCACGGTGCTCGGGTCGACCACCGGGCCGAGCACATCGATCGCGCCCTGGTGCACATGGGTGACCACCCGGGCGATGTCGCCGGCCCGCAGCTGGTTCAGCTGCATCACCTGCAGCAGCGCATCGGCCGCGGGATGGGTGTGGCGGCACGAGGCATGCCATTTGAACGAGGTTTCGGCGGTGGCCCAGCGCGTGCCCAAACCGTCCGTCAGCTTGGCCGGGTTGGCATCGGTGGACATGCCTGCCGCCATGCCCTGCGGGCCGCAGAAGATGTCGGCCGCGCCGGTGAAGCCGTCCTGGGCCAGGTAAGCCGCCATCAGGCCCGCGCCGGCGGCGTGGGCGGTGTGCAGCTGCTTGCTGTCGGCGGCGGTGCGCAAAAACTCCCACAGGCCGGCCGACTGGGTGCCGGCCGAGCCGAAGGCATGCAGCATCTGCTGCGCATCAAGCCCCAGCAGGCGGCCCACGGCGGCGGCGGCGGCCAGCGTGCCCGCGGTGCCGGTGGTGTGGAAGATGCGGTAGTGCGAGCGGCCGAGGAATTCGCCCACGCGGATGCCCACCTCGTAGCCCGCGACCACGGCGGTGAGCAAATCCTTGCCAGAAGCGTCCAGCGCCTGCGCCACCGCCACCGCCGGCGAAAACACCACGGTGGCCGGGTGGAAGACCGAGCCGTTGTGCACGTCGTCCTGCTCCACCACGTGCGAGGCGGCGGCATTGGCCATGGCCGCCGCATAGGGGCTGGTGGTGCGCGCCTCGCCTATCACCTCGCTGGGGCCCTGCTGCGGCCCCATGGCCAGCGCGAAGCGGGTAATGCACTGCACCGGCCGCGCGTTGTGGCCGGCCACGGCCGAGCCGAACCAGTCTATCCACAGGTCTTCGGTCTTTTGCAGCACCGGCTCGGGGATGTCGCTGAACTGCAGCTCGGCCGCAAAGCGGGCCAGTTGGGCAGCGGCGGTGGTGGCGGTTGCGTTCATGAAGGGCTCTCTCGCGGTCATGGGTGGTTCTCAGAAGTCGGAGGGTTTGTCGATCTGCGCCAGGTCGGCATCGGACAGCCCGAGTTCGGCCAGGATGGAGCGCGTGTGCTCGCCGACGGCGGGCACCGGGTCCATGCGGTAGTCGTAGGCGCTGTTCACGCCCGGCGGCAGCAGCGCCGCCACCTCGCCCACCGGCGTGGCCACGCTGCGCCAGCGCTTGCGCGCCTGCAGCTGCGGGTGCTGCCACAGCTCGGCCATGTCGTTGACGCGCGCGTTGGCAATGCCAGCCTCGTCCAGCCGCCGCACCAGCTGCGCGGCGCTCAGGCTGGCGAAGATGCGCAGGATCTCGGCCTGCAGCGCCGCGCGGTTCTCGTTGCGCCGGGCATTGCTGTCAAAGCGCGGGTCGGCGGCCAGCTCGGGCGCCATCAGCACCTTGTCGCAAAAGGCCTTCCATTCGCGCTCGTTTTGCAGCCCCAGCATCACGGTGCCACCGTCGCCAGCCACGAACGGGCCATAGGGGTAGATGCTGGCGTGCGAGGCGCCGGTGCGCGGCGGCGGCGGCGCGCCATCAAAGGCGTAGTACAGCGGGTAGCCCATCCACTCGCCCATGGCTTCGAGCATGGAGACGTCGATGTGGCTGCCCGCGCCAGTCCTGCCGCGCAGCAGCAGCGCCGACAGAACATTGGTGTAGGCATACATGCCGGCGGCGATGTCGGCCACCGAGATGCCGGATTTGCTCGGCGTCTCGGGCGTGCCGGTGACCGAGAGAAAGCCCGCCTCGCTCTGGATCAGCAGGTCGTAGGCCTTCTTGTCGCGGTAGGGGCCGTCGGCGCCATAGCCGCTGATGTCGCAGACGATGAGGCGCGGGTTCAGCGCCTTCAGCGCCTCGTACGACAGGCCCATGCGCGCGGCGGCGCCGGGCGCCAGGTTCTGCACCAGCACGTCGGCATCGGCCAGCAGTTGCTTGAGGGCCTTGAGCGCCACCGGGTTCTTCAGGTCCAGCGCCAGGCTTTCCTTGTTGCGGTTGAGCCAGGTGAAGTGCGAGGACTGGCCCCGCACCCGCCCGTCGTAGCCGCGGGCGAAGTCGCCGCTGCCCGGACGCTCGACCTTGATGACGCGCGCACCCAGGTCGGCCAGCTGGCGCGTGCAAAAGGGCGCCGCCACCGCGTGTTCCAGCGAAACGATGGTAATGCCGTCCAAGGGGCGTG
>NZ_JBMDII010000055.1:0-28941 GCF_057808605.1 Comamonas sp. FG99
GCCCCGCGCCCTGCGCTTCTCGCCACGGCTAGATGGGGGGTGAACAGCCTTTCGGTCCATCGCTTTGCTCGGCCCCACAAAGCCAGGCCGAGCAAAGCGGTGGCCCGTGGGATTGGCCCACCCCATTTGGCTGGCCGCAGCTTCGACTTGCTAAGTGAACGGCATTACCCCTCCCGGAGGGACAGCGACCACGCGCAGTGGGGAGCGTGGAGCGCCATTTTTTGCACGCTTGATATTTTATGAGCACCTAGCGCTTTCTAAACAATGATTTCAGATATAAAACTATCTGAAATCATTTACCAGTCTGCGCGAGCAGCTATTGTTTTATTCAGGCTGCACCATGCGCCCGGCCTCGATGGTGATGCGCCGGCTGCAGCGCGCGGCGATCGCGCGGTCGTGCGTCACCATCAGCAGCGTGGTGCCGGCCTCGCGGTTCAGCTCCATGATGAGGTTCATCACCGCCTCGCCGGTGGCGAAATCCAGGCTGCCGGTGGGCTCGTCGGCCAGCAGCACCGCGGGCTGCACCACGAAGGCGCGGGCCAGCGCCACGCGCTGCTGCTCACCGCCCGACAGCAGCTTGGGGTAGTGCGACAGGCGCTGGCCCAGGCCCACGCGCTCCAGCATGCGGGTGGCGGCCGCGCGCGCATCGCGCCGGCCCGCCAGCTCCAGTGGCAGCATCACGTTCTCCAGCGCCGTCAGGTTGCCCATGAGCTGGAAGTTCTGGAACACGAAGCCCATGCTGCGCGCGCGCAGCGCGGCGCGGGCGTCCTCATCCAGCGCGAACAGATCCTCGCCCTGCACCCACACCGTGCCGCTGGTGGGCGTATCCAGCCCCGCCAGCAGCGACAGCAGCGTGCTCTTGCCCGAGCCCGACGCGCCCACGATGGCCACCGTGTCGCCGCGCGCCACGCTGAAATCGATATCCCGCAAAATAGTGAGCGTGCCGGTCGAATCCGATACTGCCTTGTGCAGCTGCTGCACGCGGATCACCGCGCCCAGCGCGGATTCCAGGGAACCCGCAGCGGCGCCTTCCATCGAAGCATTCACCATGAAAAACCTTTTTCCTATCGCCCAGCGGCAACTATCTGCCCAGCGGCCACTGTCTCGCCGCAGCTGGCTGCATGGCATGGTAGCGGCTGCCGCGGCGCTGGCCTGCGCAACGGGTATTGCACAGGCCCAGGCGCCCAAGACCATCCTCGTCGTCGGCGACTCGCTCAGCGCCGAGTACGGCCTGCAGCGCGGCAGCGGCTGGGTGGCGCTGCTGGACAAGAAGCTGCGCACCGACCAGCGCCCCTGGCAGGTGCTCAACGCCAGCATCAGCGGCGACACCACCGCCGGCGGCCGCTCGCGGCTGCCAGGGCTGCTGGCCCAGCACAAGCCCGCGGTCGTGGTGCTGGAGCTGGGCGGCAACGACGCGCTGCGCGGCCTGACGCTGCCGGCCACCCAGGCCAACCTGGCCGCGATGGCCGATGCCGCGCGCCAGACCGGCGCCCGGGTGCTGCTGGTGGGCATGCAGGTGCCGCCCAACTACGGCGCCAAGTACACCCAGGATTTCGCGCGCGTCTTCACCCAGGTGGCCGAGGCCAAGGGCGCGGCGCTGGTGCCCTTTTTGCTCAAGGGCGTGGCCGACGTGCCGAACTTCGAGAAGAACTTCCAGGCCGACCGCATCCACCCGCTGGCCAGCGCTCACCCCACGATGCTGGCCAACGTCTGGCCGGCGCTGCAAAAGCTGATGCAATAGCTGATGCAATGGCGCGCAAGCTAGCGGCTTTCGCTGCGCCGGTACAGGCTGAGCGCAACCGCCAGCGCGGCGAGCAGGCCGGCGCAGCCGCGGTTCATGCAACGCAGCGCGCGCGCCGACATCAGGCGCGCCGCCTGGTGCCCGCCAAGGGCATAGGCGGCCATCAGCGCGGCATCGATCGCGGCGGTCAGCAGCGCCAGCGTGGCGTACTGGGCCGCCACCGCTTCGGCCGGCTGAATGAACTGCGGCAAGAAGGCCGAAAAGAACAGCAGCCCCTTGGGATTGGACAGCGCCACCAGCAGGGAGCGCAGGAAGGCGGCGCGGCCGCTGGCCGGCGCCTGCCCGGCCTGGGCACGGTCCATGAAAGCGCGCACGGGCGCGCGCCACAGCCCCCAGGCCAGATAGAGCAGGTACAGCACACCGCCCCATTTGATGCAGGCGAAGAGCCGCTCGGAAGCGGCCAGGACCGCCCCCAGCCCGCAGCCCACCGCGCCGATCAGGATCAGGTCGGACAAGGCCGCGCCCAGGATGCCGCAGGCGGCGATGCGCGGGCCGCCGCTGATGCCGTTGTTCAGCGCCAGCAGCATGGTCGGGCCAGGAATCACGGTCACCGCGGATACCGCGATGGCGTAGAGCAGCAGCGTGGCCAGGTCCATGGGACGTCCTCAGCCCAAGGCGATCTGCAACGCCTGCGCCAGATCGGCCTGCAGGTCGTCTGCCGACTCCAGCCCGACCGAGAAGCGCACCACGGTGCCGGGCTTGAGCGCCGAGGCCTTGACGCTGCGCATGCTGGCGATCTCGTAGGGCACGACCAGGCTCACCGGGCCGCCCCAGCTGTAGCCGAGCTTGAACAAGCGCAGGCTTTCGCAAAAAGCGTCGATCTGCGCCTGGCCGTAGCGCGCATCGAACACCACGCTGAACAGGCCAGCGGCTGCGCCGTCGCCGCCGCCATCGCCCTGCTTGCGCCCACCACACAGCGCCTGCCAGTGCGCATGGCCGGGCGCGCCCTCGAAGGCCGGGTGCAGCAGCTGCACCACCTGCGGCTGCGCGGCCAGAAAGCGCGCCAGCTGCCGCGCCGCCCGATCCTGCGCGCGGTAGCGCAGCGGCAGGCTGGGCAGGCTGCGGATCACGGTCTCCAGATCGTTCACGCCCACGCCCAGGCCCAGGTGCATGTGCGTGGCCTGCACGCGGCGGTGGATCTCGGGGTCGCGCGAGACGATGGAGCCCATCAGCACGTCGCCGCCGCCGCTGGGGTACTTGGTGAGCGAGTGCGCCGTCACGTCCACGCCCAGGCTGTAGCTACCGTCGCCGGCCAGGTCGAAGGCATTGAAGGCCAGGCCGGCGCCCCAGGTGTTGTCCAGCGCGCTGAGGATGCCGCGCTCGCGGCACAGCCGCACCTGCGCGGGCAGGTCGGGAAACTCCATCGACACCGAGCCCGCCGCCTCCAGCCAGGCCAGCCGGGTGTTCGGCGTGATCTTCGCCGCCATGTCCTCGACGCTCAGGGGATCGAAGTAGCTGATGCTCACGCCGAAGCGGCGCAGCTCGCTTTGCGCAAAGGCCTTGTTCGGGCCGTAGGCGTTGTCGGGCACCAGGATATGGTCGCCCGCCTTGAGCAGCGCGATGCCGATCACCGAGATCGAGGCCAGGCCGCTGGGCACCAGCACGCAGTAGCTGCCGCCCTCCAGCGTGGCGATGCGCTCTTCGAGGATGTAGGTGGTGGGCGTGCCGTGCAGGCCGTAGGTGAAGGCACTCTTGTCCTTCCAGTCCCAGGTGCGCATGGCCTCGACACTCGGGAAGAACACGGTCGAGGCCTTGAACACGCCCGGCTGCGGCGCCGCGTAGGCCGCGGGCGGCTCGTACTGGTGGTGGATCAGCTCGGTGGCGGGTTGGCGTGCGGGGGTGCGGGAATCGGTCATGGGAAGGATATTAAGCGTATTTGCGCCCCTACCCCTGGCAGGAATGGATCATCTCCCGCACCCGCGGATAGATCTGCTGATTCCACCGGCTGCCGCTGAACACGCCGTAGTGCCCCACCCCGGCCTGCAGGTGATGGCTCTTGCGGCAGGGCCGAATGCCCGTGCACAGATCCTGCGCCGCCACCGTTTGGCCTACCGCGCAGATGTCATCGCGCTCGCCCTCCACCGTCAGCAGCGCGGTGCGGCGGATGGCGGCCGGGTTGACGCGCCGGCCGCGCACGCGGAGTTCGCCGCGGGGCAGGTCAAAGGTCTGGAACACGCGCTCCACCGTCTCCAGGTAGAACTCGGCCGGCAGATCGTTGACAGCCAGGTACTCGTCGTAGAAGCGGCCTATGTCCTGCGCCTGCGCCACCTCGCCCTGCACCAGGTGCTGGTACATGCGCTCGAACTGCTGGAGGTGGCGCTCCAGGTTCATGTTCATGAATGCGCCAAGCTGCACAAAGCCTGGGTATACGCGGCGCATGTGGCCCGCATGCGGCGGCGGCACATGGCTGATGAGGTGGTGCTCAAACCAGGCAATGGACCGTTCGGTGGCCAGGCGGTTGACCTTGGTCGGATTGACTCGGCAGTCCACCGGCCCGGCCATCAGGGTCAGGCTTCGCGGCTGGGCCGGATGGCCGTCTTCGGCCATCAGCGCCGTGGCGGCCAGCGCCGCCACGCAGGGCTGGCACACCGCCACCACATGCGTGCCCGGCCCGATGGCGGCGATGAAGCGCTGCAGATGCTCCACATAGTCGTCCAGCCCGAAAGCACCCTGGCGCAGCGGCACGTCCCGCGCGTTGTGCCAGTCGGTGAGGTACACGTCATGGTCGCGCAGCAGCGTGCGCGCGGTGTCGCGCAGCAAGGTGGCGAAATGGCCCGACAGCGGCGCCGCCAGCAGCACCGCGGGCTGGGGCGCCGCCCCGGGCTTGTGAAAGCGCCGCAGCGTAGCAAAGGCCGTGGCCAAGACAACCTGCTCCACCACCGCGCAGGGCCGGCCGTCCACCTCGACGGCATCGATGCCGTAGGCGGGCCGCGCATGGGTCAACTGCAGGCGGTTGAACACCTGGCAGGCAGCAGCCAGGTGGCGCGGCAGGCTGCGCTCTGCCCCATGCATCCACCACAGCTGCCCCAGCGGCTGGGCCAGCATGTGCAGCGGGGACCTCATGTTGGACTGGGCTTGGTAGGCGTGGTAGAGCATGGCGCATTCCCTGTAGCGAAAAACCGTGGTCTACCCGGCACAGGCAATTTATGGGCCAATCCCTGGAGTCACCGGGACTCACCGGAAATCGCCCCAAGATCTTGCGGCTTGGCACATCCCTTGCTGTGCCTGGTTCATCCCCTTTTCATGTGCCACCAGGAGCAAGCGCCATGACCCCAGCCGTCCTCACCATCAGCAGCAAGAACTACGGCGCCTGGGCACTGCGCGGCTGGCTCATGGCTCGCATGTCGGGGCTGGAGTTCAGCGAAAACATGGTGCCACCCGATGACCCGCAAATGCGGGCGGAAATCCTGCTGCTGTCTCCCTCGATGCTGGTGCCCTCGCTGCTGCACAACGGCATCAAGGTGTGGGACACCCTGGCCATCGGCGAATACCTGAACGAGACCTTGCCGCAAGCACCGCTGCTGCCTGCCGAAGCGAGGATGCGCGCGCACTGCCGCGCCATCTGCGGCGAGATGCACTCGGGCTTTGCCGCGCTGCGCGCCGCGCTTCCCATGAACATCAAGGCGCACCACCCCGGCTTTCAGGTGTGGTCGCGCGCGCAAAGCGATATTGACCGCGTGCTCGCCATCTGGCGGGAATGCCTGGCGGCCTACGGCGGCCCCTTTTTGTTCGGCACGCACCCCGGCATGGCCGACGCCATGTATGCGCCCGTGGTCACGCGCCTGCTGACCTACGACGTGGCGCTGGATGAGGCCTGCGCTGCCTACTGCGAGCGCATCATGGCGCTGCCCGCCATGCAGGAATGGGTGGCCGGCGCGCGGCAAGAGCCCGACGAAATCGACGAACTCGAGGCCGAATTCTGAACGCGCGCCAGCTTCAGGCCCAAGACGTAGGGGCCGGTATGTCGCAGACCGGCTCCACGTCGATGCTCTTGAAATCCGCCGGCGAGACGATCTCCAGATACTCCATGTCGGGCGAGTAGTCAAACAAGTAGTGCCGAATGCCGGGGCGCTGGTGTACACAGTCACCCGCCTGCACCAGCGTTTCCCGGTCTTCGTACATGAAGCGCGCCCAGCCCTTGAGCATGATCACGATCTGGAAGTCTGCTTCATGGCGGTGCCAGCCGGTGCCCTTTTCTGGTGCCATGTTCGCCTTAACAAGGTGCGCGATCACTTTGCCGTGCGTGGCCTGGGCCACGCCCAGGTCTCGGTACAGAAAGAAATCGCGCAGGCCGCCAGAGACATATTCCGTGTCGCCAGGCTTGATGTGGGAGAACTCGGTAGCGCTACGATTCAGCATGGTCAGCTCCAGTTGCGTGGGATGGATGCTGCATCGCAGCATGCAAGAAGCATTCCCGCTGTCAACGGCCCCCGGCCGGAGCGAAATAATCCAACGCCCGCAGCGCGATCGAGGGCTCTTGCAACGGCAGCCAGTCGCCGCCGGGCGCCTCGTGCTGGCTCGCCCCCGACGGCAGCACATCGGGCGCGGCCGGCCACCAGACGGCCTGCCCGCCCCAGCTGACCAGCAGTTGCTCCACGCTGGCTGGCAGTGCTTGGGGCGCATGAAACCCATACGGCGCCTGCATCCACCGCGTCTGCGCCGCGACCCATGCGCGCAGGCCCGCACGGTAGCCCTTGTCAGGGAACTGCGCCTGCCATTGCACAACATCCTCGGCCAGCGCCGCGCCCGCCGGCTGCAGGCTGGCCGCGATATCCCACTGCGGCCTGCGCGCCATGCCCGCCAGCCATTCGGCATAGGCGGGGCTGGCCCGCAGCGCGGGATTGATGAGCCACAGGCAACGTGGCGCCAACGCCAGCGCCAAGCGCGTGGCATCGCCATGCGCCACCACCACAAGCCGCTCGCGCTCCAGGCCCACATGCTGCAGCAGCTCTTGCATCAGCGCGCATTGCCGCGCATCGCTGAGCACGCCCTGCTTCTTGGGCTTGTCGCTGCGGCCAAAGCCCAGCCAGTCGGGCACCAGCACGCGCTCGCCCCGCGCCATCAGCAGCGGCGCGAGCTTGCGGTACAGCACGCCATGCGTGGGGCTGCCGTGCAGCAGCAGCCAGCAACGCGACGATGCAGGGGCCTGTTGCGCAGCGCTATCCCACACATGCAGGCGCAACCCCTGCAGCGCTGGTAAATCGCTGTAAAAGGTAGAGCACGCATCCCATGCTGGATCATGGGTAAAGCACGAGGGCGGCGTGCGCAGCGCATCATCGCGCAGCGGGTGCGCCGCCGCCCGCTGCGCACCGCGCCGCCGGGCAAAGAAGTCGGCCAGCTGCCGGCTGGCCACATCGGCCAGCACGCCGCTGGCCACGCAGGTATGGTGGTTCAGCCGCGGCTCGGCAAACAGATCGAGCACCGAGCCGCCGGCGCCGGTCTTGGGCTCGGGCGCGCCCCAGACCACGCGCGCCACGCGCGCATGCAGCAACGCGCCCGCGCACATGGCGCAGGGCTCCAGCGTGACGTAGACGGTGCTGCCGTCGAGACGGTAGTTGCCCACGCGGGCGGCCGCATCGCGCAGCGCCATGATCTCGGCATGGGCGCTCGGGTCGCGCCGCGCGATCGGCTGGTTGCTGCCGCGGCCGATGATCTCGCCGCCGCGCACCACCACCGCGCCCACCGGCACCTCGCCCTGTCCGGCCGCCTGCTGCGCCTCGGCGAGCGCCGCCCGCATCCAATGCTCGTCGCCGGGCGGCTCGGCCGCGGTGCCGCTCATTGGCTGGCCGCGCTGTCGTCGCTGGGCGCCGGCTCCTCATCCAGGCGCAGATGGTTCTTCACCAGCTCGAAAAAACTGTCGTAGAAGGTGGCCGAGTTCACGGTCTCGCTGCCGACCTTGACCATGGAGTCGTTGCCGCCGGTGAACGGCAGCGACAGCGAGCCCAGCCCGCCCACGCCGACGCTGGCCGAGCTGCTGCTCTTGCGCAGCGCATAGGTGTCCTTGAGCGCGCTGACGAAACCCATGCTCACCTTGCCGTCGGCGCTGTCGGGCACGCAGACGATGCGGATGGTCATCAGCTGGTGGTTCTCGGGCACGGGCTGGAAGCTCTTTTGTCCCTCCACCTCCTGCGGCTTGGCGGTGTTGATCAGGTAGCCCTGGCTCAGCAGCGCGCGGCGCGCGGCCTCGCAGGTGCGCTGTGGCGTGGCGTCGAACAGGCGCGAATAGGTGGCGGCCGAGGCAAAGGTCTCCGGCTCGCCCTTGGCGGAGCCGGAGGATCCGGGCAAATAGCCGCCGGCACAGCCGGCCAGCGCCATGGCCAGCACAGCCGCCATGCCGGCCGCGGCGCCGCTGCCGCCAAGCTGGCCACCTGGGCCGCTCATGGGCGACCCTTTCAATGCTTTGACAACTTTCCCCAACATGAATGGCAGACTCTTCCGGAACTACGATCCAACAAGGCTGCTTACTTTAACGGATTTTGCCTACGCCGCCGGTAGGACGCATGCCCGATCATTGGTTTTGCCAACCCGTTACACACGCCGGGCAGACGTAGACATACAGCTATCATTATTAAAGTAGATTTCTGGACCAAGCCATGCACCCATCCCCCACTCGCCCCACGCCCGAGCACGGGCCTGCCTTGCCCCGCCGCCGCTGGCTGCAAGGCGCCGCCGCGCTGGCGCTCGCGCCCTGCCTGGCCGCGCCGGCGCGGGCCACAGACGGCTGGCCCGGCGAAGCCCTGGTGCCCGGCGGCGTGGCCCGGCTGTCGCTGGGCCCCGGCGCGCAGCGGCCACGCGCCTTCGTGGACGACATACCGGCACTGGTGCTCGGCGATGCGATCGAGTGGACCGCGCTGGTGGGCATACCGCTGTCCGCGCCGCTGGGCCGCGCCCGGCTGCGGGTACAGGACGACAGCGGCACGCGCAGCATCGAATACACGGTGCGCCCCAAGAAGTACAGCGAGCAGCGCCTGAAGGTGGCGCCCAAGACGGTGGACCTGTCCGCCGCCGACATGGCCCGCTATGAGCGCGAGCGTGACCACCAGGCGCAAGTGATGACCAGCTTCAGCACGCCGCTGCCCGCATCGCTCACGCTGCCCGCGCCGGTGCCGGGGCGGCGCTCCAGCTCGTTCGGGCTGCGCCGCGTGTTCAACGGGCAGGCGCGCAATCCGCACAGCGGCATGGACATCGCCGCGGCCACCGGCACGCCCATCCGCGCGCCGCTGGCGGGCAAGGTGATCGACACGGGCGACTACTTCTTCAACGGCAACACCATCTGGCTCGACCACGGCGGCGGCTTTCTCACCATGTACTGCCACCTGAGCCACATCGGGGTGCAGCCGGGCGACACGGTGGCCGCCGGCCAGGTGATCGGCAAGGTGGGCGCCACCGGCCGCGTCACCGGCCCGCACCTGCACTGGGGTGTAATGCTCAACCGCAGCATGGTCGACCCGGCGCTGTTCCTGCCCGATGCCCGTGGATAGAACCCGCGGACATGGTTTTTTGCCGCCGGGCCGCCCCAAGGCAAAAAGCGGCCCCCTCGGGGGCGCCCGGCGTAGGGGGCAGCGGCTACACGCAGTGAGCAAGCGTGGGGGCCCTTTTTTAACATTTGGCTTACGAAAGCTAACGAACCCTCACCGGCAAAGCCGCTCATAGACCCATCAAGAACCCGGCCAAGAAAGGATTCACCCATGAACGCCATCGCTCCCCGCCTCGTTGCCTGCGCCGCCGCAGCCCTGATGCTTGCCGCCTGCAACAGCGCGCCCTCCTCCGCCCCCGCCTCCAGCAACCGCCCCACGGCCTCGACCATGCCAGCCAATCCCTCGTCCAGCACCTTGTACGCCTACCATTGGGACCTGGAGCGCGTGCTCGACGCCAAGGGCGCGGCGCTGCCGCAATATGCCGCGGCGGCCGCGCAAGGCCCGGTGCGGCTGAGCTTTGTGGCCGCCGAAGGCGGCGGCGGCGCGCGCATCGGCGTGGCCAACCTGTGCAACAGCATGTCCGCGAGCGTCGAAGTGGATGGCGACCGGATGCGCGTGGGCAAGCCCATGTCCACCATGCGCGCCTGCGCCGACCGCCAGCTGATGGCACTGGAGAACCTGGTGGGCCAGCAGCTCGGCACCATCCAGCAGTGGAAGCTCGGCGACGCCGGCAGCCAGCCCCGCCTGGAGCTGCGCCTGGCCGATGGCAGCACCTGGTACCTGGCCGGCAAACCCACCGACCAGACCCTGTATGGCGGCAAGCCCGAGCGCATCTTCCTCGAAGTGGCGCCGCAGCGCGTGGCCTGCAGCCATCCGCTGATGCCCAACCACCAGTGCCTGCAGGTGCGCACCGTGCAGTACGCCGACAACGGCACCAAGAGGTCGGTCGGCGAATGGGGCCCGTTCTACGACGAGATCAAGGGCTACCAGCACGAGGCCGGCGTGCGCAACGTGCTGCGCGTGAACCGCTACGAACGCAAGAACGTGCCGGCCGACGCCTCGCGCTATGTCTATGTGCTGGACATGAAGGTGGAGTCCGAAATCGCGCGCTGACTTTTACCCAAACTGCGGGGATGGCTTTGTGGATAAGCTTGGCATATCACGATCAACCCGTTGATTGGCAAGCAAAAATGCCGGCTGATTAAAAATTGCGCAACCTGGCGGCTGACGCAATGACGACTCGCCGGTATCCCCTTGATGCCCCGCCGCCACACCCAGGCGGCCGCTTCGCGGCACAATGGCGGGCTGCCCGGCACTTCCAACAGCCCCATAACATGGGCCGGCAACGCTCCATGGTTTCACAAGCACCCACCCATCCATTGCGGCAAGCTGGCTTTGCCGCTTTTCTTTGCGCCCGCGTCCTGGCGGTCGCCGCCACCCAGATCCAGGCCGTGGTCGTCGCCTGGCAGGTCTACGACCTGACCCGCGCGCCCATGGCGCTGGCCTATGTGGGGCTGGCGCAGTTCATCCCCATGCTGCTCTTGCTGCTGCCCGCGGGCGATCTGATCGACCGCCTGCAGCGCAAGCGCGTGCTGGCGGCCAGCTGGAGCATCGGCGGGCTGTGCAGCGCCCTGCTGTGGTGGCTGTCCACCCATGGCCATGCCGGGGTGGGCGGCATCTATGCGGTGCTGGTGCTGTTCGGCGCGTCGCGGGCGTTTTCGGGGCCGGCGCTGCAAAGCCTGCTGCCGCAGCTGGTGAGCAAGCAGGCCCTGCCCCAGGCCATTGCCACCAACAGCGTGGTGATGCGCGGCGCCAGCATCTGCGCCCCCATGCTCGGCGGCTTCGTGTACGCGGCCGGCGGCGGCCACCTGACCTACGCCCTGTGCCTGCTGGGCTTCGCGGGCGGGGCGCTGCTGCTGGCGCGGGTGCAGCTGCGCACCGCGCCGCCCGCGCCCCGCGCCATGGCGCAGCAGGCGCCGTCCGCCGGCGCCGCTGGCGACAACATCTGGCGGCGCTTTGGCATCGGCATCCGCTTCATCTTCTCGCGGCCCATGATCCTGGGTTGCATCTCGCTCGACCTGTTCGCGGTGCTGCTCGGCGGCGTGGTGGCGCTGCTGCCCATCTATGCGCACGAAGTGCTGCACGCCGGCCCCGAGGGCCTGGGGCTGCTGCGCGGCTGCATGGCCATGGGCGAGCTGGCGGCGGGCCTGTACCTGAGCATGCGGCCCTTCAACCGCCAGGTGGGGCCGCGCATGCTGCTGGCGGTGGCCACCTTCGGCGTGGCCAACCTGGTGTTCTCGCTGTCGCACTGGCTGTGGCTGTCGTGCCTGGCGCTGGCGGTGGCGGGCATGGCCGACATGGTGAGCGTCTTCGTGCGCGGCTCGCTGGTGCAGTTCGCCACGCCCGACGCGATGCGCGGCCGGGTGCAGGCGGTGAACATGCTGTTCATCGGCTCGTCCAACGAGCTGGGCGAGTTTCGCGCCGGCACCAGCGCGGCGCTGCTGGGCGCGGTGCCCGCGGCCATCGCCGGCGGGATCTGCACGCTGGCGGTGGTGGGGCTGTGGAGCCGGATCTTCCCGCAGCTGCGCCACATCAACCATTTCGCAGAAGCGCACAACCCACGCGATCCGCAATGATCCCCATCCTCTGGCGCGACGAGCACCTGATCGCGGTCTACAAGCCGGCGGGCTGGCTGGTGCACCGCACCGGGCTCGACGCGGGCGAGACCCGCTTCGTGCTGCAGGCCGTGCGCGACCAGATCGGCCAGCGGGTCTTCCCCATCCACCGGCTCGACAAGGGCACCTGCGGCGTACTGCTGCTGGCGCTGCACAGCGACGCGGCGCGCGCGATGTGCGCGGCCTTCGAGCAGCACCGGCCGGGCAAGCGCTACCTCGCCCTGGTACGCGGCTTTGCACCCGAAGCCATCGAGGTGGACCACGCGCTGCGGCCCGACGATGCGCCGCCAGACGCTCCGGTGCAGGCGGCGCACACCGCCTTTCGCCGCCTGGCCACGCTACAGCACCCCGAGGCCCAGGACCCGCGCTTTGCCACCACCCGGCTGTCGCTGGTGCGGGCCGAGCCCCGCACCGGCCGCCGCCACCAGATCCGCCGGCACCTCAAGCACATCGCCCACCCCATCATCGGCGATGCCACGCATGGCAAGGGCCCGCTCAACCGCTGGTGGGCCGAGCGCCTGGGCGGGCAGCGCCTGTGGCTGCATGCATGGCAGCTGTCGTTCACCCACCCTTTCAGCGGGCAGGCCATGGATCTGCGCAGCGGCCTGGTGCTTCAGGGCGCGCCCGCCCCCACCGCCAACGAGAGTCTGGCGCACTGGCAATCACTGCTGCATCGCAGCGGATGGGCATGGGACCGCAGTGGTATGCATATGCCCTGAAGCTCTATCCTCCGGCGGGATAATGGCGCGAAGAACCTGCAAGGACATCCGCCATGTACCTCGACTCCGACATCACCCCCCATCTCGGCCGGCTCAAGGCCTTGCGCCACGACCTGCACATGCACCCCGAGCTGCGCTACGAGGAGCAGCGCACCGCCGACCAGGTGGCCGCCTGGCTCGGCGCGCTGGGCCTTCCCATGGTGCGCGGCCTGGGCACCACCGGCATCGTGGCCAGCATCCACGGTCAGGGCCGCAGCAGCGCCAACCCCGGCCCGACCGTCGCGCTGCGCGCCGACATGGACGCACTGCCGGTGCAGGAGCTCAATCGGTTCGGCCATGCCAGCACCATCGCCGGGCGCATGCACGCCTGCGGTCACGACGGCCACACCACCATGCTGCTGGGCGCCGCCCAGCTGCTGTCGCAGCAGCGCGATTTCGACGGCACGGTTCAGCTCATCTTCCAGCCCGCCGAGGAAGGCGGCGCCGGCGCCCGCGCGATGATGCAGGACGGGCTGTTCGAGCGCTTTCCCTGCCAGGCGGTGTTCGGCCTGCACAACTGGCCGGCGCTGCCCCAGGGGCAGATGGGTGTGCGCGTGGGGCCCATCATGGCGGCCGCGCTGCGCTTCGAGATCATCGTGCGCGGCCGCGGCGGCCATGCGGCCCTGCCCCACACCACCATCGACCCGATCCCGATCGCCTGCAGCATCGTCGGCCAGCTGCAGACCCTGGTGTCGCGCGGCACCGATCCGCTGGACAGCTCGGTGCTCACCGTCGGGCAGATCACCTCGGGTACGGTGGAGAACATCATCCCCGACGAAGCGCGCATCTTCGGCACCTGCCGCAACCTGCGCGGCGACTCGCAGCAGTTCATGATCGACGGGCTGCACCGCATCTCGCAGCACATCGCCGAAGCGCATTTCGCCAGCGCCGAGGTCATCATCAAGCCCGGCTACCCCAACACCCACAACCACGAGAAGGAAGCCGTCTTCATGGGCGAGGTGATGCGCGAGATGGTCGGCGACGCCAACGCCCACACCAATGTGCTGCCGGCGATGACCGCCGAGGACTTCGGCTTCTTCCTCGAGGCCGTGCCCGGCGCCTACGGCTGGATCGGCAACGGCCCGGGCGGCCAGCCCGGCGTGGGCCTGCACAATCCGGGCTATGACTTCAACGACGACAATCTCGCGCTGGGCGCGCGCTTCTGGGACCGGCTGGCGCGGCGCTGGTTCGAAACCCAGGCGCTGTACTGATACCGGCGGCGCCACCCGCCGCAAGGCTCTCTGGCCATCGGCAAGGCGCCTGATCGCAGCCATCTGCGCGGCGCTGCTGCTCGGCGACGCGGCCCTGGCGCGCGAATGCCCCGCCGCGCCCGAGCTGTCGCCACAAGAGCTGCAACAACAGCAGCAGCAGCCCCAGCCCGAGCGCGGCGTGCTGTGGGAGCTGCGCAAGGGCGGCCAGCACGGCTACCTGCTGGGCACCATCCATGTCGGCCAGCCGCAATGGCGCTTTCTCGGCCCGCGCACCTTGCAGGCGCTGCGCCAGGCGCCAGCCATCGCGCTGGAGCTGGAGCTGGACGACCCGGCCACGCTGCAGGCCCTGCTGCAGATGATGCGCCACGACAGTGAGGTGCAAAAACTGATCCTGCGCAACAACCCACAGCTGGTGGCCCGCATGGCGGCGCTGGCGCAGCGCTCATGCGTGGACGCATCGCGCTTTCAGGCCCTGGGCCTGCTGGGCAAGCTGCTGACGCTCACCCTGCTGGACGTTCGGCAGCAGGGCTACCATGCCGAATACGGCATCGACCTGATGCTCGCCGACCTGGCCCGCAGCGCGGGCAAGCCGCTAAAGGCGCTGGAGACCGCGCAGGAGCAGATCGACGCGCTCGGTGCATTGCGCAGCAACCGCCTGGCCGATGCCGCCACCCCGCAAGACCTGGACAAGGTGCTGACCCGGCTCGAGGACGGCAGCTACCGCAGTCAGATGCGGCAGCTGGCCGAGGACTGGAGCCGCGGCGACCTACAGGCCCTGGAGCAGCTGATGCGCAGCTGCGACTGCCTGGACGAACTCGACATCAAGGCAGCGCTGCTGGACAAACGCAACCAGCGCATGGCCGAGCGCATTCCGGCGCTGCTGGCCGAATATCCCGGCATGCTCATCGCCGTCGGCATGCTGCACATGGTGGGCGAAGACAGCCTGCTGGCTCTGCTGCAGGCCCAGGGTTATGAGGTGCGGCAGATTACCGGCAAGGGGGTGGATACCAGCGCCACGCCGGCACCGGCGCCCAAGGCCTCAGCCGGGTAGCGCCGGCCGCTCGCGCTTCACCCATAGCTGCACCGATGACCGCGCCCACTGGCGCTCGGCATAGGCGACCAGATGCGGCGGCACCGGCCGTCCGCAGAACACGCACCCGGGCCATGTCAGCCACGGCGATTGCGGGCAATCACCTCGGCTGCCGTCAGGGGCTGGTATGCCGACTCCGGCGCTGCATAGGCCTGCGCCAGTTCGGCTTTCAGCCGCTCGAAAGCGGCCTGCTCCGCACGCTCCTTGTCACGCCGGATCAGATCGCGCACGTATTCGCTGACGTTTTCATAGGCGCCGTGCTCACCCACGCTGGCGGCGACGAAATCGCCGAGGGCGCCGCTGAGGCGAACGGTCAGGGTCGTTGTGGCAGTGCGAGGCATCGGAGCATCCTTTCGCGGCCATTGTATTCAACTTGCATGAAAAATGAATACAACACACCATGCCCCAACCCATCAGCGCTTGCCGCGCCCGCCGCGGCGCGCCTTCTCGCGCGCCTGGCGCTCGGCCTGCACCCGCGCCTCCTCGGCCTCGCCCGCGGCTTGCCACTGCTCGAACTCCGCGGGCGTCTCCAGCGTGATGCGGCCCAGCAGCAGGGTGCGAAAGTCGGTGATCAGCAGCTCGGCCGCCTTTTGCATGTTGGTGCGGCCGCCGCTCATCACCGCGCCGCGCTTCTTGCCGATCAGGGCCAGCAGCTCATCGTCGTGCAGCGCGGCAATCTCCGCCTCGGACAGGCCCAGCTTGTAGCGCTGCTCCAGCAGCGGCGCATAGTGCTTTTGCAGGTACAGCAGCAGCTCCAACGCCACCAGTTCGTCGTCGTAGGCGTTGCGGCCCACCGAGCCGCAGGCGGCCAGGTTGAAGCCCGACTGCGGCACGAGGATCTTGGGCCAGAGCATGCCGGGCGTGTCCCACAGGTAAAAGTCGTCGTCGAGCACGATGCGCTGCTCGTCCTTGGTGACGCCGGCCTCGTCGCCGGTCCTGGCCTGGCCCTTGCCGCTCATGCTGTTGATCAGCGTGGACTTGCCCACGTTGGGCACGCCGCAGATCAGCACCCGCATCGGCTTGGCCATGCCGCCGCGCTGCGGCGCCAGCGCCCGGCAGGCGGCCACCAGGCGCTTGGCGGGGGCCGGCTCCGAGGCATCGAGCGGCAGCGCCTTGGTGTCGTGCTGGGCGTCGTACCAGGCGGCCCACTGCGCGGTGCAGGCCGGGTCGGCCATGTCCTGCTTGTTGATGATCTTGAGCGTGGGCTTGTGCCCGGTCAACTCGGCCAGCAGCGGGTTGCTGCTGGAGCCGGGCATGCGGGCGTCCAGCACCTCGATCACCACGTCGATGTCCTTGATGCGCTCGGCGATCAGCTTGCGCGTCAGGTGCATGTGACCGGGGAACCATTGGATACTCATTGCTTTTTTCTTTCGTTCGGCGCACCGCCGGATCGATAATGGCGCCATGTCTTCCGTCTCTCAACGCCAGTACGATGCACAGCGCAAATCGGACCAGGACGTGCTCATCAAGGGCGTGATCCTGTCGCTGATCGGCCTGGTCATCATCATCTCGCCCCATGTGGCGCATACCGATATTGTGCAGGGGATCATCGCCCCCGCCGCGCCGGTGGGCTGGTTTTCGCTGGTGCTGGGCCTGGCCTTCATAGGGCGCTTCGCCATTCGCCGCAAGAACGCGCCGCCCCGCCCGCAGCAATGAACCCGCGGTGACCAGCTACGAGCAAGCCCTGGCCTGCTTTGGCGAGCTGCAGGCCCGGGCCAGCGCCCTGGGCATCGCGCTGCGCGCGCCGCCGCCGGCACCCACCACCTGCTGCGGCCGCGGCTGCAACGGCTGCGTGTGGGAGGGATTTTTCGCCGCGGCCGTCTTCTGGCGTGAGGATGCGTTGCAGGCGCTGGAGGCGTGCTCTTCAGCCCCGCACCAGTAGCACCACCGCCCGCGCCTCCATCGCCGCGCCCTGCCCCACCGGCCCCATTTTCTCGGCGGTCTTGGCCTTGACGTTGACCTGATCCTCGCCCACGCCCAGCGCCTGGGCGATCGCGGCGCGCATGCCCGCGATATGCGGCGCCAGCTTGGGCGCCTGGGCGATCACGGTGCTGTCCACATTGTTCACCTGCCAGCCGCGCTCGCGCACGCGGCGCATGGCCTCGGCCAGCAGCGCGGCCGAATCGGCGCCGCGAAAGCGCGCATCGGTGTCGGGAAAATGCGTGCCGATGTCGCCCAGCCCGGCCGCGCCCACCAGCGCATCGGTGATGGCGTGCAGCAGCACGTCGGCATCGGAATGGCCCAGCAGGCCGGCGCTGTGAGGGATCTCTACGCCGCCGATGATGAGCGGGCGGCCGGGCACCAGCGCGTGGATGTCCCAGCCTTCTCCGATTCGAAATTGCATGATTGGCATGAATAGGGCCGCCAGCGCTCGCTAAGCCTGCGCCGGCATGTCAAAAAAATGGGCCACAGTATGCACCGCATCCGGCCTGGCCATGCGCTGCGCCAGCACCGCCTCGGCCAGCGCGAAGTCGTCGGGATAGGTGACCTTGAGGTTGTGCGCGCTGCCCATCACCAGCTGCGGGCGCAGGCCCATGGCCTCGACCGCGCTGGCCTCGTCGGTCGCCTCGGCGCAGCCTTGCAGCGCCTGCAGCAAGGTGGCGATACGGAACATCTGCGGCGTCTGCGCCAGCCATTTGCCTTCGCGCGCCAGCGTCTGCGCCACGCGCTCGCGGCCATCGGCATCCTGCACCGCGGCCTTCAGGGTATCGGGCAGGCGCAGCGCCATCAGGCCACCCACCGGGTCGTGGGCGCAAGCATGGATCAGGCGCTCGATCTGGGCCGGCGTGACCAGGCAGCGCGCGGCATCGTGCACCAGCACCCAGTCGTGCGGCTGCGCCCCCTGGGCCAGCAGCGCATGCAGGCCACCGGCCACCGTGTCGGCGCGCGTCGGCCCGCCGCAAGGCGCCAGCGCGTAGCCCTCGTGCGGATAGCGCTCCAGGAACTGGTCGCCGCCCGAGACGCCGACCACGATGCCCGACAGCTGCCGCACCGCGAGGAAGGCCGCCAGCGTGTGCAGCACCAGCGGCCAGCCGGCCACGCTCTGGTATTGCTTGGGCAGGCGCAGGTCGCGGTCGGCGCCCATCGCGCGAGTGCCCACGCCCGCGCAGGGCACGAAGGCCCAATAGCGCTCGACCAGGTCGGAGGCGATGCGCTCGATCTCCTGGGTGGCGGCGCCC
The DNA here is from genome assembly GCF_057808605.1 of Comamonas sp. FG99. Classification (NCBI taxonomy): domain Bacteria; kingdom Pseudomonadati; phylum Pseudomonadota; class Betaproteobacteria; order Burkholderiales; family Comamonadaceae; genus Comamonas; species Comamonas sp. FG99. The sequence goes on from NZ_JBMDII010000055.1 coordinate 18,133, forward strand.
GTGTCTATCACCTCGTCGGCTTGCTCCGCCGGGGCGAGCACCGGCGTGCCGCCCCCCTGGGGTTTGCGGGGTTTGACGGGCGGCGGGGATTCGTTCATCGCCAGGATTCTAAAATAGCGGTTTAGAACGTGCTTGCGCTCTGTACGGCGCCGCGCCAGTATCTTTGCGGGATGGGCAGCAAGGCGCGGTGGCGCAGCAAGGTAGGCACCTTGCAAGATACCGCAACGCCGCAGACCGCCCGCAAAGATACTGGCCCTTCGGGTTGGGCCGCAATCGGGCGATTTCTTCGCGCTGCGGCTTGCTTGCACCCCGGTGCAAGCTGCTCCACATCGACTCGAACCCATCCCGATTGCGGCCCAACGCGGCATCGTACAGAGCGCAAGCACGTTCTCAGCACGGCGGCCTCGCGGCTTTTCCGTGCTTTTGGCGTTTTCAACCCGACGAAGCATTTCATGGATCTTCCCAAACTCACTGCCGGCAAACGCTTTCAGCTGCCCATGCCGGTGGGCAGCGCCGATGCGCTGCTGCTCGCCCAGCTGGCCGGGCGCGAGGCGGATGCCAAGCGCATGGTGGCCATCATCACCGCCGACGCGGGCGATGCCAACCGCCTGCAGGACGAGCTGGCCTTTTTCGCGCCCGGGCTGCGCAGCGCCATGTTTCCCGACTGGGAGACCCTGCCCTACGATGCGTTCTCGCCGCACCAGGACCTGATCAGCGAGCGCCTGGCGACGCTGTGGCGCATCAGCCAGCGCGAGGTGGACGTGGTGCTGGTGCCCGCCACCACCGCGCTGTACCGGCTGGCGCCGCCGGCCTTCCTCGCCGGCTATACCTTCGAGTTCAAGGCCGGGCAGAAGCTCGACGAGGCGCGGCTCAAGGCCCAGCTCACGCTGGCGGGCTACAACCATGTGTCGCAGGTGGTGGGCCACGGCGAGTACTCGGTGCGCGGCGGGCTGATCGACCTGTTCCCGATGGGCTCGCTGGTGCCCTACCGGGTGGACCTGTTCGACGACGAGATCGACTCCATACGCACCTTCGACCCCGATACCCAGCGCAGCCTGTACCCGGTCAAGGATGTGCGCCTGCTGCCCGGACGCGAGTTCCCGATGGACGACGAGGCGCGCGCGCGCTTTCGCAACCGCTGGCGCGAGCTGCTGGAGGGCGACCCGACCAAGAGCCGCATCTACAAGGACATGGGCAACGGAGTGGCCACCGCCGGCATCGAGTACTACCTGCCGCTGTTCTTCGAGCAGACGGCCACGGTGTTCGACTACCTGGGCGCCGAATCCACCCTGGTGCTGCACGGCGAGCTGGAGCCGGCCTTCCAGCGCTTCTGGCAGGACACCAAGGAGCGCTACCGCCTGGTGCAGGGCGATCCCGAGCGCCCCGCGCTGCCGCCCGAGGCCCTGTTCCTCACGGCCGACCAGTTCTACACCACCGCCAAGGGCTGCGCCCAGCTGGCGCTGCGCCCCGAGGTGGCCGATGTGGAGGGCAGCGCCTTCGTGCAGAAGCTCGAAGACCTGTCGGTGGTGCGCGGCGCCGAAGATCCGCTGGCGCGGCTGCAGCAGCACATCGCCGCGGGCCAGGCGCGCACCTTGCTGCTGGCCGAGAGCGATGGCCGGCGCGAGAGCCTGCTCGACTTCTTCCGCGCCAGCGGGCTGAACCCGCCGGCCTTCGATTCGCTGGTCGAGTTCCAGCAGAGCACGGACGAGCCGGTGGGCATCGCCACCGCAGCGCTGGCGCGCGGCTTTCGCTGGGCCGAGGCCGGCATCGACTTCGTCACCGAGACCGAGCTGTTCGCCACCACCGGCGGCGCGCGCCGGCGCCGCCGCCAGGAGCAGGCCAGCGATGTCGAGGCGCTGATCAAGGATCTGTCCGAGCTGAAGGTCGGCGATCCGGTGGTCCACGCCCAGCACGGCATCGGCCGCTACCACGGGCTGATCAATATGGACATCGGCCAGAAGAACCCCGACGGCACGCCGGCGCTGCAGGAGTTCCTGCACCTGGAATACGCCGACAAGGCGGTGCTCTACGTGCCGGTGAGCCAGCTCGCGCAGATCAGCCGCTACACCGGCGTGTCGGCCGACGAGGCGCCGCTGCACAAGCTGGGCTCGGGCCAGTGGGAGAAGGCCAAGCGCCGTGCCGCCGAGCAGGTGCGCGACAGCGCCGCCGAGCTGCTCAACCTGTATGCGCGCCGCGCCGCGCGCCAGGGCCATGCCTTCCGCTACAGCGCGCAGGACTACGAGCAGTTCGCCAACGATTTCGGCTTCGAGGAGACCGCCGACCAGCTCGCCGCCATCCATGCGGTGATCCAGGACATGGTCTCGCCCCGCCCCATGGACCGCCTGGTCTGCGGCGACGTGGGCTTCGGCAAGACCGAGGTGGCGCTGCGCGCGGCCTTCGTGGCGGCCATCGGCGGCAAGCAGGTGGCGTTTCTCGCGCCCACCACGCTGCTGGCCGAGCAGCATTACCAGACGCTGGTGGACCGCTTCTCCAAGTGGCCGATCAAGGTGGCCGAGGTCTCGCGCTTTCGCTCGGGCAAGGAGGTCAGCGCCACCCTCAAGGGCTTGGAAGAAGGCACGGTGGACATCGTGGTCGGCACGCACAAGCTGCTGTCGGAATCGACCAAGTTCAAGAACCTGGGCCTGCTCATCATCGACGAGGAACACCGCTTCGGCGTGCGCCACAAGGAGGCGATGAAGGCCATGCGCGCCGAGGTGGACGTGCTCACCCTCACCGCCACGCCGATCCCGCGCACCATGGGCATGGCGCTCGACGGGCTGCGCGACCTGTCGGTGATCGCCACCGCGCCACAGCGGCGCCTGGCGATCAAGACCTTCGTGCGCAACGAGGGCACCGGCGTGATCCGCGAGGCGGTGCTGCGCGAATTGAAGCGCGGCGGGCAGGTGTACTTCCTGCACAACGAGGTCGAGACTATCGAGAACCGGCGCCAGAAGCTCGAAGAGATCTTGCCCGAGGCGCGCATCGCGGTGGCCCACGGCCAGATGCCCGAGCGCGAGCTGGAGCGGGTGATGCGCGACTTCGTGGCCCAGCGCTACAACATATTGCTGTGCTCGACCATCATCGAGACCGGCATCGACGTGCCCAGCGCCAACACCATCGTCATCAGCCGCGCCGACAAGTTCGGGCTGGCGCAGCTGCACCAGCTGCGCGGGCGCGTGGGCCGCAGCTATCACCAGGCCTATGCCTACCTGATGGTGCCCGACCTGGACGGCCTGACCAAGCAGGCCCAGCAGCGGCTGGAGGCGATCCAGCAGATGGAGGAGCTGGGCTCGGGCTTCTACCTGGCCATGCACGACCTGGAGATCCGCGGCGCCGGCGAGGTGCTGGGTGAAAACCAGAGCGGCAACATGATGGAGATCGGCTACCAGCTCTACAACGAGATGCTGGCCGAGGCGGTGCGCGCGCTCAAGAACGGCAAGGAGCCCGACCTGCTCGCGCCGCTGGCCGCTTCTACCGACATCAACCTGCATGCGCCCGCGCTCTTGCCGAACGACTACTGCGGCGACGTGCACCTGCGCCTGTCGTTCTACAAGAAGCTGGCCACCGCCAAGACCAGCGAGCAGATCGACCGCCTGCTCGAAGAGCTGGTGGACCGCTTCGGCAAGCTGCCGGCCCAGGCCCAGACCCTGGTGGACGTGCACCGCCTGCGGTGCTTGAGCGAACCCTACGGCGTGCAGAAGGTGGACGCCGCGCCCGGCGTGATCAGCATCACCTTCCGCCCCCGGCCGCCGATCGACCCGATGGCCATCATCCAGCTGATCCAGAAGAACAAGGCCATCAAGCTCGCCGGCAACGACAAGCTGCGCATAGAGCGCGAGCTGCCCGAGCCTTCGGCCCGGGCCCAGATGGTGCGCGACGTGCTGCGCAGCCTGGGCCAGCCGCTGCCCGCCGAGGCCGTGGCGGCCTGAGCATGGTGCTGGAAGCCGCCTTGCTGCTGGCCGCGCTGGCGGTGGCGCTGTGGCTGCAGCCCTGGCGCATGCTGCCCGGCCATTCGCCGCTGTGGACACCGCTGCTGGCCACCCTGGCCGTGCTGCCCTGGCTCTGGGCCCTGCCCACGCTGCAGCGCATGCCGCTGCAGCTGCAGTGGTCCGGCGCCTGCCTGGCGATGCTGATGCTGGGCTGGCCGCTGGCCATGCCCGTGCTGTGCGCCGTGGGCGCGCTGGCCTGGGCGCTGTCGCCCGGCCTGTCGGCCGAGGCGGCGCTGGGGCTTGCGGTGTGGCACGGCATCGTTCCCGCCACGCTGGCCATGCTGTGGGGCGCCGCGCTGCGCCGCTGGCTCGGCACCCAGGTCTTCGTCTATACGCTGGGACGGTGCTTTTTCGGCACGCTGCTGGGGCTGTTCGCCGCCGGCATGCTGGCGCACCTGGCCGGCCACGCCCTGCCCGGCGTGCAGACCGGGCTGGCCACCATCGCCCGCTGGCTCATGGCCTGGGGCGACGCGGTGATCACCGGCATGCTGTGCGCGGTGTTCGTCGCTTTTCGGCCGCAGTGGCTGGCCACCTGGTCGGATGCGCTGTACCTGCAGGAAAAATAGCTCCGCAGGCGCTGCGGCAGGCTAAGATGCGCCCACTTGTCCATCCCAATTCCTGCCCCATGAGTGCAACCACCGAATTCGCCCCCGGCCTCAGCGTCCAGAACCTGGAGCTGCCGCAAAAGCTCGCCGACTACAAGCTGATCGCGTTCGACATGGACTCCACGCTGATCACCATGGAGTGCATCGACGAGATCGCCGACATCACCGGCAAGAAGGCCGAGGTGGCGGCGATCACCGAGGCCGCGATGCGCGGCGAGATCACCGACTACAAGGACAGCCTGCGCCAGCGCATGGCGCTGCTCAAGGGCGTGCCCATGGCCGACATCGAGCGCGTGCTGCGCGAGCGCCTGCAGCTCACGCCCGGCGCAAAAACCCTGGTCGAGGCCTGCCGCGCGGCGGGGCTCAAGGTGCTGCTGGTGTCCGGCGGCTTCACCTATTTCGCCGAGCATGTGCGCGGCCTGCTCGGCATCGATTTCGTGCGCGCCAATGTGCTCGACGTGCAGGACGGCCGGCTCACCGGCCAGGTGGTGGAGCAGTCCTGGGGCGATATCTGCGACGGCGAGGAAAAGCGCCGCACCCTGCTCGGCCTGGCGTCGCTGCTGGGCATCTCGCCCGCGCAGTGCATCGCGGTGGGCGATGGCAGCAACGACTTGCCGATGATGCGCGAGGTGGGCGTGTCGGTGGCCTTCCACGCCAAGCCCCGGGTGCGGGCCGAGGCCAAGGTGGCCATCAACCAGGGCGGGCTGGAGCGGCTGCTGGAGGTGCTGCGCTGACGTCCGGCCGCTGCCGGTGATGGCGGCGGCTCCATTCGTGGCTCAGCCGCATGTGCAGCGACTGCGGATCGATGGGCTTGTGCATCAGCGTCGCGCCCAGTCCGGTGGCCATCTGCAGCCGCTCCGGCGCGGTGTCGCCGGTCAGGATGAAGAACTGCGGCAGCTGCTGCCAGCTCGGCTGCTGCCCGAGCGCATCGCGCACCACGCGCACCACCTCGCTGCCGTCCTCGGTCTTGGACAGGCGCAGGTCGGTCAGCACCACGTCCCACAGCGGCCCGTCGGCCTCGATGGTGCGGCCCAGCTGGCGCCGCACCTGGCCCACGGTGGCCGCGCCCACCACCTCGCATTGCCACTGCTCCAGCATGCTGCACAGGCCGGCGCGCACCAGCGGTTCGTCATCTACCACCAGCACCCGCAAGCCCGGCAGCGGCAGGTAGCTGCTCTCGCTTGACTCCTCCCACAGGCTCATGCCGGCGCCCAGGGCCTGGTCCGGCGCCGCCTCGGCCATCAGCGTGACGCGGAACACGCTGCCGCGCCCCGGGCGCGAAGCCAGGCCGACCCTGGCGTTGAGCATGTCCGCCAGTTCGCGCACGATGGCCAGCCCCAGCCCCATGCCCTTGTTGCCCAGGCCGTGGTCTTCGCCCACCTGGCGGAATTCCTGGAAGATCAGCTCGTGGTTGGCCGCCTCTATGCCTATGCCGGTGTCCCAGACCTCGATGCAGCGCTGGCCGCTGCGCCTGCGCACCGCGATCAGCACGCCGCCATGCTCGGTGTAGCGCAGCGCATTGGATACCAGGTTGCGCAGCAGCATGAACAGCAGCGTCTGGTCGGCATGCACCCAGTCCTCGCTGTCGCGCACCCGGAACACCAGCCCCTTGGCATCGGCCTGCGGCCCATACTCCTTTTCGAGCCGGCGCAGCAGCGGCGCCACCGCCACCGGCTGGAACCTGGGGCTCAGAACCCCGGCCTCAAGGCGCGAGTAGTCCATCAGCGTGTCCAGCAGCTCGCGGCTGGCGGCGCTGGCGGCCCGCGCCTGCTCCAGGATGCCGGCCTGGGCCACGGTGAGGCCCGACCCGCGCAGGGTTTCCAGAAACAGGTTCAGCGCCTGCACCGGCTGGCGCAAGTCATGGCTGGCGCCGGCCAGGAAGCGGTTCTTGGCGCGCACCGCGCGCTGCGCGGCGCGGGCATGGTCGTCGAGGTGCTTCTTGTACGAGGCGATCGCGGTGGCCAGCTGGTCGATCTCGTCACCGTGGGCCTCTTCCGGCTGGCCCTGGGCGCCGCCAAACCCGTCCTTGCGCACCTCGCGCTGCAGCGCCAGGATGCGGCTCGACACCGAGGCATCCACATACAGGCCGGCAAAGATCACGATCAGGATCAGCACCGTCACCAGCCAGTTCAGGCGCTCCTGCTGGTTGGCCACATCCTGCGATAGCTGGCGGCCGCGCCCGTTGAGTTCGCGGCGCAGGTCGGCCGACACATGGCTGGCCAGCAGGGACAGCCTGGTGGCCAGCACCTGGCTGCCCGATACCAGCGCGGTAATCTGCGCACCGCCCTGCGTGCCGTAGGCCGAAGGCTCGAAAACCGCCTTGCCGAGCTGCTCCACTTCGGTCTCCAAGGCCTTGTGCGTCGCCAGCAACTGGCTCTCGAGCTCGTGCAGGTCATCGCCCACATCCAGTTCGGCGACCAGCTTGTCCAGCCACAGCATGCGGTCGGTCAGCTCCATCATGTTCAGGCGCCGCTCGCTCTGGCTGCTGCTCTGGCCCACCAGGCGCGCATAGTTGGCGACCATCTCGCTTTGCTGCATCAGCCGGGTGCTGGCCACCAGTTGTTCCATCTCCACGTTCGCCAGGCGCCGCACCTCCTGGTCGGTGCGCTTGAGGCCCCGGATCGCGAACACGAACACCAGCGCGATGCCCACCGCCACCAGGGTCAGGATGATCATCAGCCGGGCGGTGACCGACAGCTTGGCGAGTTTCAGGGCGCGCAGCATTGAATGCCCTTCAGCCCCCCTGCCAATGCAGGTTCTCGATCGCGAAGACCGGCACCGGGCAGTGCTCCCACATGCCCAGCAGCCCGCGCCGGATGAAATTGCGTTCCGGCCGCATCTGTATGAAGAGGTTGACCGCGTCCTCCGCGATCTGGCGCTGTGCCTGCGCCAGCCACCGGTTGCGCTCGGCCTCTGCCTGCGCGGCGCGTACTTTCTCCCAGATGCCCTGGAAGGCCTGGTTGCGGTAGTTGAAGTAGTAGTCGCCGCGGGCGTAGATGTTCAGGTCCATCGGCTCCACATGCATGATGATGCTCATGTCGTAGTCCTTTTGCCTGAACACCTTGTCCAGCCAGGTGGGCCAGTCCATGGTCACGATCTCCACCCGGATGCCGATGGCCTCCATCTGCCGCACCACGGTCAGGCTGCCGTAGCGCCCGTAATCGGTGGGCGGCACGGCCAGCTTCAGCACCGTGCCCGGCGCCACCTGGGCCTGGCGCAGCAGCTCCCTGGCGCGCGCCACATCGTGGGGATAGCGATCCACGAGGTCCACATATGCCGCATGGCTGGGCGAGAAGTGCGTGCCGATGGGCACGGTCTTGACCAGCGGCCCGTAGATACCCTGGTATTCGCGGCGATCGATCGCATGGCTGAGCGCCCTGCGCACGCGGATGTCGTTGAGCGGCGCACGGGCATTGTTCAGCGCCACGATCAGCTTGCCCTCCACACCGCGGGAGCCCATCACGTAGTCGGAGCGGGCCGCAAATGCGCCGGTCAGCCGGGTCACGCTGCTCAGCACATCGATGCGGCCTTCGGCCAGCATGCTTTCGGTCTCGAACGAGGTGGTCATGAACAAGAACTGCACCTCGCGCAACTGCGGATGCAGCGGATTCCACCAGTCTTCGTTGCGCAGCAGGCGCACCGAATGCCCCCGCTTCCAGGCCAACACCCGGTAGGGGCCGGTGCCCACGGGCAGCCTGGCATTGGCCTGCGCCGAGTCGGGATGCACCATGACCGCGCCCGGCAGCGCCAGGGCATAGGGCAGCAGGCTGTCAGGCGCGCTCAGGTGGATGCGCAGCAGCTGTTCGTCCACCGCCTCGACCGACGCGATCTTGCCGAACCACTCCAAGTAGGCGTTTGCATTGGTCATCCCCAGCATACGCTGCAGGCTGAAGACCGCGGTATGCGCATTGAACGGCTTGCCATCGTGGTAGAGCACCGGCTTGCGCAGCCGGAAATCGACCGTCCTGCCGTCTTCGCTGACCAGCCAATCAGTGGCCAGGCGCGGCCGCACCTGCCCCTGGCCATCGATATAGGTCAGCCCCTCGTAGACATTGACATAGGCGATCTCGCTGGCGGTGGCGGCGCTGGTCGTGGTGATGTCCAGCGAAGCCGGCTCCAGCTGGATGCCAATGCGCACCGTGTCCGCGCCGGCCCAGGCCTGGCCGCCGACCGCCAGCGCGGCCAACCCGATCGCCAGCATATTCCGCAGTGCGGTGCGCAGGCTGCTGCCCAGAAAAGCCAGCAGCATGCAGATAGCGGTATGGCCTTGCATCTTTAGCCTTCTCTATGCGACTCGATCACGTTTAGCAATAAAAGTCACCTATTGAATTTTTCATGGGTCGGGAAAGAGCCACACGCCACCGGCAGCCTCACTCGACGTAGGCGACCGGCAGGACGCCCTGGCGCTGGGCCGCCGCCACCGCCTGCGTCCGCGTCTGTGCGCCGAAGTAACGCAATACAGCCACCACCTGGTTGCGCACGGTGTGCTCGCTCACCGTCAGGCGCTTTGCAATCGCCTTGTTGCTGAAGCCCTGGGCCACCAGCTTGAGCACTTCGTACTGCCGCGGCGGCAGCCCCTGCCCGCGGCCAGCCGGAGCAGGCATGCCCGGCACGCCGGCATCGAATGCCTCACCGCCCAGCTTGCGCCGCAGCCACTGCTGCACCTGGGCGCAAATGGCATCGGGCGCCAAGGTTTTGGACATGAAGCCGGCAGCGCCATTGCATGCGGCGCTGCGCATCAGCTCCTGATGGTCGTAACCGGAAAGCATCACCACATAGGCACCGGGCCAGCGCTCGCGCAACCTGCCAATGCCGCTCAGGCCATCGCCACCAGGCATGCTGATGTCCAGCAGCACCAGGTCGGCAGCGATCTCGAGGCCCAGGGCCTGCGCAACCGAGCTCGCCTCGTGGAATTCGGCCTGCACCAGGTTGCTGGCTGACAGCATCATGCGCAGCCCTTGCCGGAACAGCGGATGGTCGTCGACCAGCAATACGCAAGGTAAAGAGAGTGTCATGAAAACAAGCTCCTTTCTTCGCGAAACACCGGCCACACCCATCACATCGGCACACCGACCAGCCCAACCCGACAAAGACAGATATTGACAATCCATTTGGCGCCGGATAGAGACGGCGCAGAACTTCAATGTCTTTCATGCATATTAATAAATATTTCCTCTTATCTTATTTCAAGCACAACAAAAACACAATGATTAACAATTAAAACCTCTATCCAGATTTCAGTTAATTCAAAATTTCTCCCTATTTTAAAAATATGAAAGCATCAATAGCTCAGATGTACTAATTTGAAGCTCAGAGTCCCAATATTTTCACCATTCGTTATTCATTTAATCTATATCAAAAACTTCAGGCTGACCTGAGCATGGCTGAAAAAATCCGGCCGGCTGAATCCAATGCCTCTGCATCGGCGGATATAAAAAAAGATCCCACCCCCTCCGGGCATGGGATCTCGAACCAGGCTGCCTGGCATCAGCAGATGCGGCGCTCCCGCCGGCGGGTCAGCCACGCTGCCGCCATCAGCAGCCCGGTCAACAGCATCAGCCCCCATTGGGTCAGCGTTGGCACCATGGCCGGCAGAGGCGCCGCCTTGATCGGATCCCGGTCGGTGGAGCTGCATGGGTCGCTCGCATCCGCGGCCACTGCGCGAGCCAGTACTACAGCAGTGCAGCTGCCGCCGGTCACCGTCGCGGTGTTCACCGCATCCGAGCCAACCTGGCCGGTGACCTTGGCGCTCACCTTGTAGCTGACGCTGCCGCCGTTCGCGGCCACCGTGATGCCGCTGCAGCCGCTGAGCGTGCAAGTGCCCAGCACCGAGCCCGCGCCCGTGGCGGCAACTGGCTCGATGGCCGTCACCTGCAGGCCGGCCACCGGGGTGTCGCTCCAGCCGATGTTCGCTGCATCCACCGCACCCCCGTTGACGATGGTTACCGTGTAGACAGTCGTCGTGCCCAGGGTGACCGAGCTGGCATTGTTGGTCTTGGTGACCACCAGGCTGGATGTCGCCAGCGGGTTGGTGATGCTGCCCTGCGCGCCTTGCGCGATGGCGCCTGCCGGCGGCACCGTGGTCTCGGTCTGCCAGGCATAGTTGCTGGGCGCGCTCGCCTTGCTGGTTTCCGCCAGCGCCGTGCAAGTGGCGCCCTCAGGCACCTTCACCGTGGCGCTGCCGCTGGTCGCCGTGCCGGCCAGTGTGACGCTGC
>NZ_JBMDII010000056.1:0-28256 GCF_057808605.1 Comamonas sp. FG99
AAAAAATGCGCCGGGGGGGGCGGGCCAGGGCGCTTTCGCTGGATGCGGGCTGCAAGAGCCGCTCAGATCTTCCATTTCTCCATCAGGTTGGCAGGACGCAAGGTGTCGTAGCCTTCGAACGGCTGGTGGATCCAGGGATTGGTGGACAGGAACTCGACCGAGTAGTCGGGCGTGAACTTGGAAATGCCCTTGGTCCAGAGCACCGCGCTGCGCAGCTCGGTGATGGGCGCATAGTTGGACTTGAGCATCTGGATGACGGCGTTCAGGGTATGGCCGGAGTCCGCCAGGTCATCGACCAGCAGCACGCGCCCGGCGATTTCGCCCTTGGGGGTGGTGATGAAGCGCGCAATGTCGAGATGCCCCTGCTGCGTGCCGGCTTCCGCGCGGTACGAGCTGGTGGACATGATGGCAAGCGGCTTGTCGAAGATGCGGCTCAGGATGTCGCCGGGACGCATGCCGCCACGGGCCAGGCACAGGATGGTGTCGAACTCCCAGCCGGACTGGTGGATCTTGATCGCCAGCTTTTCGATCAGGCCGTGGTATTCGTCGTAGCTTACGTACAGGTGCTTGCCGTCTTCGGTGAGCATAGGGGTCCTTTTTTCAGCAGAAATCTATCGATCAGGCCAGGTAGGGGTCTTGCATCAGGATGGTGTGATCCCGGTCCGGGCTGGTCGAGATGACAGCCACCGGCACCCCCGTCACCTCGGCAATGCGCTCCAGATAGTTGCGCGCCGCCAGCGGCAGCTTGGCGTATTCCACCATGCCCACGGTGGATTCGGTCCAGCCGGGCATGGTTTCGTAGATCGGCGTGCAGCGGGCGATTTCGTCGGCGCCCATCGGCAGCAGGTCGATCTTCTCGCCGTCGAGCTGGTAGCCGACGCACAGCTTGAGCTCGGTCAGGCCGTCGAGCACGTCCAGCTTGGTGATGCACAGGCCGGAGAGGCCATTGACCTGCGCGGAGCGCTTGAGCAAGGCGGCATCGAACCAGCCGCAGCGGCGGCTGCGCCCCGTGGTCACGCCCTTTTCCGCGCCCACGATGCTCATGTGGTAACCCGGCGTGCCTTCCTTTTCCCACTCCAGCTCGGTGGGGAACGGGCCGCCGCCCACGCGGGTGCAATAGGCCTTGGTGATGCCGAGGATGTAGTGCAGCATGCCCGGGCCGACGCCCGAGCCGGCGGCCGCATTGCCGGCCACGCAGTTGCTGGAGGTCACATAGGGATAGGTGCCGTGGTCCACGTCGAGCAAGGTGCCCTGCGCGCCTTCGAACAGCAGGTTGCCACCAGCAGCATGCAGCTCGTTGAGTTCCTTGGAAACGTCGGCCATCATGGGCTTGAGCAGCTGCGCATGGCGCATGGCCTCTTCGTACACCGGCTCGAACTGCACTTCCCCGTTCTGGATGTAGGGATCGAGCGCCGGGCCGAAGGACAGCTTGTCCGCCCCCAGGAAGGTCTTGAGCACATGGTTGTGCAGGGCCAGCAGCTCGCGCAGCTTGGTGGCGAAGCGCTGCGGGTCCTTGAGGTCTTGCACGCGCAGCGCCCGGCGCGCGATCTTGTCTTCGTAGGCGGGGCCGATGCCGCGCCCTGTGGTGCCGATCTTCTCGACGCCGCTGTTTTCACGCGCCGCCTCGCGCGCCAGGTCCAGCGCGGCGTGGAAAGGCAGGATCAGCGGGCAGGCTTCGCTCACGCGCAGGCGCGAGCGGACTTCGACGCCGGCCTTTTCGAGCCCCTGGATTTCCTCGAACAGCTTGGCCGCCGACAGCACCACGCCATTGCCGATGAAGCACTTGACGCCGGGGCGCATGATGCCGCTGGGAATGAGGTGCAGCGCGGTCTTGACGCCGTTGATCACCAAGGTATGGCCGGCATTGTGGCCGCCCTGGAAGCGCACCACGCCCTGGGCGCGCTCGGTCAGCCAGTCCACCAGCTTGCCCTTGCCCTCGTCACCCCACTGGGTGCCCACGACGACAACATTGCGACCTTTGGTAGCTTTCATCTCAATCCCAATCCAAGTACTAATTAGCGTTAAATGGCTTGCACGACCCACTGGCCCGCCACTTCGGCAAGCTCACGATCACAGCTGAATTCATCAACTTCGTCATCATGGCCCGGCAGCGCACAGACCACGGTTTCGCCCGCCTGGCGCAGCTGCGCAATCGCGCCGCGCAGGTCGGCGCGGTCGAGCCAGGGGGCCCGTATCGCCGCCTTCAGCGGGCGGGGCTGCACCACCGGCACCAGTTGCTTCAGGTCCATGCTGAAACCAACCGCCGGACGGCTGCGCCCGAACGAGGCGCCGACTTCGTCATAGCGCCCGCCGCGCACCAGCGCATCGGTCACGCCCTGGGCATAGACGGCGAAGCGCATGCCGCTGTAGTAGGAATAGCCCCGCAGGTCGGCCAGGTCGAAGGTGACGGCCGAGGCATCGATGGAGCCGGCCAGGCGGCGCAGATCCGCAACCACCGGCGCGATGCCGGCGATGCCGGCGAAGATCTTTTCGGCCTCGCCCAGCACCGCGATATCGCCGTACAGGTCGAGCAGCGCCAGCAGCCCGTTGCGCGATGCGGCCGGGAAGGCCTGGGTCAGCGCATTCAGCTCGGCGCCGTCCTTGACGGCCAGCGCCGCATGCACGCGCCGCAATGTGGGCAGGTCCACCGGCACGCCGGCCAGCAGGTGGCGCACGATGCGCACGTCCGCCAGGTCCACGCTGAAGTCGCCCAGCCGCGCCACGCGCAGGCATTCGGACGCCAGCATGATGGATTCGATCTCCGCGTCGATGCCGCTGTGGCCGTAGATTTCGGCGCCGAACTGCAGCTGCTCGCGCGTGGCATGCGGCCTGTCGGGGCGGGCATGCAATACCGGCCCGCAGTAGCACAAACGGGTGACGCCGCGGCGGTTGAGCAGATGGGCGTCGATGCGCGCGACCTGCTGGGTGGTATCGGGGCGGATGCCCAGGGTGCGGCCCGAGAGCTGGTCGACCAGTTTGAAGGTGAGCAGGTCCAGCGCCTCGCCAGAGCCGGAAAGCAGGGAGTCGAGATGCTCCACCAATGGCGGCATGACGAGCTCGTAGCCGTAACTACATGCTGCATCCAGCAATCCTCGCCGCAATTCTTCGATGTGGCGCGCTTCGGAGGGCAGCACATCGGCAATGTGATCCGGAAGGATCCAGGCAGACATGTGAAGGAATGTGAGGCTGTTAAAAACGCGATTCTACAAGCAGTGCTTGCCCCCGGCCCTGACTCGACCAAATGCCGAAACACAGGGCCCAGCAAAAAGCCGCATGGCTTGCACCATGCGGCCTGCTGCCCGCCCCGGGGATCAGGGCTTGGCGGCCGAGCCCCGGTAGGCCTTGAAGAACTCCGACGCTGCCGGATCGAGCACCAGGATGTCGCTCTTTTTCTGGAAGCTGGCCTTGTAGGCCTCGAGGCTGCGGTAGAACTGCGCGAACTGCGGGTCCTTGCCGAAAGCGTCGGCATAGACGCGCGCGGCCTCTGCATCGCCCTGCCCCTTGAGCGCCTGCGCGTCGCGGTAGGCATTGGCCACCGTCACTTCGCGCTGGCGGTCGGCATCGGCGCGGATCTTCTCGCCCACGGCGGCGCCGGTGGAGCGCAGTTCGTTGGCCACCCGCTTGCGCTCGGCCTCCATGCGGCGGTAGACCGACTCGGTGATCGCTTCCACATAGTCAACGCGCGTGATGCGCACGTCGACGATGTCGATGCCCCAGGGCTTGCTGCCCTTGACCGAGTCCAGCACTTCGCGCTTCACATCGGCCATCAGCTGCTCGCGCTTGGCGGAGATGAGGTCCTGCACCGTGCGGCGGTTGACTTCCTCCTGGAAGGCGTTGCGCACCACGCGGTTGAGCTGGGTGGCGCCGGCGCTTTCGCTCACGCCCACATTGCGGATGTATTCCGACGGGTCGGTGATGCGCCAGCGCACATACCAGTCGATGACCACGCGCTGCTTCTCAGCGGTGAGCATGGATTCGGTATCGGAGCTGTCCAGCGTGAGCAGGCGCTTGTCGATGTACGAGACGTTCTGCAGCGGCGGCGGCAGCTTGAAGTTCAGCCCCGGCTCGGTGATGACTTCCTTGATCTGCCCCATGGCGTAGACCACGCCGAACTGGCGCTGGTCGACCACGAACAGCATGGAACTCGCCAGCGCCAGCAACACCAGAACGGTGGATGCGATAAAACCCAATCGATTCACAAGCAACTCCTAGCGAGACTCACGTTCACGGGAACGGGCGGCATCCCGGGCCCGCGACTCATACGATGGCGCCGGTGCGGCGGCGGGCGCCGATCCGCTGGCGGCCGAGGACGCATCGCCGGCCGCTGCAGCGGCATTGGCGTTCCCCGCCTGCTGCATGATCTTGTCGAGCGGCAGGTACAGCAGGTTCGAGCCCTGCTTGGAGTCGACCATCACCTTGGTGACATTGCTGTATACCTGCTGCATCGCATCCAGGTACATGCGGTCGCGCGTGACCGTCGGCGCCTTCTGGTATTCGGCATAGATGGACGAGAAGCGCTGCGCATCGCCCTGGGCCTGGGCGACGATACGCTCCTTGTAGGCCGAGGCCTCCTCCATCAGGCGCGAGGCCGTGCCCTTGGCGCGCGGCACCACCTCGTTGGCATAGGCCTCGGCGTCGTTCTTGGCCTTCTCGCGCTCCTGGCCGGCCTTGAGCACGTCGTCGAACGCCGACTGCACCTGCTCGGGCGGGCGCACGCCGCCCTGCTGCAGGTTGACGCCCACGATCTCCACGCCGATCTTGTAGCGGTCGACGATGGTCTGCATCAGCGCCCGCACGCGCGGCGCGATCTGGTCGCGCTCGTCGGCCAGCGCCGCATCCATCTTCATCTTGCCGACGACTTCGCGCACCGCGGTCTCGGCCACCTGGATCACCGTGTCCTCGGGGCGCTTGCTCTCGAACAGCCAGGCCCGGGCATCGCTGAGCCGGTACTGCACCGCGAACTTGATCTCGACGATGTTCTCATCCTCGGTGAGCATGGCCGACTCGCGCAGGCCGGTGCTCTTGACGATGCTGTCGCGGCCGACGTCGGCCGAGCGGATCTGCGACACGTACACCAGCTCGTGGCGCTGGATCGGATACGGCAGCCGCCAGTTGATGCCCGCGCCCACGGTCTTGTTGTATTTGCCGAACTGCGTGATCACCGCCTGCTGGCCTTCCTGCACGATGAAGAAGCCCGTACCCAGCCAGATCAGCACCGCCACGCCGGCAATCATCGCCAAGCCCAGGCCCGCGCCCTTGAATTCCGGCGGCTGCCCGCCCGACGAACGGCCACCGCCGCCACCACCACCGAACAGGCCGCCCAGCTTCTTGTTGAAGTCCTGCCACAGTTCATCCAGATCGGGAGTGCCCGCAGCGCCGGGGCGGCGGGGACGCTGGTCCGCGGGCGGCGAAGGCGGGCGCGGCGGCTCCGCGCCGGGGCCCTGGGCATCATTTTTCCCGTCGTCGCCACGCCCCCAGCGCGGATCGTTCAGATTGAACATCCCGCGCATGCCTTGCGCCAGCGGAGTCCATCGAGGAAAACGAAGCTGAAATTTCATTACTGGTGTCTCAATCTGCTGAGAAGTGATCGGTATCAAACAGGCTATTTTGGCAAACTACAGTTCAAGGCCGCGCAATTCATCCTCGATGCGAGGGGACATGGCACGCTCATTCGACTGCAGCACGACCTGGGTCAAGTGCGCGCGCACCGCATCCAGCCCGAGGCCCTTGGCCGCACTGACGTAGAACCGCGGCACCTGCTGCCCGTCGATTTCGAAAGTATCGGCCAGCGACAGCGGCTGCCTCTCTGCCTCAATTGCATCCAGCTTGTTGAATATCAATACCTGGTCAATGCCATCGGCGCCGATTTCGTGCAATACCTTCTGCACCTGCCCGATCTGCTCGAGCCAGCCCTCGTTGGAGGCATCCACGACGTGCAGCAGCAGATCGGCGTCGACCGCCTCCTGCAAGGTGGCCTCGAAGGCATTGACCAGGCCGTGCGGCAGGTCGCGGATGAAGCCCACGGTGTCCGACAGCGAGACCGATGCGCCCGCGCCTTCGAGGTACATCTGGCGCGTGGTGGTGTCCAGCGTGGCGAACAGCTGGTCGGCCGCATAGGCGCGCGCCTTGACCAGCGCGTTGAACAAGGTGGACTTGCCCGCATTGGTGTAGCCGACCAGCGAGACGTTGAAGGTGTCGCGCCGCTCGCGCTGGCGTCGCTGCGTGCTGCGCTGCTTCTTGACCTTGGCCAGGCGCTCCTTGGTGCGCTTGATCGCATCGTTGATCATGCGCCGGTCCAGCTCGATCTGCGTCTCGCCCGGGCCGCCGCGCGTGCCGATGCCACCGCGCTGGCGCTCCAGGTGCGACCAGCGGCGCACCAGGCGAGTGCTCAGGTACTGCAGGCGCGCCAGCTCGACCTGCAGCTTACCTTCGTGGCTGCGCGCGCGCTGGGCGAAAATCTCCAGAATCAGCAGGGTGCGGTCGTTGACCGGCATCTGCAGGTGGCGCTCCAGGTTGCGCTGCTGCGCCGGGCTCAGCGCCTGGTCGAACAGCACTTCCTGGGCGCCGAAGGTCTGGGCCAGCAGGCGGATTTCGTCGGCCTTGCCGCTGCCCACGAACAGTGCCGCATCGGGCACCTTGCGCTTGCAGCTGAGCCGGGCCACCGGCTGCAGGCCGGCGGTTTCGGCCAGCATGCCGAGCTCTTGCAGCTCGGAATCGAAGTGCGGAAAACCAAAATCCACCCCAATCAGGATGACCGGAGTGGATTTCTTGTCGTTGTTTACTTGGTGAAGCGTCAATTTATTGCGATCCAGAAGTGCGATGCACGTCTGTTCGCACTTCTGAGCTTGGTAGGTTCAGGCCGCCGCGTCGGCGTCGGAGTTGTCGGCGGTGGAGAAGTTCACCGCACGCCCTGGAACGATGGTCGAGATCGCGTGCTTGTAGACCATTTGCGTCACGGTGTTGCGCAGCAGCACCACGTATTGGTCAAACGACTCGATCTGGCCTTGCAGCTTGATGCCGTTGACCAGGTAAATGGACACCGGCACATGCTCGCGGCGCAGCGCGTTCAGGAAGGGATCTTGCAAAAGTTGGCCTTTGTTGCTCACGATATTCTCCGTGTTCAGAAGATAGTTGTTGTGAAGCGCCACCTTACCACAGGCAGCAGCCACCGGATTTTCCCAAGGGCTTTTATCCGGTAAATTTATGCCGCCGGCCCCACGCGCCACCGGCCGTCAGCCGCCTTCCTTGTCGGCATAGGGGTTGTGCGAGGTCTTGAACTCGATGCGCAGCGGCGTGCCGACCAGGTTGAACTCCTTGCGGAAGCGCCCTTCCAGGAAGCGCTTGTACGCATCGGTCACGTGCTCCAGCGAGTTGCCATGGATCACGATCACCGGCGGGTTCATGCCGCCCTGGTGCGCATAGCGCAGCTTGGGGCGGTAGGCCCCCACCTTCTTCGGCGTCTGGTACTGCACCGCCTCCTGCAGCAGCCGGGTGAGCACCGGCGTGGGCATCTTGCAGGTGGCCGCCTTGTGGGCCTGCACGATGGCGCTCCACAGCGGCCCCAGGCCCTGGCGCTTCTTCGCGGAGATGAAGTGCAGCGGCGCGAACTTCATGAACGACAGCCGCATCTCGATCGAGCGCTCCAGCATCTGGCGGCCGTAGTCGTCGAGCGCATCCCATTTGTTGACGCCTATGACCACCGCCCGGCCGCTTTCCAGGATGAAGCCGGCGATGTGCGCGTCCTGGTCGGTCACGCCCTGGGTGGCGTCCAGCAGCAGCACGACCACGTTCGCGGATTCGATGGCCTGCAAGGTCTTGACCACCGAGAACTTCTCGATCGCCTCGAACACCTTGCCCTTGCGCCGCAGGCCGGCGGTATCGATCAGCTCGAAGCGCTCGCCATTCTTCTCGAACGGCACCGAGATCGCATCGCGCGTGGTGCCGGCCATGTCGAAGGCGATCAGGCGCTCCTCGCCCAGCCAGGTATTGATCAGCGTGGACTTGCCGACATTGGGCCGCCCGGCCACCGCCAGGCGGATCGCGCCGGATTCGGCCTCGGGCTCCTCACCGTCGTCGGCGGGCACCGGCAGCAGGTCCAGCGCCATCTCCACCACGCTGCGGATGCCCTGGCCGTGCGCCGCAGACACCGGCAGCACTTCGCCCAGGCCCAGCTCGTAGAACTCGGCCAGGTGCACGCCGTCCTTCATGCCCTCGGCCTTGTTGGCGATCAGCAGGCAGGGCTTGCCCAGGCGGCGCAGGTAGTTGGCGATGTCGTGGTCCTGGGCCGACAGCCCCAGCCGGGCATCGACCACGAACACGACCACGTCGGCCTCGGCCACCGCCTGCTGGGTCTGCTTGGCCATCTCCTTGAAGATGCCGCCGCCCGCATCGGGCTCGAAACCGCCGGTATCGATCACGATGTATTCGCGCTTGCCCTGGCGGCCCTGGCCGTAGTGGCGGTCACGCGTCAGCCCGGCGTAGTCCGCCACGATCGCGTCGCGCGACTTGGTCAAGCGGTTGAAGAGCGTGGATTTGCCCACGTTGGGCCGCCCCACCAGGGCAATCACAGGTTTCATCGTCAGTCAGTCTTGATGACTATAAAAAATATAGCTGCTAGCGCTTGGTACATAAGCGCCAGCAGCCATACATTCAAATATCTTTTACTCCGGCTTGAAGCCGTATACCGCGCCGTTGTTGGTCTGTACCACCAGCGTATTGCCGGCGACCACCGGGGCCACGGAGATGCCGGAGCCATCGGTGCCGAAGCGGTTCAGCGGCGAGCCGTCCTTCAGCGCCAGCATGTGCACCGTGCCGCTCTCGTCGCCAAAGACCACCGCGCGCCCCAGCACCAGCGGCTGGCTGAGCTTGCGCCAGCGCAGCCGGTTGCTGGACCACAGCACGCTGCCGGTGTCGCGCCGCCAGGCGGTGATCACACCGTTGGCATCGGCCCCCACCACCAGGTCGGCGTTGCCGCTGATGCCGTGGATGCCTTCGGACTTGACCGTCCACTGCAGCCGCGCCGAATCCATGTCGACGCAGCCGACGGCCATCTGGTAGGCGCGCGAGCAAAAGCTGCTGCCCACGCGCGATACGCCGCCCACCAGCTCCACCAGGCGCTCCACGTCGTTGGTGCCGCGCGCGCTGGCGATCGGCACCTCCCAGCGCACGGTGCCGCCATTCGGGTCCACCGCCGTGAAGCGGCCGGACACGCCGGCGACCAGGGTGTCCTGGTAGGCGGTCAGCACGCCGCTTTCGCGCAGCACCAGCGCATCGCCGGTCTTGGCCTGGGCCCACAGCGGCTCGCCGCTGGCGGCATCGTAGGCGGAGATCGAGCGGTCGGCGGACAGCACGAAGATGCGCTTGCCGGCCACCAGCGGCGCGGTGTACACGCGGCCGGTCAGGCGCTTGCGCCAGGCCTCGCGCCCGCCTTGCAGCGCCACCAGATAGCCGTTGTCGGTGACCACGGCCACCCATTCGCCATCGCTGCCCACGCCGGCGCTCAGGCGCTGGCCCACGCTGGCGCGCCACAGCTCGGCGCCGGTGTCGGCATTGAGCGCCGCCAGCTGCCCGTCGGCCGAGCCCGCGATGAGCGTGCTGCCCGTGACGTTCAGCACCAGCGTGGGATTGGCCTTGGCCACCGGGCGCTGCCATGCCTGCTTGACGTCCAGCAGCGCCACATTGGGCTCCAGCTGCGCCGGCTTGCGGGTGTCGGACGAAAACAGCGAGCAGCCGGCCAATACCGCCACGACACTCGTCATTGCGGCAGCCGCGACGGTCTGCTTGAAGGCCTTCGCCATCCGGGAGGCCTGGGCTTGTGTGCTGTCGATCATGTGCTCGTGCCCTCTTTATTTCACGTCTTCGCCCAGCGCGTTCAGCTTCACGCTGACCACGTTGCGGTATTCCAGGCCCTGGTCGGCCTTCTGGTAGGCCGTGCGGTAGGACTCGATGGCCTTTTGCGGCTCGTTCTTGCGCAGATAGATGTCGCCCTTGCGGTCGGCGGCCAGCGCATCGAACTCCGGGGGCATCTTCTGCTCCAGCTGCTTGAGCGCCTCGTCGTAGGCCTTGGCGTCCATCAGCAGCGCGCTCAGGCGCAGCCGGGCAACCGCCTTCAGGCCATCGTCGGAGGCATTGTCGGCCACCCAGGCCAGCGCGCTCTTGGCGTCATCGGCACGGCCCTTGTCGCCGGCTGCCTTGGCCACCAGCAGGCCAGCCTGCGCGGCCTGGATGGTGCTGCCATAGCTGCCGCGCAGATCGGAGAAGGCCTGGTCGATGCGGGCCTTGTCGCCCGCATTCACCGCGGCTTCGACCGCCGACGCCAGCGCCGCGGCCTGGGTGGACTGGCGGTTCTGCCAGTACTGGTAGCCATTCCACACGGCAAAGCCGCCGAGCACGATCACCAGCACCGAGGTGATCAGGTTGCCCCACTTGTTCCAGAAATGCTTGAGCTGGTCTAGCTGTTCCTGTTCTTCCAAATCGAGATGACTGGCCATAGCTTGAGTTTTCTTTCGTTGAAACGATCACGACCGCAGTGCGGACGCCCACTGCGCCACCGCGCCGAGCGGCCTCTCGGCCTGGGCCGCGGCGCCATCGCGCAGATGCTTGACGGTGACTGCATTGCGCGCCAGTTCGTCGGCGCCAAACACCAGAGCATACCGCGCGCCGCTGGCATCGGCCTTTTTGAATTGTGACTTCATGCTGCCCGAGCCTTCGGCGCCGCCCGCATGCTGCACCACGCACAGCCCCTCGGCGCGCAGCGCTTCGAGCAGCGCCACCACCGGGCTCAGCGGCGTGCCCGGCGGCACCACCGCATAGGCGTCCGGCGCGCTGCAGGGCATGGGCAGCTCCAGCTCCTGCGCCAGCAGCAGCAGGCGCTCAATGCCGAGGCCGAAGCCCACGGCCGGCGCGCTCTTGCCGCCCAGCTGCTCGATCAGGCCGTCGTAGCGCCCGCCGCCGCACACCGTGCCCTGCGAGCCGAGCTGGTCGGTCACCCATTCGAAGACCGTGAGGTTGTAGTAGTCCATGCCGCGCACCAGGCGCGGATTGATGCGGTAGGCCAGGCCCACCGCGTCGAGTGCCGAGCGCACGGCATCGAAATGCGCGCGCGACTCGGCGCCGAGAAAGTCCATCAGCTGCGGCGCCTGCTCGAGCAGCGCCTGCATCGCGGGATTCTTGCTGTCGAGGATGCGCAGCGGGTTGCTGTGCAGGCGGCGGCGGGCATCCTCGTCCAGCTGCTGCTGGTGCTGCTCGAAGTAGCGGATCAGCGCCTCGCGGTGCTCGCGGCGCTCGGCCGGCTGGCCGAGGCTGTTGATCTCGAGCCGCACATGCTGGCCTTCGCGCAGGCCCAGCTCGCGCCACAGCGCGCGCGCCACCAGGATGATTTCCGCATCCACGTCCGGCCCGGCGAAGCCCAGCGCCTCCACGTCGAGCTGGTGGAACTGGCGGTAGCGACCCTTTTGCGGCCGCTCGTGGCGGAACATGGGGCCGTGCGTCCACACCCGCAGCGGGCCGTTGTACAGCGCGTTGTGCTCGACCATCGCGCGCACGATGCCGGCGGTGGCTTCGGGCCGCAGCGTGAGCTTGTCGCCGTTCATCGAATCGGTGAAGGAGTACATCTCCTTCTCGACGATATCGGTCACCTCGCCCAGGCCGCGCACGAAAAGCGCGGTCGGCTCGACGATGGGCGTGATCAGGTACTGGTAGCCGTAGCTGCCCAGCACCTTGCGCACCGCCGCCTCGAACCACTGCCAGCGCGCCGCGGTCGGCAGCTTCTCGGTGCGCGGCACCGAGGCGGGCAGGATGTCGTTCATGCCCTTGACTGCGCTGAGCTTGGCGGGCTTGGATGTGCTGGAACTGGTCACAATAGTTTTTTGAATCAAATCAGCCTCCAGCGCTTATCACACAAGCGCCAGAAGCTATGGTTTTTATCAGATCTGCTGGCCGCCGAAGCGGCGCTCCACATAGTTTTCCACGATCTGGTGGAATTCCTGCGCGATATGCTCGCCGCGCAAGGTCATGGCCTTCTCGCCGTCGATGAACACCGGCGCCGCCGGGGACTCGCCGGTGCCGGGAAGGCTGATGCCGATGTCGGCATGCTTGCTCTCGCCGGGCCCGTTGACGATGCAGCCCATCACCGCGACCTTCATGCGCTCCACGCCCGGGTACTTCAGGCGCCACACCGGCATCTGCGAGCGCAGGTGGTCATCGATCTGCTTGGCCAGCTCCTGGAAGGTGGTGCTGGTGGTGCGCCCGCACCCCGGGCAGGCGGTGACGCTGGGCACGAACGAGCGCATGCCCAGCGCCTGCAGGATTTCGCTGGCCACCACCACCTCCTGGGTGCGCGCCTCGCCCGGCTGCGGCGTGAGCGATACGCGGATGGTGTCGCCTATGCCCTCCTGCAGCAGCACGGCCAGCGCGGCGCTCGAGGCCACCGTGCCCTTGGTGGCCATGCCGGCCTCGGTCAGGCCCAGGTGCAGCGCATAGTCGCAACGCGCGGCCAGGCCGCGGTAGACCGAGATCAGGTCCTGCACGCCGCTGACCTTGCACGAGAGGATGATCTGGCGGCCATCGAGCCCCATCTCCTCGGCGCGCTGCGCGGAAGATACCGCCGATTCGATCAGCGCCTCGTACATCACCTGGCGCGGGTCCCACGGCGCCGGGCGGCGCGAGTTCTCGTCCATCAGCGCGGCCAGCAGCTCCTGGTCCAGGCTGCCCCAGTTGACGCCGATGCGCACGGCCTTGTCCCAGCGGATCGCGGCCTCGATCATCTGGCCGAACTGCTTGTCCTTCTTGTCGCCCTTGCCCACGTTGCCCGGGTTGATGCGGTACTTGGACAGCGCCTGCGCGCAGTCGGGAAACTCGGTCAGCAGCCGGTGCCCGTTGTAGTGGAAATCGCCCACCAGCGGTACGTTCTCGCCCATGCGGTCGAGCTGCTCGCGGATATAGGGCACCGCCTGCGCGGCCTCGGGCGTATTGACCGTGATGCGCACCATCTCCGAGCCCGCCTGTGCCAGCTCGCGCACCTGGATCGCGGTTTCGATGGCATCGACGGTGTCGGTATTGGTCATCGACTGGATGCGCACCGGCGCATTGCCGCCCACGGTGACCACCCGGTCGCCCCACGCCACCCGCGCCTGGCGGGTGCGGTGCGGCGCGGGCGCGGCCATGGCCACCGGAGCCAGGGCCGCTGGCGATTGCCGGGCCTGATTGTCTGCTTGCTGCACTGCTACTTCACCTCGAAACGCGCAATCGTGCCCTTGCCCACGATGGCGGCCAGATCAAGCGGCTCGCCATGCACCTGCACCTCGACACCGCCCTTGGCATTGCCGATCACCACGCGCCAGGGCGGCGTGCCCGTGATTTCCTGCTCCTGCCCGGGCTTCAGCGTCTTCTCGAAGATCACCTTGCCCTTGGACTCCCTGACCTGCACCCAGGCATCCTGCGCCACGGTCTTGATCTTGAGGGGCGCGGCAGGGCTGGCAGGGGCGGCCGGCGCTGCGGCGGCGGCCACGGCAGGCTCTTGCGGCACGGGGGCTGCAACCGGCGCTTCGGCCACGGCGGGTGGCGGTGCATCCGTGGCCGTGGGCGCCATGGCGGGCGTGGCAGGCGTAGCAGTGGCAGCCTCGGGCGCGGCGGCGGACATGCGCGCAGTCGACCATTCCTGCAGCTGCGGATAAAACAGCGCCAGCAGCGCCGCCAGCAGCAAGACGCCCACCAGGCCCAGCCAGTACCATGCCGGCCGCGAGGCCGAGAGATCCAGCCTGGCCACGCTGGATTGCGGCATCCTGGTCTGCAGCGGCTGCTTGGCGGCCATCAGCGACTGCACGCGGGTCTGCGGCAGCTTGGCCAGGATGGGCGCGGCCTCCAGGCCAAGCACACGGCAGGCGGCCGCGGCCAGGCCGCGCGCGAACACGATGTCGGGCAAGGCCGCCCAGTCGTCGCGCTCCAGCGCATCGAGCTTGGCCGCAGGCACCTTCAGGCTGGCGGCCAGCGTCGCCAGCCGCACCCCATGGGCCTCGCGCGCGGCACGCAGCAGCGAGCCCGCCGAATTGCCATCGTCCGCCGCTGCCGCGGCATCGGCTGCCGCAGCTTCGTTGCGGCCGTCATTTTCAACGCCATCGGGCTGAATCAAGACTCGCCTCCATTTGCATATAGCGCCCATTCCCTGGAATCGGGAAAGCGCTCCTGGAGCTGGCCGGCCAGCTGCCGTGCAGCCAGCCGGTCGCCCAGCGCGTTTTCGACCCGGATGCCCAGGTACAAGGACTCCGAGTTGGCCAGCTCGCTGCGGTTCAGGCGCCGGATATGGAGCCGCGCCTGCCGGTGATCGCCGCGCTGGTGCAGCAGCTTGGCCAGGTGGTACGACACGAGCGGATTGTCCGCATCGTATTCATGGGATTTGGACAGCGCCGCCTCGGCCTGCGCGGGCCGGCCCGCCGCCGCATGGCACAGGCCCTGCGCCATCAGCGTCTTGCCCTGCTGCCGGTACTGCGGCTGCGCCAGGGCCAGGCCAAACTGCCGCTGCGCCGCATCGAACTGCTTTTCCTGGCACAGCAGCCAGCCATAGTTGTGCATCACGTCGGCATCGCCGGGCTTGAGCTGCAGCGCACGGCGAAAGCTCGCGCCCGCGCCTTCGCCATCGGCCAGCTGCATGTAGGCCAGAGCGCGCATATGGTGGGCATCGCCGTTCGAGGGATCGATGGCCAGCACCTGGCTGGCTTCCTCCAGCGCGATCACCGGCTTGCCGGCCTGGTAGTAACTGGCGGCCAGCTCCAGGCGGATGCGCGCACGGCGCTGCACATCGCTTTCGCCGCCCGGCGCGGCGAAAGCCCTGGCATCGGCCCTCTTGGCCGGCGCCGTGCAACCGGCCAGCGAGCAGCCCAGCACGGCGGCGGCCAGCGCCATGCCGCGCCCCGCTCGCGAGTATGTGCCCGATACCCGTGCCATGCTGCATCCCCTCATCGGTAGTTGGCTCCGTGCCGTCAGTGCAACTGGGCCAGCGGAATCACGCGCGCGCGCGCCATCCGCTCGGCTGCGCGGGTGCGGTCCTTGACGTCGCCCGCCAGTTGCCCGCATGCGGCATCGATGTCATCGCCGCGCGTCTTACGCACGGTCGTCACGATGCCCGCGTCGGACAGAATGCGCGCAAACTCGGTCACGCGCGCCGCAGGGGATCGTACCAGACCGGAGGCCGGGAAAGGGTTGAACGGAATCAGGTTGAACTTGCACCAGGCGCCATCCTTGCCGGCATGGGCGCGCACCAGCGCGATCAGTTCCTTGGCATGCGATGGCTGGTCGTTCACGCCATCGAGCATGCAGTATTCGAAGGTGATGAAGTCGCGCGGCGCGAACTCCAGGTAGCGCTTGCAGGCCTGCATCAGCTCTTCGAGCGGGTATTTCTTGTTCAGCGGCACCAGCGCGTCGCGCAGCGCATCGTTCGGTGCATGCAGCGACACCGCCAGCGCCACCGCACAGTCCTGCGACAGCCGGTCCATCATCGGCACCACGCCCGAGGTGGACACCGTGAGCCGGCGCCGCGACAGGCCATAGCCGTGGTCGTCGAGCATGGTGCGCAGCGCGGGCACCAGCGCCGAGTAGTTCTGCAGCGGCTCGCCCATGCCCATCATCACCACGTTGGTGATCACGCGCTGCTCGGTGGCCAGGCGCTTGCGCAGCGCATGCTCGGCATACCACAGCTGGGCGATGATCTCGCCGGTGGACAGGTTGCGGCTGAAGCCCTGGTGGCCGGTGGAGCAGAAACGGCAGCCCACCGCGCAGCCCGCCTGGGAAGACACGCACAGCGTGCCCCGGTCGGACTCGGGAATGAATACGGTTTCGACGGCATTGCCGTCGCCCACGTCGAACAGCCATTTGACGGTGCCGTCGGCAGACACATGCTCCGAGACCACCGGCAGCGCCGTGACATGGCAGTCGTGCCTGAGCTTTTCGCGCAGCGACTTGGCCAGATCGCTCATCTGGTCGAAGTCCGAGGCGCCGCGCTGGTGGATCCAGCGGAAAAGCTGCGTGGCCCGGAAACGCTTCTCCCCCAGCCGCTCGCAAAAAGCGGTCAAACCAGCCAAGTCCAGATCGAGCAAGTTGGTGGTCATGGGGGTCATCTAGGCCTGTAAAGCAGAGTCCCCACGGCATGCGCCATGGGGAGTCAAGGGATTAACGCGAGTAGACGTTCATGCCGGGGAAGAAGAACGCCACTTCCACGGCGGCGGTTTCAGCGGCGTCGGAGCCGTGCACTGCGTTGGCATCGATGCTGTCGGCGAAGTCGGCGCGGATCGTGCCCTTGTCGGCCTTCTTGGGGTCGGTGGCGCCCATCAGCTCGCGGTTCTTCAGGATCGCGTTCTCGCCTTCCAGGGCCTGGATCATGACCGGGCCGGAGATCATGAAGTCCACCAGGTCCTTGAAGAAGGGACGCTCCTTGTGCACGGCGTAGAACTGCTCGGCTTCCAGGCGCGACAGGTGGGCCATCTTGGCAGCCACGACCTTCAGGCCGGCGGCTTCAAAACGGGCGTAGATCTGGCCGATCACATTCTTGGCGACTGCGTCGGGCTTGATGATGGAGAGGGTGCGTTCGATAGCCATTTTTGATTTCCTTCAGTGGTTTTTTGCGAATCAAGCAAACTTTCGATTGTACTTTGCCTGGGTGAACCCGGCGTGAAGCCGGGGGTTAACGGCCGCCGCGACGAAAGCCGCCACCGCCGCCCCCCTTGCGCTGGCCTTGGCGCTGTGCCTGGCGCTGGCGCGTCAGGCTGTCCATGCCGATATAGCCGAGCGAGGTCTTCATCGGGTCGGGCTGGCCGCCCGACGGCTCGCCGCGCGCGCGCCCACCCGAGGCGCCGCGCCCCTGGCCGCCGCCATTGCCGCCACCGTTGCCGCCCGCATTGCGCGCCGGGCGGCCAAAGCCGTTGCCGCCCTTGCCGGCGCCGCGCCTGTCCTGCGGGCCGCGCGCCGCGCGCGGGTTCATGCCGGCAGCCGCCGACAGGGATTCGATGTCGCGCTGGTCCAGCTCCACCCAGGCGCCGCGCTTGAGGCCGCGCGGCAGCACCATCGCGCCGTAGCGAATGCGGATCAGGCGGCTCACCGCATGGCCCACCGCCTCGAACATGCGGCGCACCTCGCGGTTGCGCCCCTCGGAGATGGTGACGCGGTACCAGCAATTGGCGCCCTCGCCGCCGCCATCATCGATGGAGCCGAAGCTGGCCACGCCGTCTTCCAGGTTCACGCCGGCCAGCAGCAGCTGCTTTTCCTCGGCGCTCAGCGCACCCAGCACGCGCACCGCATATTCGCGCTCCAGCCCGAAGCGCGGGTGCATCAGGCTGTTGGCCAGCTCGCCCGAGCTGGTGAACAGCAGCAGGCCTTCGGTGTTCAGGTCCAGGCGGCCGATCGACTGCCATTTGCCATGGGCCAGGCGCGGCAGCTTGCGAAACACCGTGGGGCGGTTCTGCGGATCGTCATGCGTGACCACCTCGCCCACCGGCTTGTGGTAGGCGATGACGCGCGCCGGCGGCGGATCGATGCGGAAGTGGATGGGCTTGCCGTTGACGCGGATCTTGTCGCCATACTGGATGCGCTGCCCGATGTGGGCGGGCTCGTTGTTGACCGAGATGCGCCCCTCCAGGATCAGCTGCTCCATCTCCAGCCGCGAGCCCATGCCGGCCTGCGCCAGCACCTTGTGCAGCTTGGGCGTCTCCACCTGCGGCAGCAGCACCCGCTTTTTCGGCAGCGCCAGATCCTGCTCCTCGGCCGCATCCAGCACGCCGGAGACCACATCCTCGAAGCCATAGCCATCCTGGCTGCCGGCGGGGCGGCGCCCGCTGCGCTCGCGTTGCGGCGCCATCCCCGGCTCGGCGGCCGCGCCGTCCATGCCCGCCTGCGGCTCGGCATCGCGCGAACGGGAGGCCTGGTCGCGGTCGCGGAAGCGCCGTGCGCGCGCCGGATAGCGGCTCACGCGCTGCTCGCCTTCGCGGCGGCTGCGCGCCGGCTGCGGCGCGGCCTCGGCGGCGCCCGCCAAACCCTCGTCGGAAGCTGCGGCCACGGCAGGCGCAGCGGCCGGCGGCTCGGCCACGGGCGGTGCCAGCGGCGCCGGCTGCACCGGCTCGGCCTGCGCTGCGGCGGCAGCCGCTGCGGCATCGTCGGGCGCCTCGGCGCGCACGCGCTTGCGCGCAGGCGCACGCTTGGCGGGCTCGGCGGCTTTTTTCGCAGCGAAGGTGTCGGCGTTCGCAGCGCCTTGCGGCGCGGCTGGCTGCATGTCTTGTTCGTTCATAGGGGATCTGTGGTGTTATCTGTCTCGGTGGGGCCGGCCGCCGGTGTGTCGCCTTGCGCTGGCAAGGCCTCGGCCGGCACTTCTTCGTCTACATCGTTCTGGCCAGCGGCGCTTTCATCGTCCGCGCCGGCAGCTGCGCTTTTTGCCTCTGCATCCGCGCTGCCACCGAGTTGCAGCGTCTCGAAGATGTCCGACTGCTGGGCCTCGCCGCCCATCTCCGGCAGCTGGTCCAGCGACTGCAGGCCCAGGTCGTCCAGGAATTGGCGGGTAGTGGCCAGCAAGGCCGGGCGGCCCACCGTCTCGCGGTAGCCTATCACCTCGACCCAGCCGCGGTCCTCCAGCTGCTTGATGGTCAGGCTGTTGACCGTGACGCCGCGGATATCCTCAATGTCGCCGCGCGTCACCGGCTGGCGGTAGGCGATGATGGCCAGCGTCTCCAGCGTCGCCCGCGTGTACTTCGGCGGCTTCTCCGGGTGCAGGCGATCCAGGAACTCGCGCATCTCCGGCCGGCTCTGGAAGCGCCAGCCCGAGGCCACCTGCACCAGCTCCACGCCCCGGTGGGTCCACTCCAGCTGCAGCTCCTGCAGCAGAAGCTTGAGCGTATCCGAGCCCAGCTCGTCCGCAAACAGCGTGCGCAGCTCGCGCACCGTCACAGGCTGCGACGCGCAGATCAATGCGGTTTCCAAGACCCTTTTGGCTTCTATCGTCTGCATGGTTCAAATCCCACCGCGCTCCCTGGTCGCGTAGGCGCCGGAGCTGCAGTGCAAAGGATTTCAGTCTAGTGGTCAGCCGCTGTATGGGCTTGCAAGAAGGCGATGCCGCGGCAAAAAAGCAGGATACGCGGCCGGCACACGGCCCCACACGGGCCAATGGTCAAGAATTATAACTGATGCCCCATTCGCGCAGTGCCGCAGCCATGTCCGGCGGCAGCGGCGCATGCAAGTCCAGCGCCTGCCCGGTCGCCGGATGCTCGAAGGCAAGCCGCGTGGCATGCAGCGCCTGGCGCCGCATGCCCGCCGCCGGCGGGCCGCCATACAGCTCGTCGGCCACCAGCGGATGGCGCAGCGCGGCCATGTGCACCCGGATCTGGTGGGTGCGCCCGGTATGCAGGCTGCAGTGCACCAGGCAGCCGAGCGCATCGCCCTGGCCACCATTGGCCAGCAGCCGGATATCGGTGCGCGCGGGCTTGCCGGGATGCAGGTTCAGATCCACCGCCGCCATGCGCAGGCGGTTCTTCGGGTCGCGCCCGATGGCCAGCTCCACCGTGCGCGGGCTGGCGCCGCGCCAGGCGCCATGGGCCAGCGCCAGGTAGTTGCGGTGCACCTCGCGCGCGGCGATGCGCTTGACCAGCGCGTCCATGGCGGCGCGCTGGCGCGCCACCACCATCAGGCCGCTGGTGTCCTTGTCGAGCCGGTGCACGATGCCGGCGCGCGGCAGCGCCGCGGCCTGCGGGTCGTGGGCCAGCAGGCCGTTGAGCAAGGTGCCGCTCCAATTGCCCGGCGCCGGGTGCACCACCAGGCCGGCCGGCTTGTTCAGCACCAGCAGATGCTCGTCCTGGTAGACGATATCGAGCGCCATGGCCTGCGGCAAGAAGGCCTGGCTCTGCTGGGTGGGCACCAGCTCCACCAGCACCGCGTCGCCGGCCCGCACCTTGGTGCTGGCCTTGAGCCGGCGCGCGCCGTTGACCGCCACGGCGCCCTGCTCCAGCAGTTGCTGCAGGTAGCTGCGCGAGAACTCGGGCACCCACAGCGCCAGCGCCTTGTCCAGCCGCAGCCCGTGCACCGCGGCGTCGGCCAGCACCTGCCGGGTCTCGACGTCTTGGGCGCTCAGGTCGGCCTGGGTGTCCTCGCCGTCCTCAGAAACGACAAGGCCGATGCAGCCAGGCTGCATCGGCTCATGGCTCGATGGCGGCATCAGCGCGACGGCAGGTAGCGCGCCGGATCGACCGGCTTGCCCTGGCGGCGGATCTCGAAGTGCAGCTTCACGCGGTCGGCGTCGGAGCTGCCCATCTCGGCGATCTTCTGCCCCTTGCGCACCACCTGGTCGTCCTTGACCAGCAGGGTCTGGTTGTGGGCATAGGCCGACAGGAAGGTGTTGTTGTGCTTGATGAGAATCAGGTTGCCGTAGCCGCGCAGGCCCGCACCGGCGTAGATCACCCGGCCGTCGGCTGCGGCGATCACCGGATCGCCGGCCTTGCCGGCAATGTCCAGGCCCTTGTTGCGCGACTCGTCGAAACCGGCGATCAGGCTGCCGGACGCAGGCCAGATGAAACCGATATTGTCCGAGGCCATGGCCGGGGTTTCAGGCGCGCTGGGTGCCGGCGTGCTGGGCGCGGCGCTGCTGCTGGCGGCCGAGCCCACCACCGCTGGCGCCACCGGCGTGGCGGCAGCCGGTGCCGACCCTGCCGGCGGCACCACCCGCAGCACCTGGCCCACCTCGATCACATTCGGGTTCTCCAGGTTGCTCCAGCGGGCGATGTCGCGCCAGTTCTGGCCATGCTCCGCGGCGATGCGCATCAGCGTCTCGCCGGGCTTGACCGAATAGTAGCCAGGCTTGCCCGCATTCTCGGCGCCGGGCAGCGTCGCCGGGTCCACTTTCGGCGGCGTGGTGGCCGCGGGCGTGCCGCCCGCCGCTCCCACGGACGAACCTCGGTCTTCCACCGGAGCCTGGTTGAGTGAGGTGCTGCCACAGCCGGCAAGCACCGCTGCCACCACCACACCAGAACCCCAGGTTACGAGACCTCGCAAATCCAACATACAACTCATCCTTTTCAGCCAACCCCTGATTTTAGAGGCACAAAATGCACCTGCTCCAGCACCGTCTGCTGCAGGCCCTGTGCCGTACGGTCCACCACCACCAGCACCTGCCGCCTGTGGGGACCCAGCACCGGCGCCACCAGACGGCCGCCGATCGACAATTGTTCACACCATGCCTGGGGGATCGCATCGCCGCCGGCGGCGGCAATGATGCCCGCATAGGGTGCGCCCTGCGCAAAGCCCTGCATGCCGTCGCCCAGGATCAGGTGCACATTCGACAGCCGCAGCGGCCTCAAGTTCACCCGGGCCTTTTCGTGCAACGCGCGAAGGCGCTCGATGGTGTACACCTCCTTGGCCAGCAGGCTCAGCACCGCCGCCTGGTAGCCGCAGCCGGTACCCACTTCGAGGATGCGGCCCAGCCCGGCCTTGCCGGCGGGCGAGTCGAGCAGCAGCTCGCACATGCGCGCCACGATGCTGGGCTTGGAGATCGTCTGCCCCAGTCCAATCGGCAGGCTGGTGTCCTCGTAGGCCTGGTTGCCCAGCGCGCTGTCGACGAAATGGTGGCGATTCACCGAGTTCATGGCCTGCAGCACGCGCACATGCTCGACGCCCGCGGCCGCCAGGCGCTGCACCATGCGCTGGCGCATCGCCGACAAATCGACCTGGCCGGCCGCGCCGACCGTGGTCTTGATCGCCATCGGCACCGGCGCCAGCTCGACCGGCACGCGCGTCCATTCACGGTGCACCGCGGACGAGGCCGCGCGCATGCTGGGCGGCAACGCGCCCTGGGCGGGAAAGCCCGGCTTGCGCACGCTCACGGCCCGGCCTCCTGTGCTTCCACCTGGCGCAGCCGCGCCGCGGTCTGGCTCCAGTAGGCCAGGTTCTGGTGGTCGGTCAGATCGACCTTGAGCGGGGTGACGGAGACATGGCCCTGCGCGGTCGCATGGAAATCCGTGCCCTCGGCATCGTCCTTCACGCCCCCGGCATTGCCGATCCAGTACATGGTGTCGCCGCGCGGGCTGGTCTGGGTGATGACCTTCTCGGCCGCATGCCGGCGCCCCAGCCGGCACAGCTTGAACGGCTTGATCTGCGCCAGCGGCAGATTGGGAATGTTCACGTTCAGCAGCCAGGGCGCTGCGTCCCCCCGCCCCACCAGCCCGCCCTGCGCGAACTGGCGCACCAGCGTGCCGGCATACTGCGCGGCCGATCCGATCTCGGCCCAGCCCTTGTCGATCTGCGAGAAAGCGATCGCCGGCACGCCGAACAGATAGCCTTCCATCGCCGCGCCCACGGTACCCGAGTAAATGGTGTCGTCCCCCATGTTGGCGCCGTTGTTGATGCCCGAGACCACCAGGTCGGGCCGGTAGCCCAGCAGGCCGGTGAGCGCGATGTGCACGCAGTCCGCCGGCGTGCCGTTGACATAGCGAAACCCGTTGGCCGCCTGGTGCACATACAGCGGCGCATTCAGCGTCAGCGCATTCGACTTGGCGCTGTTGTTGTGCTCGGGCGCCACAACCTCCACGTCGGCCACCGCCTGGAGCGCCTCGTACAGCGCCACGATGCCGGGGGCCTGGTAGCCATCGTCGTTACTGAGAAGTATCTTCATGAAGGGAGGGACGGTTTGCCCGCATTGTAGGGGGGCTTTGCGACAGGCATGGCGCGGCTGTCGCTCCCGCACCACCATTTCCAAAGCAGCAGGCTATGGTAAGCCATCGCCGGCCCGGCGGCCTTGCTCGCCGCCCGCCGCAAGGGGCGGAAACACCGACGCTTACATCTTGCCCGGCCCCATATCGGCGTGCCATCGGCGTACCACGGGCGTACCATGTAGCGCCATGCAATCCGACTCCTGGCAATCCTGGCTTGTGCACCGCCGCCAATGGCTGCGGTGGGCCGGCGGCGCGGCTGCCACGCTGGCATCCCCTGGCGGTTTTGCCCAGCCCCTGCCAGCCACGCCCTGGCCGGTGACCGAGCAGCTGTTCGGGCTGGGCGTGGCCAGCGGCGACCCGGCGCCCGACGGCATGGTGCTGTGGACCCGGTTGATGCCCAGCCCGCGCCGCCCCCTGCTGGGCCCGCAGCCGGTGCGCTGGGAGCTGGCCCACGACGCGCAGTTCCGCCAGATCGTGCAGCGCGGCGAGACGCTGGCCGAGCCGGGCTGGGGCCACAGCGTGCATGTGGAAGTGCACGGCCTGCCGCCCGGGCGCTGGTACCACTACCGCTTTCTGGCGGATGGCGAGGCCAGCACGACCGGCCGCAGCTGCACCGCGCCGGCGCCCGGCGGCCAGCCGAAGCGGCTGCGGCTGGTGTTCGCCTCGTGCCAGCGCTGGGAGCACGGCTTCTATGCCGCCTGGCGGCATGCGCTGCACGAAGACCCCGAACTGGTGCTCTTTCTGGGCGACTACATCTACGAATACGCCACGCCCCGCAAGCTCGACGGCCTGGCCCGCACCCAGCCCCTGCCCTACCCGCTCACGCTGCAGGACTATCGCGACCGCTATGCGCTGCACAAGAGCGATGCCCAGCTGCAGGCCATGCATGCCCACTGCCCCTGGATCGTGACCTGGGACGACCATGAGGTGGAGAACGACTACGCCGGCAGCGCCGGGGTGGGCGACCGCGATGCATTCCTGCGCAAGCGGCTCGCGGCCTGGCAGGCCTTCTACGAGAATATGCCGCTGCGCGCGGGCACGCTGGCGCGCGGCCTGGCCGCGCCGCAGGTGTACCGGCGCCTGCCCTGGGGCCGGCTGGCCGACCTGCTGGTGCTGGATGCGCGCCAGTACCGCGACATCCAGGCCTGCCGCAGCGCCGGCAGGAAAAGCACCGGCTCCGTGATGCCGGCCGAATGCCCCGAGCTGGCATGGGACACGCGCAGCTTCCTGGGCCTGGAGCAGGAGCGCTGGCTCGGCGACCGGTTGCGCGACAACAGCGCCGCCCGCAACCCCGAGCTGCGCTGGAACGTGCTGTGCCAGCAGACCCTGTTCGCGCCGCGCCGCTATCCCAATGGCCGCACGGCCACCGACAGCTGGGACGGCTACCCGGCGGCGCGCAGCCGCCTGCTGCAGGCACTGCAGCAGCAGGCGCCGCGCAATACCGTGCTGCTGGGCGGCGACATCCACCAGAACTATGTCTGCCGCATCCATGCGCCCGATGCCTCGGGCGCCATCGGCGAGGACACGCCGGTGCTGGCCAGCGAGTTCTGCGGCACCTCGATCACCTCGCACTCGGGCACCACGCAGGCCAAGGTGGACGCGATCGTGCGCCGCAACCCCCAGGTGCTGTTCGCGCGCTGCGAGGAGCGCGGCTACGGGCTGTGCGACATCACGCCGCAGCAGTGGACCACGCGGCTGCGCGCGCTCGACGATCCGCTGGATGCGCGCAGCGGCATCCACACCCAGGCCAGCTTCGCCGTGGCAGACCGCGAGGCCGGGCCGGTGATGCTGTAGCCGCCCGCTCGCCAGCCCGCCGCCGCCCTGCAGCTACTGCTCGGCGATCACGTCGACGAACACCAGCGGCTCGCTGCCGGTGGCGGTGAGGCCATGCGATTCGTTCTTGCGCACGATGGTCACATCGCCCGCTTTCACCGGCAGGTCCCGGCCGTCCTTGTCCTTGAAGATGCCGGTGCCCGAGACGATGATGTAGGTGTCTTCGTTGGTGGTGTGCTGGTGGTAGCCGATCGAGTCGCCGGGCTTGAGCGTGAGCCAACTGATCTCCTTGATCGCCTGGTCCTTGCCGGCCTTGTCGCGGGTGAAGGCATATTCGCCCACCAGCACGCCCGTGCCGCCGCCCGCCTTATCCTTGCTGGCCTTGATCAGGCTCTCCTTGACGTAGACCTCGGCCTGCGCCGGCGCGCCCGCCAGCCCCAGCGCCGCCGCCACCGCGCCCACGCTCCATACCTTTTGCCATGCTTGCATAAACAACTGCCTCCTTGGTTCTTGTCAGACGTCGATCGCCGCCGCGGAGCCCGCCTGCTTGCGCAGCTCGAACTTCTGGATCTTGCCGGTGCTGGTCTTGGGCAGCTCGCCGAACACCACCGCGCGCGGCACCTTGAAGCCGGCCAGGTGCCGCTTGCAGTGGGCCACGATGTCCTGCGCGGTGGCGGCGGAGCCGGGCTTGAGCTCGACGAAGGCGCAGGGCGTCTCGCCCCATTTGGGATCGGGCTTGGCCACCACGGCCGCGGCCAGCACGTCGGGGTGGCGGTAGAGCACGTCCTCCACCTCGATCGACGAGATGTTCTCGCCGCCCGAGATGATGATGTCCTTGCTGCGGTCCTTGATCTTGATGTAGCCGTCCGGATACTGCACCGCCAGGTCGCCGGTGTGGAACCAGCCGCCGCGGAAGGCCTCGTCGGTGGCCGCCGGGTTCTTCAGGTAGCCCTTCATCGCGATATTGCCGCGCAGCATGATCTCGCCCATGGTCTCGCCGTCCCAAGGCACGGGCGCCATGGTCTCGGCATCGAGCACGCGCGCATCGGCCTGCAGGTGGTAGCGCACGCCCTGGCGCGCGTTGAGGCGGGCGCGCTCGCCCACGTCCAGCTGCGCCCAGTCCTCGTGCTTGGCGCAGACGGTGACCGGGCCGTAGACCTCGGTCAGGCCGTAGACATGCGTCAGGTCTATGCCCAGCCGCTCCATGCCCTCGATCATCGAGGCCGGCGGAGCGGCGCCCGCCACCATGGCCTTCACGCCGCCGGGCACGCCGGCCTTGAGCTCATCGGGCGCATTCACCAGCATGCCGTGCACGATCGGCGCGCCGCAGTAGTGGGTCACGCCGTGCTGCCTGAAGGCATCGAAGATGGCCCGCGCCTCGACCCGCCGCAGGCAGACGTTGACGCCCGCGCGCGCCGCCACCGTCCACGGGAAGCACCAGCCGTTGCAGTGGAACATGGGCAGCGTCCACAGGTAGACCGCGAACTTGGGCAGGTCCCACTCCAGCACGTTGCTGATCGCATTGATGGCCGCGCCGCGATGGTGGTAGACCACGCCCTTGGGATTGCCGGTGGTGCCGCTGGTGTAGTTGAGCGCGATCGCGCTCCATTCGTCGGCCGGCATGCGCCAGGCGTACTGCGGGTCGCCTTCGAGCAGGAACTCCTCGTAGCTCGTCTCGCCCAGGCGCTTTTCGGCCAGGCCGTAGAGCGCGTCCTCCACATCGATCAGCAGCAGCGGCGTCTGCGCCTGGCGCAGCTGCAGCGCCCGGGCCACCACGCCGGAGAACTCCGGGTCCACGATCAGCGCCTTGGCCTCGCCGTGGTCGAGCATGAAGGCGATGGTCTCCGCATCGAGCCGGGTGTTGAGCGCATTGAGCACCGCGCCGGCCATCGGCACGCCGAAATGCGCCTCCACCATCGGCGGGGTGTTGGGCAGCATCACCGCCACCGTATCGTTCTGGCCGATGCCGCGCTGGCTCAGCGCGCTGGCCAGGCGCCGGGCGCGCTCGTAGGTCTGCAGCCAGGTCTGGCGCAGCTCGCCATAGATGATGGCGGTGCGCTGCGGATAGACTTCGGCCGCGCGGCGGATGAAGGCCAGCGGCGTGAGCGGCTCGTGGTTGGCCGGATTGCGATCCAGCTGCGCGTCGTACATGTGGGTCATGAAGCCTCCTGCGCGCACTGTGCCACAACTGGGGCAATTCGAGCCGGCGGACCGGCAAATATTGATGTAAATGCACGCCTGCATATACCCATCAAGCGTTGCGAGCTATCATTTTTGAATAGTTGAGCTGGCGCCGCATCCGTCACAATAGCGCGGTGTCCATTCCCCAGTCGTTCATCCAGGAGCTGCTGTCCCGCGTCGACGTGGTCGACGTGGTGGGCCGCTATGTGCAACTCAAGAAGAGCGGCGCCAACTTCATGGGGCTGTGCCCCTTCCATGGCGAGAAATCGCCGTCCTTCAGCGTCAGCCCGTCCAAGCAGTTCTTCCACTGCTTCGGCTGCGGCAAGAACGGCAATGCCATCGGCTTCCTGATGGACCATGCGGGGCTGGGCTTTCGCGAGGCGGTGCAGGAGCTGGCGCAGCAGACCGGCATGCAGGTGCCGGAGGACGACAACATCTCGCCCCAGCAGCGCGAGCGCGCCGCCGCGCAGCGCAAGCAGCAGGCCACGCTGAGCGAGGTGCTGGAAAAAGCCGGCGATGCCTACCGCCGGCAGCTGGCGCAGTCGCGCCGCGCGATCGACTACCTGAAGGGCCGCGGCGTCTCGGGCCAGATCGCCAAGCGCTACGGCCTGGGCTATGCCCCCGAGGGCTGGCGCGCGCTGGCCAGCGTGTTCGCCGAATACGACAACCCGCTGCTCACCGAGTCGGGCCTGGTGATCGAGTCGGACGACGGCGAGGGCAAGCGCTACGACCGCTTCCGCGACCGGGTGATGTTCCCCATCCGCAACGTGAAGGGGGAATGCATAGGCTTTGGCGGACGGGTGCTGGGCGACGAAAAGCCCAAGTACCTCAACTCGCCCGAAACCCCGGTGTTCCACAAGGGCCGCGAGCTCTACGGCCTGTTCGAAGCGCGCACCAGCATCCGCGACGCGGGCTATGCGCTGGTCACCGAAGGCTATATGGACGTGGTGGCGCTGGCGCAGCTGGGCTTTCCGAACGCAGTCGCCACGCTGGGCACCGCCTGCACCAGCGAGCATGTGCACAAGCTGTTCCGCTTCACCGACACCGTGGTCTTCAGCTTCGACGGCGACGCCGCCGGCCGGCGCGCGGCGCGCAAGGCGCTGGAAGGCGCCCTGCCCTATGCCAGCGACACGCGCAGCATCAAGTTCCTGTTCCTGCCGGCCGAGCACGACCCCGACAGCTTCATCCGCGAGCACGGCGCCGATGCCTTTGCCCGCCACGTGGGCAGCGCCATGCCGCTGTCGCGCTTTCTGCTCGAAGCCGCCGCCGAAGGCTGCGACCTGGGCCAGGCCGAGGGCCGCGCCCACATGAGCAGCAACGCCAGGCCGCTGTGGAACCTGCTGCCCGAAGGCGCGCTCAAGCGCCAGCTGCTGGCCGATTTCGCCCAGGCCGCGCAGCTGCCCGCCAGCGAGCTGGACACCATCTGGCAACAGGCCACGCAGCAGGAGCTGCTGCGCCAGCCGCAGGCCCACCACGCCGCCCCTGGCCCCCATGCACGTAGCGCGCCCGCCCGGCCCGGCGCCCCGCTGGCGGAGGCGCCGCCCTGGGCCGCCGACGACGCGCCCCCCTCCTGGGAGCCGGCCGACGCCGGCATGCCCGGCCATCCCGGCGAATACGCGGGCCGCGGCCCGC
>NZ_JBMDII010000057.1:0-24782 GCF_057808605.1 Comamonas sp. FG99
GCACCTTCACCGTGGCGCTGCCGCTGGTCGCCGTGCCGGCCAGTGTGACGCTGCCAGAATAGCTGCCGGTGTCGCAGGTGAGCGTGAAGCCATAGCTGCCCGGTGCCCCACCCGAAGGTGCGCCAGTCACCGTCTTGGTGATCGTCACATCGACCAGGTTGCGCACCAGCGTGTTGGTGATATTGCCTGGTGCGCCCTGCGCCGGAAGCGCTATGGCCGGAGGGTCCTGCCAGGTGTAGTTGGCAGGCGCATTCGGCCGGTTGGTTTCCACCAGGGCGGTGCAGCTGGCGCCAGCAGGCACTTGCACCGTGGCGGAATTGGTGGTTTGCCCGCTGCCCAGCGTCACGGCGCCGGAATAGCCTGTCCCATTGCAGGTGAGCGTGAAGGCATAGTCGCCCGGTACGCCGCCGGCCGGCAAGTCTCCCGCCAGTGTCTTGGTGATCGAGATATTCGAGACGATCTTCGTGACCGCCTGCTTTTGCGGCGCGCTTACCTGGTCGCTCGACACATCGACCTTGTTCACCAGGTCGGCGCCCGCAATAACATTCGCGTTGGTGGCCGCATAGGTGGCGGCATAGACCCAGGTTTCAGTTGGATCCAGCTTGCCGTCGTTGTTGGTGTCGCCGGATGGTGCGCTCAGCAGCACCACCGAACCATCGGGCATGGTGTCGCTCGCCTTGACGTTGGTCAGGGTCAAATTGCCCAGGTTCTTGACCGTGATCTGGTAGTGCAGCGTTGTCGGCGCACTGATGGTTCCTTCCGTCACCGTCTTGGTTACGTCCAGGGCGGGGTTCAGCTCCGCCTTGATCTTTGCAATCAGCGCGGTCTTGAACCCAGTCCAGTCCGAGGCCGTGGTCACAAAGCCATCGCCGTCGCCCACCTGCTTGGCCGGCTGCGGCCGGGCCAGTGAATTCAATTCGTTGATATCGATGCCACTACCGATGCCGATGAAATTGATGGCATTCACATGGTTGTTGGTCACCGCGCTATTGGCCGCGGCCACCGGGTCCTGGCCGGTATTGTTATAGCCATCGGTACTGGCATCGATAATTCTTTTTGCGCTGGGATTGTTGGCATCGAAGCTGGCGGCGCAAGTGGCTATCCCATCGCCGATGGCCGTGCTGCCGTTGTAGGGGCGGTTGCTGTATAGACCGTCCAGCGCCACCCTCAGGGAGCCGCCCGTGCCGGTGGAAGTGGGCGTGATTGCGGTCATGGGCAAGGCAACCGACGCGCTGCCCGAGAAAGGCACGAGGGAAACCGCAATGGAGCCATCCTGCGGCACGATGCTTGGGTCCAGCAGCGTCTGCCGGTAGGCATCGACCTGGGTCTGCCACTGGGTTGAGCTGATGGAGCCGGACGAATCGATGGTCAGGCACAATTCAATATCCGCCGCCGCCTGCGCGGCTGGAGCCATGGCAAATGCCCCAGCCAATCCCAGCAGCCATGCGGATGCATGCCTGCCCATACTCATTATTTTCTTCATCACAGCCCCCTGGTTCTTTCAAAAAATGTGGGATTGACCTGGTTTTCTTTCGCACCATCCATGGATATGCGCCTCAATCCAATGGTTTTCCCTTGTTTCTCTCCTATTGCCAACATTGGTGCCTTGCTTGCAAGGCCATCGCGGCGCAAAACAAATCCGCCAGACCATGGTCGAGTAATTGTTAAATTCTGTAAATAGTACAGATATACCAAGATCAGACTGCCACCCCAATATCGAACGCATGGAGCTGCACATTCACGCGCGACGGTAAGATATGGGATATTGGCAATCAAACCCGCCATTGCGGCAGGCCATTAATTTTTCTGTTGATATCGCAATACGAGCACAGATCCAGCTTGATCCATTCCCGATTTCGCATATTCACCAAAAAATAGAACCCAAGCCATCTCCAAATAACCGTTGGCTATAAATACTCCACTCCTTATATGGAAATTGCTTTTAGTTCTTTTCCAGCAGGGCCAATCGGCGCTAGACTCCAGCCCACCTGAATTACCGACAAGCATCGATCAACGCCATGTTCAAGAAAACGCTTTCCGCCCTGGCCATCGCCTCGTTCGCCCTCGCCGCCCATGCGGCCGACGTGGTGCTCAAGGTCGGCGCCACGGCCGTGCCCCATGCCGAACTGCTGAACTTCGTCAAGCCCAAGCTCAAGGCCGAGGGCGTGGACCTGCAGGTGCGCGAGTTCTCCGACTACGTGCAGCCCAACATCGCGGTGCAGGACAAGCAGTTGGACGCCAACTTCTTCCAGCACCAGCCCTACCTCGACAGCTTCAACAAGGACCACAAGACCACGCTGGCGGTCGTGGCCAACGGGAAGATCCATGTCGAGCCCTTTGGCGCCTATTCGAGCAAGATCAAGAACATCAAGGAGCTGAAGGACGGCGCCACCGTGGCCATCCCCAACGATCCGTCGAACGGCGGGCGCGCGCTGATCCTGCTGGCCAAGCAGGGCCTGATCGAGCTCAAGGATCCCAAGAGCCTGACTCCCACCCCGCTGGACGTGGCGAAGAACCCCAGGAAGCTCAAGTTCAAGGAGCTGGAAGCGCCGCTGCTGCCGCGCGCGCTGGCCGATGTGGACCTGGCGCTGATCAATACCAACTACGCGATCGAGGCCAAGCTGAACCCGACCAAGGATGCGCTGTTCATCGAAGGCGCCGATTCGCCCTACACCAATATCGTCGTCTCCCGCACCGACCGCGTGAACGATCCGGCCATCGCCAAGCTCACCAAGGCGCTGCGCAGCGACGATGTGAAGAAGTTCATCCTGGAGAAGTACAAGGGCGCGGTCGTTCCGGCTTTTTGAACCACACTGCAGCCGCTAGCGCAAGCCGGGCCTTTTTTGCCGCCGGGCCGCCCCAAGGCAAAAAGCGCCCCCCTTGGGGGGCAGCGGCTACACGCAGTGAGCAAGCGTGGGGGCCCTATTGACCCCTGTTTACAAAAGGCACTGTACAGCAGTGCCTTTTTGCTTGGGCGCTCCTGTACCATGCGCCATTCCTTGCTGTTAGCGAATCGTCTCTCTCCATGTCCAAACTGATCGTGCACGGCGGCACGCCCCTTCACGGCCGCATCAACCCCTCGTCGAACAAGAACGCCGTCCTGCCCGTGCTGTGCGCCACGCTGCTGACCGACGAACCCCTCACGCTGCACGGCATTCCCGACATCACCGACGTGCGCAAGATCCTGGCCATCTTCGCGCAGCTGGGCAGCGAGGTGCAGATGGACTACGCCAGCGGCGTGCTGCGCCTGCACCACCACGCCACGCACTTCGACGAGTGCAAGCACCACCTGCCCGAGGAGATGCGCTCGTCCATCATGCTGGTGCCGCCGCTGCTGGCGCGCTTTGGCGTGGCGCGGCTGGAGGACAACGTCAAGGGCTGCACGCTGGGCGTGCGCGAGATCGACCCGCACATCGATGTCTTTCGCCGCTTCGGCGGCACGGTGGAGCGCGGCGAGGGCTCGCTCATCATCCGCACCAGCGGCGCGATGACCAGCAACCAGCACTGGCTGGACTACGCCTCGGTCACCACCACCGAGAATTTCGTGCTCTGCGCCGCCACCGCCGAGGGCACCTCGGTGCTGACCAATGCCGCCTGTGAGCCGCATGTGCAGGAGTTCTGCCGCTTCATGGTGATGCTGGGCGCCAAGATCGATGGCATCGGCACCTCGCGCCTCACGGTGCATGGCCAGCGCCAGCTCGGCGGTGGCGAATTCCACTTCGAGGAAGACTTCCACGAGATCACCACCTTCCTCGCGCTGGGCGCCATCACCAATGGCGACATCGA
The DNA here is from genome assembly GCF_057808605.1 of Comamonas sp. FG99. NCBI lineage: Bacteria > Pseudomonadati > Pseudomonadota > Betaproteobacteria > Burkholderiales > Comamonadaceae > Comamonas > Comamonas sp. FG99. Next base: position 3,787 of record NZ_JBMDII010000057.1, read on the forward strand.
GGTGCGCAACCGCAAGCCCGACAACTTTCCGCTGATCGACCGCACCTTCGCCAAGTTCGGCGTGCACATCGAGCACAAGGACGGCTGGTCGCGCGCGCTGCGCAGCGGCCCGCTGAAGGTGGAGACGCCCTTCACCAGCAATGTGCTGACCAAGGTCGAGGCCGCACCCTGGCCCTACTTCCCGGTCGACCTGCTGCCGATCTTCATCGCGCTGGGCGTGCGCGCCCAGGGCAACGCGATGTTCTGGAACAAGGTCTACGACGGCGCGCTGGGCTGGACCGGCGAGCTCTCCAAATTCGGCGCCCACGTGTTCTCGTCGGACCCGCACCGCATCGTCACGCTGGGCGGCAATCCACTGACGCCGGCCGTGGTCGAGAGCCCCTACATCATCCGCGTGGCGATAGCCCTGTTCATGGTGGCGGCCAGCATCGAGGGCCGCTCCGAGATCCGCAACGCCACGCCCATCCGCCGCGCCCATCCGCACTTCGTGGAAAACCTGCAGAGCCTGGGCGCGCGGGTGGAATGGGCCGACGAGACCTAAAAAAACATAGCTGCTAGCGCGCTCCCCTCAAGCGATTCAAATACTTTTATATCTGAATCGCTTATATACCTTACGCAAGCAGCTATTATTTTTGCGATTGCGCAGTCAGCGCGCTGCCCATGGCCGCCGCCATGATGATGGCGATGGCCGTCCACTGCACCAGCGTCAGCTGCTCGCCCAACACCAGCATGCCCATGATGGCAGCCACCGCCGGCTCGGTGGCCAGCATGGTCGAGAAAGCGCCGTGCGACAGGCGCTTGAGCGCGAACATCTCCAGCGAATACGGCACTGCGCTCGACACCGCCGCCACCGCCACGCCATAAAACAGCATCTCGGGCAACAACAGCTTCGCCCCCGCCTCGGCCACGCCGAAGGGCACCACCACCAGCGCGGCCGACAGCAGCCCCAGCGACACCACCATGCCGCCGTGCATCTGCCCGGCGCGCTTGCCCAGCACGATATAGGCCGCCCAGCAGGCGGCCGCGGCCAGCGCCAGCGCGATGCCCAGCGGATCGAGCAGCCCGAGGCCGGCACCGAACAGCGGCAGGATCAAGAGCAGGAACAGCCCCAGCACCGCCAGCCCCAGCCAGACGAAGTCCAGCCAGCGGCGCGAAGTCCATACCGCCACCGACAGCGGTCCGACGAACTCGATCGCCACCGTCACCCCGAACGGCAGCCGCTTGATCGCCATGTAGAACAGCAGGTTCATCAACCCCAGCGCCACGCCGAAGCAGGCAATCTGCCCGAGGTTGGCCCGGCTGGGCCCAAAGCGCCAGGGCCGCCAGATGGCCAACAGCAGCAGCGCCGAAAAGCCCACGCGCAGCGCGGTGGTGCCCTGCGCCCCGACGATGGGAAACAGATGCTTGGCAAAGCTGGTGCCCAGGCACAGCGAGACGACCGAGCCCAGCACGGCCAATGACGGCAGCACGCGCCGCACGAGGGAATTCGACATGGCCGCGATCATAGGCCGTGTGGCCATGCCCGGCGGCCATCTGCGGCCATCAGCGCACATTGGCGGCCAGTATTTCAGGCCGCTATGCGCCCAGCGCCTGCAGGCCGCCCCACACCCACCAGGCCAGCGCCAGCATCATCACCGCGGTCAGCCCATCCATCACGCGCCAGGCCAGGGGCCGGGCAAACAGCTTTTGCATGCGCCGCCCGGCCCAGGCCAGCAGCACGAACCAGCTCAGGCTGGCGCTGGCCGCGCCCAGCACGAAGATCCATTTCAGCGGCCCCTGCTGGCGCGCCCCGATGGAGCCCACCAGCACCACCGTATCCAGGTAGACATGCGGGTTCAGCAGCGTGAGCGCCATCAATGCCCCCAGCACGCCCAGCAGGCTGCGCGACGCGCGCTGGAGCGCCCTGTCCCCGGCCCCATGCGCCTGCGCCTCGGGCTGCACCTGCGCAGCGGAAGACGCCACCATGCGCCAGAGAGCCAGCAAGCCGTAGCCCAGCAAAAAGATGGCGCCGCCCAGCGTCAGCCAGTAGGCCAGCTGCGGGCGCCCGCCCAGCACCTGGGCCATGCCGGCCACGCCCGCGCCCATGAGCAGCGCATCGCTGGCCACGCACCAGGCCACGCAGGCGCGCACATGCCGGCCATCGACCGCCTGGCGCAGCACGTACAGGTTCTGCGCGCCTATCGAGACGATGAGCGACAGGCAGATGCCAAAGCCCGCCAGCCACGAAGCAGTGATGTTGTTCCACATGGCGGCGGATTGTGCGGCGCGGCGCAAGATTAGTAAAATTAAACTATCTAAACCATATTAAGAATTTCTTCATGCTCGACTACCTTGGCCTGGCCGCGCTGAACGCGGTGATCCGCGAAGGCAGCTTCGAACGCGCCGCGCGCAAGCTGCACATCACCGCCTCGGCGGTGTCGCAGCGCGTCAAGCAGCTGGAAGAGCGCATGGGGCAGATCCTGGTGCTGCGCGGCCAGCCCTGCGTGGGCACCGAACTGGGCCGGCGCCTGTGCCTGCACCTGGAGCAGGTCAGCCTGCTGGAAAACGAGCTGCGCCGCAGCCATCCGGAGCTGGCGGCCGATGGGCAGGCGCCGGCACCCACCCTCAAGCTGGCGGTGAATGCGGATTCGCTCTCGACCTGGTTCATGCAGGCCATGGCCGAGTTCAGCGGCGGCGGCAACGAGCTGCTGGACATCGGCATCGACGACCAGAACCACACGGCCCAACGCATCCGCCAGGGCGAGGTGATGGCGGCGGTGACCGCCAGCGCCAGCCCCATCGCCGGCTGCAACACCTGGCCGCTGGGCAGCATGGCCTACGTGGCCGCCGCCAGCCCCGGCTTCGTGGCGCGGCACCTGCCGCAGGGCCCCACGCCCGAGGCCATGGCCCGCGCGCCCATGCTGATCTACGACCGCAAGGACCGCCTGCAGGAGCAGTGGCTGCAGGCCCAGGGCCTGGCCTCGCGGCGCACGCCGCCAGCGCACTGGCTGCCGTCCGTCAGCGCCTTCCTCGGCGCCAGCCAGGCCGGCATAGGCTGGGGCATGCACCCGGTCAGCCTGGTGGAGCAGGAATTGCGCGAAGCCCGGTTGGTGGCGCTCTTGCCGCATGCCGAACTGGACGTGCCGCTGTACTGGGTGCACACCCGCATGGCCCAGCCCGGCCTGCAGCGCCTGACCGACTGCGTGATGCGCGCGGCCACAGAGCGGCTACGGCAGTAGCCAGTACTCAATATAGTCAATAGTGCGGCGGCAACTCGTCACGCAGGCTGCGCGCCGCGGCACCACCCGCATCGGCGGGCAACTGCTGGCGCAATTGCCTCAGCTGCTCCTGCAGCAGCTCGATCTGCTGCTGCTGGCGGAACACGGTGAGGTTCAGCTCCTCCAGCAGATCGTCGGCATAGGCCGCCTTGATCTCCAGCGCCTCCAGCCGCTCGCGCAAGGCTTCGTCCGCCCTCACAGCGCCTGCGCCATGCGGGCGATGCCCTCTTCGATCTTCGCGCTGTCGCTGGTCGCGAACGACAGGCGCAGCGTCGAGCGGTCGGGGTTGCTGCAGAAGAACGGCGCGCCCGGCACGAAGGCCACGTTCTTCTCGATGGCGCGCTTGGCGAAGACATCGCCGTCGGCGCATTTGCCGTTGGCGCCGGTGAGCTGCACCCAGAAGAACATGCCGCCCTGCGGCTGCACGAAACGCACCGCATCGCCCAGCTCGCGGCGCAGCGCATCGCCCATGGCGCGGCTGCGCTCGCCATAGGTCTGGCGCACGCGCGCCAGCGTGGCCGGCATGCGGCCGGCCTTGAGGTACTGCGCGGCCGTGGCCTGGCTGAAGGTGCTGGTATGGGCGTCGCTGAACTGCTTGCACATCACGCACTTGGCCAGCAGCTCGGGCGGCGCGATCAGCCAGCCCAGGCGCAGGCCGGGGCTGAGCACCTTGCTCATGCTGCCGCAGTGCGCCAGCCAGTCGCGGCTGCCCGGCACCTGCGCCGACAGCGCCAGCAGGCTGGGCGGCGGCGCAGCGCCGAAGTACAGGTCGCCATACGGATCGTCCTCGACGATCAGGGTCTGGTGGCGCACCGCCATCTCCAGCACCTGCCTGCGGCGCTCCAGCGACAGCATCGCGCCGCTCGGGTTGCCAAAGGTGGGGATCAGGTACACCAGCTTGGGCTTGTGCTCGGCGATCAACTGCTCCAGCTCGTCGGTCTTGACGCCGTGCTCGTCGATGGGCGCGCTGATCAGCTCGGCGCCATAGAGGCGGAAGCACTGGATGGTGGCCAAGAAGGTCGGGCCCTCGACGATCACCTTGTCGCCGGGCGAGATCATGGTCTTGCCCAGCAGGTCCAGCGCCTGCTGGCTGCCGGTGGTGACGGTCAGCTGCTCGGGAGCCAGATCCTGCACGCCCTTGCCCGCCATCAGCGCGGCGATCTGCTCGCGAAACGGCTGGTAGCCTTCGGTCGCGCCATACTGCAGCGCGCCGCCCGGCTCCTGCTGGAGCGCGGCGTCCGCGGCCTGCTGGATGCCCTCCACGTCGAACATCGCCGCATCCGGGAAACCGCCGGCAAAACTGATGATGCCCGGCTTGCCCAGCAGCTTGAAAAGCTCGCGGATGGCCGAGGTTTCGACGTTGTTCAAGCGGGAGGCAAAAGGCAGAGTGGAAGGCAGGCTCATGGAATGCACCAAAGAAAAAATAATAGATTAATGTAAGTTTTGATCGCCATCAATACGGGCAAATACCAGCGCACCGGCCGAGGCTCAGCTGAGCGTGGCCTGACCATGGCGGATGGGCCATTGTCCCGCATTCACGGCACGGCCATTGACAAGCATGCGCCCAACTTGGGCTATGCTCGCGCCCGATGCGCCACAGAGTGAAAACAATCGGAGGGAATATTCCATGAGATGGCTATTGGGGTTGCTTAGGCTGATCGCCGCGCTGCTGATGCTGGCGGGGCTGCTGTGGGGCGCGAGCGCGCTCTGGTTCCAGCTGGCCGGCTCGGTGTCGTCGGCGCCAGCCCGCGCCCTGCTGCTGGGCGCGTGGGTGGGCGGCGGCCTGCTGTGCATCGCCATGCTGTGGCAGCGGCGCAAGGCGCGCAAGGGCCTGGTGGTGTATGGCCTGGCCCTTGCCTCCATCGTGCTGTGGTGGATCGCCATCCACCCCGCCCCAAACCGGCCCTGGGCGCCCGCGCCGGTGCAGCAGCTGGTGGAACAGGCCTGGGGCGGCCTTCGGCGCTAGCTACGCCAGCAGGCGCAGCAATACGCGGTTGAAAGCCTCGGGCTGCTCATACTGCACCCAGTGGCCGGCGCCGGGCACCAGCACGAAATCCTGCAGCTGCGGCAGCGCTGCCTCGTAGGCCGCCCGCAGCTGCGCCATATGGCCGCGGTAGAGCGCGTCGTGCTCGCCATAGACCACGGCCACCGGGCAGCGCAAGTGGGGCAGCGCCTGCGCCAGGGTATCCGACGGGGCCGCGCGGCGGCGCGGCATGCGATCGCGCAGCACGTTGTACTCGTGCAGTGCGAGTGTGGCTTCATCGATGCGGGTGCTGTCGTGCAGCATCAGCGCCGCCAGATTGTGCCGGTGCACGCCGCGCTGCATCTCCCGCGGCAGATGCCGCCAGCCCTTGAGCGTGTACTGGCGCTGCGCCACCACGCCCATGGACGGTGCACCGACCAGCACCAGTTGCCTGGCCGCATCGGGATGCGCCGCCGCCAGCAAGGCCGACGACAGGCCGCCGAACGAAAAACCCGCCAACTGGCAGCCCAGCAGGCCGAGCGCGCGCATGCCGGCATACAGCGGCTCGACCATGGTGGCTGCGTCGCAGCCATCGGGCGACAGCGCCGAATCGCCAAAGCCCGGCAAATCGGCCGCCCAGACCTGGTAGCCCTGCTCCACCAGCGCCGCAATATTGGCGATCCAGTGCGACCAGCTGCCGCTGCCGCCATGCAGCAGCACCAGCGGGGGCTGCCCCGCCTGCGGCGGGCCCCAGCAATGCCAGGCCAGCTCGCCGTCGCCGCAGGGCGTGGCGGCGCGCCGGGCGCTGGACTGCAGTGCCTGCCAGCGGGCCGGCAGCTGCTGGCGCAGCGCCTCAAGGTCGAGCGGCGCCGCGGCGCGGAAATTAATCATGCTGCAGGCACTGCGCCACCGCGTCGATGGCCAGGCCATAGCCCTGCACGCCCAGGCCGCAGATCACCGCGCGGGCCACCGGCGCTATATAGGAATGGTGGCGGAAGGCCTCGCGGGCATGCACGTTGGAGATATGCAGCTCGATCACCGGCAGGTCCGCCCCCTTGATCGCATCCATCAGCGCCACGCTGGTATGCGTATAGGCGGCGGCATTCAGCACCACGCCAGCCAGCCGGCCCTCGCGGCGCAGCGCGCCGGCCTCGTGCAGCCAGTCGATCAGCGCGCCTTCGTGGTTGCTCTGGTGAAAGCGCAGCGCAAAGCCGTTGCGCTGCGCGGCCTGCTCACACAGCTGCTCCACGTCGCGCAGCGTGCTGGCGCCGTAGATGCCCGGCTCGCGCAGGCCAAGCAGGTTCAGGTTCGGGCCATTGAGAACAAAAACGGTCTTCATGGGGGCAAATCTCTCCGCTCGAAAGCGGCATTATCCGGTTGCACCGCAACGGCTGCGCGCATGCGGGCGACAAGCCCAGCAAAAACCTGGAAAAACCCAGCAAAAAGCCCGGCAGCGGCCGGGCTTGGAGTGCGTGTGGAATGCGTTTGCCTGCGCGGGCGCTGCCGCGTTACCGCCAGTGGCGATGGTGGTGGCGGTAGTAGCCCGGAGGCGGGCCGTAGTACACCGGCGCGGGGCGGTATACCGGCACCGGGCGGTACATCACCGGCGGCGGCGGGGCGACATACACGGGCCGCGGCGCCACATAGACCGGAGCGGGCGCATACACCGGCGCCGGCGCATAGACCGGGGCGGGATAGTAGCCGCTGCCCACGCCAACGGCCACCGGCGCCACATTGACACCCACCGACCAGGACACCCGGCTGGCATGGGCGGCGCCCGACACCAGGGCCAGGCCCGCCAGAAGGCCGGTGGCCATGGCCTTGGCGGCGACAGAGCGTGCGTTGATATTCATATTCATCCCCTTTCGCGGACCGGGACGGCAAGCCACGCTCGCCATCTCCTTACTGGACAACCTTGCTGCAACTCTAACGCGCCTACCCGCCCGCAGGTTGGCATTGTTTTGCAAAACAATGGTATCCAAGGCCCGAATTCCGTGTCCAGCGGTAACCGCCGCGGGCGAACCTACAATAGCGGCCATGAGCTCCGACGCGAACAAGCACCCGAACAAACACCCGGCCCAACAGCCTGCCGCCGAGCCTGCAGAGGCCGCCAGATCCAGCAACTTCCTGCGCCAGATCATCGAATCCGACCTGGAGCAAGGCAGCTATGCCCAGCGCCATTGGGGCGGCAGCCCCGGCGACGCCGTCCACCACGAGCAGGGCCCGGTCGATGCGGCGCGCATCCGCACCCGCTTCCCGCCCGAGCCCAACGGCTACCTGCACGTAGGCCATGCCAAGTCGATCTGCCTGAACTTCGGCCTGGCGCGCGACTTCGGCGGCACCTGCCACCTGCGCTTCGACGACACCAACCCCGAGAAGGAAGACCAGGAGTACGTGGACGCGATCATCGACGCGGTGCACTGGCTGGGCTTCGACTGGAAGGATGCCGACGGCCATGCCAACCTGTACTACGCCAGCAACTATTTCGACTTCATGCACCGCTGCGCGGTCTACCTGATCGAGCAGGGCCTGGCCTATGTGGACGAGCAGTCGGCCGAGGACATGAAGGCCAACCGCGGCGACTTCGGCCGCCCCGGCGTGAACAGCCCCTTCCGCGACCGCCCGGTGGCCGAGAACCTGCAGCGCTTCGCCGACATGAAGGACGGCAAGCTGCCCGACGGCGGCGCGGTGCTGCGCGCCAGGATCGACATGGCCTCGCCCAACATCAACCTGCGCGACCCGGCCATCTACCGCGTGCGCCACGCCGAGCACCACAACACCGGCAACCAGTGGTGCATCTACCCGATGTACACCTTCGCCCATCCGATCGAGGATGCGCTGGAGCACATCACCCACAGCATCTGCACGCTGGAGTTCGAAGACCAGCGCCCCTTCTACGACTGGCTGCTGGACCACCTGCGCGAAGGTGGCCTGATCGCCGCGCCGCAGCCGCGCCAGTACGAATTCTCGCGCCTGAACCTGACCTATGTGATCACCAGCAAGCGCAAGCTCAAGCACCTGGTGGACAGCGGCATCGTCAGCGGCTGGGACGACCCGCGCATGCCCACCGTGGTCGGCCTGCGCCGGCGCGGCTACACGCCCGAGAGCATCCAGCTGTTTTGCGAGCGCATCGGCGTCACCAAGGACTACAGCTGGATCGACTACAGCACGCTCGAAGGCTGCCTGCGCGAAGACCTGGAGAACAAGGCCCACCGCGCGATGGCGGTGCTCGACCCGTTGCGGCTCGAGCTGAGCAACTGGGCCGAGGTATTCGGCAGCGCCGACCACCTGGAAGCCTGCGAGCTGCCCGCCCTGCCCCATGCCGCCGAAGGCCAGGAGCCCCCGGTGCGCCGCTTCACGCTGGGCCGCGAGGTCTGGATCGAGCGCGAGGACTTCGCCGAGGTGCCGCCCAAGGGCTACAAGCGCCTGTTCCCCGGCAACAAGGTGCGCCTCAAGGGCGGCTATGTCATCGAGTGCACCGGCTGCGAAAAGGATGCCGAGGGCAAGGTGACCAAGGTGCTGGCCAGCGTGGTGCCCGACACCAAGAGCGGCACGCCCGGCGCCGATGCGGTCAAGGTCAAGGCCGCCATCACCTGGGTGGGCGTGGCCGACGGCCTGGCCGCCGAAGTGCGCCTGTATGACCGTTTGTTCACCGACGCCCAGCCCGATGCCGGCGGCAAGGACTTCCTGGCGCTGCTCAACCCCGACAGCCTCAAGACCGTCACCGCCTATGTGGAGCCATCGCTGGCCGCCGCCCGGCCGGACGACAGGTTCCAGTTCGAGCGCCACGGTTACTTCGTGGCCGACCGCAAGGACCACCAGCCCGGCAAACCGGTGTTCAACCGGGTGACGGGGCTGAAGGACAGCTGGGGGAAATAAGGCCCCCACGCTTGCCCACTGCGTGTGGCCGCTGCCCCCCGAGGGGGCGCTTTTTGCCTTGGGGCGGCACGCGCCCAGGTTCCCTCAGCGCGCCGGCTCCTCGGCCGCCTGGTGCATGCCCAGGCGGTCCATCCACTGCAGCAGCTCGCGTGCATCGTCGTCACCCAGCTCGGCATGGGCCTCGTAGGCGGCGCGCATGGCGGCGAAGGACTCGGGCCGGTGCTGGTTCAGCTTGAGCTTGCACTCCCACTGCAGCACCTGCATGCGCAGCCCCACCACGCCGCCCAGCAGCTTGCGGGTGAAATCGGCATCCAGCCCGCGCCACTGCTCGGCATAGGCGGGCTCGTGGTCGCCTATCAGGCACTTGAGCAGGCGGTCCTTGTCCTCGGGCTCCTGGATCAGCTCCACCTGCACCCGGCAATGCAGCGCCACATAGTTCCAGCTGGGCACGCGCTCCAGATCGGGGTAGACGCTGGGCGACAGGTAGGCCTGCGCGCCGCGAAAGGCCACCAGCGCCTGGGGCGACTGCTGCAGCAGCTTCCAGTGCGGGTTGCCGCGCGAGCAATGGCCCCAGAGCGTCAGCGCCCCCTCGGCCTCATGGTGCTCGGCATGCAGTGGAAGGTACGAGACGAATGGAAAGCCCTGCGCATCGACCGCGGTCAGGCTGGCCAGCGGATGCTGGCGCATGATGGTGAGCGCATGCCGCAGATCCTGGCTCGCGAACTGGCGCGGCAGGTACATGGTGGGGGATGGCACAGCTTCGGTCATGGGGCGCTCACAGGTCAATTGCTCAGCGTATCGCCAACGCCCGGCGCATCGCTGCATTTTTTAGCGCGCATTGATGCGGCGCCGGCATCAATGCCGGCCAAACCGGGCCTGGCTCCTGCCGCCAGCTTCGCTGCCAGGCCTGGGCCGCCATGTGGCCGCCAGGTAAAATGCAGGCAAATCAATTACTTGAAAACATCCCAGCAGCCAGAGCCCGCATGCGGCGCTCCGGCGTGCGGCGCCCCACCACCGGCACCGCGCGAACTAGGGATAATCCCGCCCCATGTCTCTCCTGCCCCACCAGCTCGAACTGCTCTCTCCCGCGCGCAATGCCGACATCGGCATCGAGGCCGTCAACCACGGCGCGGATGCGGTCTACATCGGCGGCCCGGCCTTTGGCGCGCGCGCCACGGCGGGCAACGACATCCGCGACCTTGAGCGGCTGATCACGCATGCGCACCGCTTCGGCAGCCGCATCTTCATCACGCTCAACACCATCCTGCGCGACGACGAACTGGAGGCCGCGCGCCAGATGGCCTGGCAGGTCTACGAGGCCGGCGCCGATGCGCTGATCATCCAGGACATGGGCCTGCTGGAGCTGGACCTGCCGCCCATCCAGCTGCATGCCAGCACCCAGACCGACATCCGCACGCCCGAGAAGGCGCGCTTCCTGCAGGATGCGGGCCTGTCGCAGATCGTCGTGGCGCGCGAGCTTCAACTTTCCCAGATCGCCGCCGTGCGCGCCGCCACCGACCCGGCGCGCACCACCATCGAGTTCTTCGTGCACGGCGCGCTGTGCGTGGCCTATTCGGGCCAGTGCTACATCACCCACGCCCACACGGGCCGCAGCGCCAACCGCGGCGACTGCAACCAGGCCTGCCGCCTGCCCTACGAGGTGCTGGATGCGAACGGCCGCATCATCGCCCACGAAAAGCACGTGCTGTCCATGAAGGACAACAACCAGAGCGACAACCTGCGCGCCCTGATCGGCGCCGGCGTGCGCAGCTTCAAGATCGAGGGCCGCTACAAGGACATGGGCTATGTGAAGAACATCACGGCCCACTACCGCAAGCTGCTGGACGAGATCATCGAAGAACGTGAAGTTTCACGCGAATTCTCCGACGCCCCGCTGGCGCGCTCGTCGTCGGGCCGCACCAGCTTTACCTTTGAGCCCGACCCCGACCAGAACTTCAACCGCGAGTTCACCGACTACTTCGTCAACGGCCGCCAGCAGGACATCGGCGCCTTCGACACGCCCAAGACGCCGGGCCGCGCCATCGGCTGGGTGACCAAGGTGGGCGAGAACTTCGTGGAGATCGAGGCGTCGAGCCGCGACACCGAACTGCACAACGGCGACGGCCTGTGCTACTACGACCTGCAAAAGGAACTGGTGGGCATGCAGATCAACCGCGCCGAGTCGATGGATGCGAAGAAATCGCTGTGGCGCCTGTTCCCCAAGGATCCGATTGCCGGCTTCAAGGACCTGCGCAAGGGCCTGGAAGTCAACCGCAACCGCGACATGGCCTGGGTGCGCACGCTGGACAAGAAGTCCAGCGACCGCCGCATCGGCCTGTGGGCCGAACTCAAGGAAACCGCCGACGGCTTTGCGCTGACGCTGACCGACGAGGACGGTTTCACGGCCAGCGCAGCCATCGCGCAGGAACACCAGGGCGCCACCGACGCGGCACGCGCCGAGGCCACGCTGCGCGAGCAGCTGGGCCGCTTTGGCGCCACCGTGTTCGCGGCCAATGACATCAGCCTGCATCTCTCACAGCCCTGGTTCGTGCCTGCCTCGGCGCTCAACCAGCTGCGCCGCGATGCCGTGGCCGCGCTGGAAGCAGCCCGCGCCAAGGGCTTCGTACGCCTGCCGCGCGCCACGCCGGTCGAGCCGCCCGCGCCTTTCCCCGAAGACACGCTGACCTACCTGGCCAACGTCTACAACCACAAGGCGCACGATTTCTATGTGAAGCACGGCGTCAAGGTGATCGACGCGGCCTACGAGAGCAAGGAGGAGGAAGGCGAAGTCTCACTGATGATCACCAAGCACTGCGTGCGCTTTTCGATGAGCCTGTGCCCCAAGCAGGCCAAGGGCGTGATCGGCGTCAAGGGCACGATCAAGGCCGAGCCGCTGCAGCTGATCAACGGCAAGGAAAAGCTCACGCTGCGCTTCGACTGCAAGCCCTGCGAGATGCACGTGGTGGGCAAGATGAAGAAGTCGGTGCTCAACCAGCACCGCAAGGAGGTGCAGGAGTTTGCTATGCAGTTCTATAGCACGCGGCCCGCATCGCCGCGCAGCTGAATAAGCTACCCGCGCTCATCTTTACCCCCGGCACGCGGATTGCTTGTGCAATAAAGAAGGCCGCCAACGAATTGGCGGCCTTTTCGAGTCAGGGGCCACGGGAGGCCGGCTCAAACCGGCTTCTCCCGCCGTGCGCTTCAATAGCGGCGGCGGCCCCAAACCAGAACCGAACTCATGCGCTGGATTCGCGGCCTTCCAGCGCGCGGTTGATGGCCAGGGCCGCCAGCGTGCACACCACGCCCGACAGCAGGTAGGCACTCACGGCGATCAGGCCGAACTTGGCCGACAGGCCCAGCGCCACCACCGGCGCGAAGGCCGCGCCGATCAGCCAGGCCATGTCGGTGGACAGCGCCGCGCCGGTATAGCGGTAGACGCGCGAGAAGTTGGCGGTAACCGTGCCGGACGACTGGCCGTAGGACAAGCCCAGCAGGATGAAGCCCAGGATCAGGAACACGTTGTTGCCCGCGGTGCCGCCAGACAGCAGCATCGGCGTGGCCAGGCTGAACAGGCCGATCAGCACCGCCATCGCGCCCAGCGTGTTGCGGCGCCCGAAGCGGTCGGCAAGCCAGCCCGAAGCGGCGATGGCCACCGCGGCGCAGCAGGCGCCGACGATCTGCACGCTCAGCACCTCGACCACCGGCTGGTCGGAGAACATCACGATCCACGACAGCGGGAACACGGTGACCAGGTGGAACAGCGCAAAGCTCGCCAGCGCCGCGAACGCGCCCAGCGCCACGTTGCTGCCCTCCTCGTCGATCAGCTTGGCAACGCCCACCGGCACCAGCTCGCGCTCTTCCATCAGCTTCGAGTAGGTCTGCCCCATCACCAGCTGCAGGCGCGCGAACAGCGCCACCACGTTGACGGCGAAGGCCACGAAGAACGGATAGCGCCAGCCGAAGCTCAGAAATTCCTCCTCGGACAACGAGCCGTAGAGGTAGGCGAACAGCCCGGCCGCCAGCACGAAGCCCAGCGGCGCGCCAAGCTGGCCCATCATCGAGTACCAGCCGCGCCGGCCCTCGGGCGCGCTCATGGCCAGCAGCGACGGCAGCCCATCCCAGGAGCCGCCCAGCGCCAGGCCCTGACCAAAGCGAAACAGCGCCAGCAGCGCGATCGCGGTGCGGCCCAGCGTGTCATAGCTGGGCAAAAAGGCCATGCCCACGGTGCAGCTGCCCAGCAGGAACAGCGCGGTGGTCAGCTTGGTGGCGCGCCCCCAGCGCCGCTGGATGGCCATGGAGATCGCGGTGCCTATGGGCCGCGCGATGAAGGCCAGCGAGAAGATGCCGAAGGACAGCAGGGTGCCGTTGAGCTTGGAGAAGTTCGGGAAGAAGACGGCCGGGAAGACCAGAACCGCAGCGATGCCGAACACGAAAAAATCGAAATACTCCGAAGAACGGCCGATAATCACGCCCACGGCGATCTCGCTCGGGGTGACCTCCTCATCGTGGTCGCCAGAGTGCCCCGCCGGGCCTCGGATTTCCCCCGCCGGGGCTGCTGCGTAACTCAGATTGCTCATGCAAATGCTCCTAACTCAAGCAGTGAAGGCCCGTCATCATGGTACCCACCCAGGAGCCTGGCAGGGTTTTCACACGCGGGACGTAGGACAAAATGTCCAATCGACAGGCCTGCCTCAAGCATTTACATTTGGCGGTATTTTGCAATCCACGTTTCTACCTAATCGCGCCTCCTGGCGCTTCGCGCATGTCTAACTTCAAGAAACTCCGAGGGCCGTCCTGGCTCATTGCCGCCCTGGTGGCCGCCAGCCTCAGCGGCTGCAACCTGGTGGTGCTCAACCCCGCCGGCGACGTGGCCGCGCAGTCGGGCCGCCTGGTGGTGGTGGCAACGCTGCTGATGCTGATCATCATCGTCCCGGTCATCCTGCTGACCTGGCTGTTCGCCTGGAAGTACCGCGAATCCAACAACAGCGCCGACTACGACCCCGATTGGCACCACTCCACCTCGCTGGAGCTGATCATCTGGTCGGTGCCATTGTTGATCATCATCGCCCTCGGCGCCTTGACCTGGATCTATACGCACAAACTTGACCCCTACCGTCCGCTGGACCGCATCGACGCCAGCCGCCCGCTGCCCGAAGGCACCAAGCCGCTGGTGGTCGAGGCAGTGGCGCTGGACTGGAAGTGGCTGTTCATCTACCCCGAGCAAGGCATCGCCACCATCAACGAGGTGGCCGCGCCGGTGGACCGCCCGGTCGAGTTCAAGCTGACCTCCACCACCACGATGAACGCCTTCTACGTTCCCGACTTCGCCGGCATGATCTACGCGATGCCCGGCATGGAGACGCGCCTGAACGGCATCATCAACCGCCCCGGCGTGTTCGAGGGCAAGGGCTCGCACTACAGCGGCGCGGGCTTCGCCGGCATGACCTTCAAGTTCCACGGACTGTCCGATGCCGACTTCGCCCAGTGGGTGCAAAAGACCAAGGCCGAGGGCGGCGAGCTGACCCGCAGCGCCTACCAGCAGCTGGCCAAGCCCAGCGAGCGCGATCCGGTGCGCCTGTTCAAGTCGGTGGACAAGGATCTCTACCACGCGGTGCTCAACCGCTGCGTCGAGGAAGGCCAGATGTGCATGGACGACATGATGGCCAAGGATGCGCTGGCCAACATCAAGGCCCGCGCCGAGAGCAAGCAGTCGCGGCTGAACCTGCCCTCGGACGATGTCTGCACCGTGCGCGATGCCACGCGCATTGCCCTTGAGACCACGCCCACCCTGTCCGCTGGCGAAGGCCAGAGCATCGTCGCCCAGTAACCGGATACCCACTCTATGTCTGCCGTTTCCAATTTCAACAACGATCCGCTGCTCGGGCGGATCACCTGGGATTCCATCCCGATGGCGCATGAGCCCATCGTGCTGTGGACCTTCATCGCCGTGGTGCTCGGCGGCCTGGTCGTGGTGGCCGGGATCACCAAGTTCCGCCTCTGGGGCCCGCTGTGGAAGGACTGGATCTGCTCGATCGACCACAAGAAGATCGGCATCATGTACATGATCCTCGGCCTGGTCATGTTCCTGCGCGGCTTCTCCGACGCCGTGATGATGCGCGCGCAGCAGGCCATCGCCGCGGGCGAGAACATGGGCTACCTGCCGCCGCACCACTACGACCAGATCTTCACCGCCCACGGCGTGATCATGATCTTCTTCGTGGCCATGCCCTTCGTGACCGGGCTGATGAACTACGTGGTGCCGCTGCAGATCGGCGCGCGCGACGTGGCCTTCCCGTTCCTCAACAACTTCAGCTTCTGGATGACCACCAGCGGCGCCGTGCTGGTGATGCTCTCGCTGTTCCTGGGCGAGTTCTCCACCTACGGCTGGCTGGCGCTGTCGGGCCTGGGCTTCAACGACCCGAGCGTGGGCTTGGACTACTACATCTGGGCGCTGCAGGTCGCGGGGGTGGGCACGACGCTGTCGGGCATCAACCTGATCGTGACCATCATCAAGATGCGCGCGCCCGGCATGAACCTGATGAAGATGCCCGTCTTCACCTGGACCTCGCTGTGCACCAACGCGCTGATCGTCGCCACCTTCCCGATGCTGACCGCCGCGCTGGTGCTGCTGTCGCTGGACCGCTTCCTGGGCACGCACTTCTTCACCAACGACCTGGGCGGCAACGCCATGCTGTACGTGAACCTGATCTGGATCTGGGGCCACCCCGAGGTCTACATCCTGGTGCTGCCCGCGTTCGGCGTGTTCTCCGAGGTGGTCTCCACCTTCAGCCGCAAGCGCCTGTTCGGCTACACCTCGATGGTCTACGCCACCGTGTGTATCACCATCCTGTCGTACCTGGTGTGGCTGCACCACTTCTTCACCATGGGCTCGGGCGCCAGCGTGAACTCCTTCTTCGGCATCACGACGATGATCATCTCGATCCCGACGGGCGCCAAGGTGTTCAACTGGCTGTTCACCATGTACCGCGGCCGCATCAAGTTCGACGTGCCGATGCTGTGGACCATGGGCTTCATGTTCACCTTCGTGATCGGCGGCCTGACCGGCGTGCTGCTGGCCGTGCCTCCGGCCGACTTCGTGCTGCACAACTCGCTGTTCCTGATCGCGCACTTCCACAACGTGATCATCGGCGGCGTGGTGTTTGCCGTGTTCGCCGCGATCAACTACTGGTTCCCCAAGGCCTTTGGCTTTCGCCTCAACGAGTTCTGGGGCAAGGTGTCGTTCTGGTTCTGGCTGGTGGGCTTCTGGGTGGCCTTCACGCCGCTGTACATCCTGGGCCTGATGGGCGTGACCCGCCGCATCAACCACTACGAGGATGCCTCGCTGCAGATCTGGTTCATCATCGCGGCCTTCGGCGGCGCGCTGATCGCCGTGGGCATCGCCGCCTTCTTCGTGCAGCTGGCCGTGAGCATCAAGGACCGCAAGCAGCTGGCCGACCACACGGGCGACCCCTGGGGCGGGCGCACGCTGGAGTGGGCCACCTCCTCGCCGCCGCCCAACTACAACTTCGCCTTCACGCCCAACGTGCATGACAGCGATGCCTGGTGGGACATGAAGAAGCACGGCTTCGCGCGCAGGCTCGGCGGCTTCTCGGACATCCACATGCCCAAGAACACCGCGGCCGGCTTCGTGATCTCGATGCTCGCGATGGTGTTCGGCTTCGCCATGATCTGGCAGGTCTGGTGGCTGGTGGTCGCGTCGTTCGCCGCGATCGTGCTCAGCGCCATCATCCACACCTTCAACTACAAGCGCGACTACTACATCCAGGCAGCCGAAGTGGCCGCAACGGAAGAAGCCCGCACCCAACTCCTGGCACGCAATGTCTGATACGACCACCATGCAATACCCTGCGGGCGCGCCCGGCGCGCGCGACTATTTCCTGAAGGAAGAACCGCACCCCGAGAACGGCACCGCGCTGGGCTTCTGGCTCTACCTGATGAGCGACTGCCTCATCTTCGCCGTGCTGTTCGCCACCTACGGCGTGCTGGGCCGCAACTATGCCGGCGGCCCGAGCGGCGCCGAGCTGTTCGACCTGCCGCTGGTGGCGATGAACACCGCGCTGCTGCTGTTCTCGTCCATCACCTTCGGCTTCGCGATGCTGATGAAGCAAAAGGGCTCGGTCAAGGGCACCATGGCCTGGCTGGTGATCACCGCGCTGTTCGGCCTGGGCTTCCTGGGCCTGGAGCTGTACGAGTTCCATCACCTGATCCACGAGGGCGCAGGCCCGGGCCGCAGCGCCTTCCTGTCGTCGTTCTTCACGCTGGTGGGCACGCACGGCCTGCACGTCACCTTCGGCCTGATCTGGCTCACCGTGCTGCTGATCCAGATCGGCATGCACGGCCTGACCCGCGAGAACAACCGCCGCCTGATGTGCCTGTCCATGTTCTGGCACTTCCTGGACGTGGTCTGGATCGGCGTCTTCACCTTCGTATACCTGATGGGAGTGCTGTAAATGAGCGCACAACACAATCACGCGGCGCACGACAGCCACCACGGCCATGACGACCACCACGGCCACGATGACGGCCCGCACAGCACCTTCTCCGGCTACATGATCGGCTTCTTCCTGTCGATCATTCTCACCGCCATCCCCTTCGCGGTGGTGATGGGCGACGTGTTCGAGAACCGCACCACCACGGTGCTGGTGATCTCGGGCTTCGCGGTGGTGCAGATCCTGGTGCACATGGTGTTCTTCCTGCACATGAACGGCAAGGTCGAGGGCGGCTGGACCATGCTGTCCACCATCTTCACCGTGATCTTCGTGTTCATCGTGATCTCGGGCACGCTCTGGGTCATGTACCACATGAACACCAACATGATGCCGCACCACCAGCACCTGCTGCCCGCCGCCGTCGAGGGTGCGCAGCACGGCGCGCACCACTGAGCGGTGGCGGCGGCAACGGATGCGGACCGCCGCCCGCGGCGGTCCCCGTTTCTGAAGGCGATGCTTGCGCTGGCAGGCATCGCCTTATTCTTTGGCTTCGTCGCGCTGGGCACCTGGCAGCTCAAACGCCTGTCGTGGAAGCTGGCTCTGATCGAGCGCGTGCAGCAGCGCGTGCATGCCAGCCCCGTGGCGCTGCCGCCGCAGCCCGAGTGGGCGCGGCTGGACCCCGCCGCCCTCGAATACCAGGCGGTGCAGGCCCGGGGCCAGTGGCTGGCCGCCAAGACGGTGCTGGCCCAGGCCGCCACCGAGCTGGGCAGCGGCTTCTGGGTGATGACGCCGCTGCAGCTGGGGCAAGACGGAGAAGGCGGCCAGGTGCTGGTCAACCGCGGCTTCATCCCGGACAGCCAGCGCGCCGCCTGGAGCGAGCCGGCCTACGTGGCCAGCCACACGCCGGCCGGCCCGGTGGGCGTGAGCGGCCTGCTGCGCATCTCCGAGCCGCGCGGCGGCTTTTTGCGCCACAACGAGCCGGCGCAGCAGCGCTGGTACTCGCGCGACGTGGCGGCCATCGCGCAGGCCAATGGCCTGGGCGCGGCCGCGCCGTTCTTCATCGACGCCGGCATTCCCGCGCAAGCCCCGGCCCTGCCCGGCGCCAGCGCCGCGCAGATGCCGCGCCCCGGCATGACCGTGGTGCGCTTTCACAACAACCACCTGGTCTACGCCCTCACCTGGTACGGGCTGGCCGCGATGGTGGTGGGCGCCGCCTGGCTGGTGGCGCGCCATGGAATAAAAAAAGATAGCACATAGCGCTTGCTCTGCCTATATTTCAGATACAAAAACATCTGAAATTCACATACAGAAAGCGCAGACAGCTATCGTTTTTTCTGCATCCTGCAGCCTTAAGATCGCCGCGTGCCCTTCACATCCGACTCCCCGTTCAGCGTCACCCACACCACCGACCGCCGCAACATGCGGCTGCTCGTGCAGCTGCGCTGGCTGGCGGTGGTGGGGCAGGTGATCACCATTGCGCTGGTGCACTATGGGCTGGACATCGCGCTGCCGCTGCAGCCCATGCTGCTCATCGTGGCGGCGCTCATCGCCTTCAACGCCGCCAACATCGGCTGGCTGCGCTGGCGCCAGCACGATGTCACCGCGCTCGACCTGTTCGTCGCGCTGCTGGTGGACGTGGGCGCCCTCACCTTCCAGCTGTACCTGAGCGGCGGCGCGGGCAACCCCTTCATCGGCCTGTACCTGCTGCAGGTCACGCTGGGCGCCATTTTGCTGCGGCCCGGCTTTGCCTGGGCCATCGTGGCGGTCAGCAGCGCCTGCGCCACCGTGCTGGCCTTCGCCCACCAGCCGCTGGCGCTGCCGCAGCACCAGCAGGGCAGCATCTCGCGGCTGTACCTGATCGGACTCCTGATCAGCTTCGCGCTCAACGCCGTCTTGCTGGTGGCCTTCATCAACCGCATCATGGCCAACCTGCAGCGGCGCGACCAGCGCCTGGCCCAGCTGCGCCAGCGCGCCGCCGAAGAAGAACACATCGTGCGCATGGGCCTGCTGGCCAGCGGCGCCGCGCACGAGCTGGGCACGCCGCTGGCCACCGTCTCGGTCATCCTCGGCGACTGGCAGCGCCTGCCGCTGATCGCGCAGGACGGCGAGCTGCTGCAGGAGTTGCAGGAGATGCAGCACCAGGTGCTGCGCTGCAAATCCATAGTCACCGGCGTGCTGCTGTCCGCGGGCGAGACCCGCGGCGATGCGCCCGAGAGCACCACGCTGATCACCTTCATGGACAAGGCCGCCCAGCAGTGGCGCGGCCACCGCCAGCCGGCGCGCTTCATCTACCTCAAGCACCTGGAGAGCGACCTGCCCATCATCTCGGATACCTCGCTCAAGCAGATGATTTTCAATGTGCTGGACAATGCGCTGGAGGCCTCGCCAGCCGAGGTCCAGCTGCTGATCGAGAACCAGGGCGACGCGCTGGTGCTGCAGGTATCGGACCGTGGCCCGGGCTTTGCGCCGCAGATCCTGGACAACCTGGGCAAGCCCTACCAGTCGACCAAGGGCCGCCCCGGCGGCGGCCTGGGCCTGTTCCTGGTGATGAACGTGGCCCGTTCGCTGGGCGGCAGCGTGCAGGCCCGCAACCGCGACAGCGGCGGCGCCGAGGTGCGCATCACGCTGCCGCTGTCCTCGATCGCACTGGAAGATACGCCCGATGACTGAGACACCCGAACGCCTGCTCCTGCTCGTCGAGGACGACGCCGCCTTCGCGCGCGCGCTGCAGCGCTCCTTCGAGCGGCGCGGCTACCGCGTGCTGCACGCCAGCAGCGCCGAGGAAGTCGAGGCGCTGCTGCGCCAGCACCGCCCGCAGTACGCGGTGATGGACCTCAAGCTCGCCGGCAACGCCTCGGGCCTCAATTGCGTGCAGATGCTGCACCAGCTCAACCCCGAGGCGCTGATCGTGGTGCTGACCGGCTATGCCAGCATCGCCACCGCGGTCGAGGCGATCAAGCTCGGCGCCTGCCACTACCTGGCCAAGCCCTCGAACACCGACGACATCGAGGCCGCCTTCAGCCGCTCCGAAGGCACGCCCGACGTGGAGCTGGGCACCAGCACCACCTCGATCAAGACGCTGGAGTGGGAGAAGATCCACGAAACCCTGGCCGCCACCGGCTTCAACATCTCCGAGACCGCCCGGCGCCTGGGCATGCACCGCCGCACGCTGGCGCGCAAGCTGGAGAAGCAAAGGGTGAAATAGCCCCGCGCCCGGATATACACTGCGCTTGTCCATGCCCTGCACGGCTTGGCACAACGAAAGGAGATACCGGTGCACATCCCTATCAAATGGACGCTCAGCGTCCTGGCCATCGCGGCACTGACCGCGTGCAGCACAGCCCCCTCCGAGCAGCAGAAGTCCGCCAGCGCCGCCAGCCCGGCCACCGCCACGCAGCCCGCGGCGGGTGCGCCGGCCGCCGCGCCGGCCCCGCAGGCCAGCGCCGC
>NZ_JBMDII010000058.1:0-24293 GCF_057808605.1 Comamonas sp. FG99
CAGGCCGCGCTGGTCAAGCTGTCAGCTTCGACGAACGGGGTTTTGCAGACCTTCCTTAGAAGTACCTTCTTGGATTTGACCTTCGCCAGATATACAGCTAGATTGAAGATTGTGGTTGTTTTGGCAACCCCGCCCTTGTTGTTATAGAGGGAGATGATTTTTGTCACTGTTTAATCTCGGTTGATTTTTAAACTCGTTGTACGGTAGTTTAAATTATGTGCTTGTTAGACACCCGTGCTGTCATCGACTAGCTTAGTTTTCCAGAAACTGCGAGGCAAAATGGGCAATGTATGATATCCAGAAAACTGACCCACTCTTGCAAGTGGCGTGCAGTCTTATTTTGCGATCACTTCGCTGTTCAAAACCAAGTATAAAATCTCGTGAAGCTCTGCTGCAGAGCTTGCACCGGATCAACTATAGCTGGCGAGAGGGTGACATTTGGGCGCGCAAAGAGCAAGCTTCAGGCTACAGTTGTTCTGGAAAGTACATTGCTGACTGTGAGAAAGAGCGATGCCTACAGTCCCTTTGAGTTGGCCTATCGGTTAGCAAGGCTTTCCAGAGCAGCATCCCCAACCCCATCAGGAACCAACGCTACCCCACGCCCTCAGACCCTGAACCCAGGGTGCCGCGGACCCCTTCCGCTGCACCTTTTTCCTTTGTCTGAGAAGAAAGAACATGCATGCCCGCTAGCCTCCAAATCGGCCCCTTCGCCTTGCCCTGGGGCTTGCTGATCCTGCTGGTGGCCTGGGCGCTGGCCGATCTGGTGCTGGTGCGCTGGGCGCGCAAGCGGGATATAGCCATCGCACCGCACGCCTGGCTGCTGCCGGTGCTGGCGCTGGTGGCGGCGCGGCTGGGGTTTGTGGCGCGCTATGCCGATGAATACCTGGCGCAGCCGCTGTCCATCTTCAATATCCGCGACGGCGGCTGGGAGCCGTGGGCGGCGCTGGCGGTGGCGCTGGTGTACCTGTGGTGGCTGTGGCTGCGCAAGAAGCCGGCCTTCCAGCCGCTGGCGGGGGCCGCAGTGCTGTTTGCCGCCGTGTGGCTGGGTGGGCAGGGACTGGTGAATAACTTCTCGGCCAGCGCGCGTTCGCTGCCGCAGCTGTCGCTGGTGGCGCTCGATGCGCAAACGCATGCGCTGGACCAGTTCAAGGGCCGGCCGGTGGTGATCAATCTGTGGGCCAGCTGGTGCACGCCCTGCGTGCGCGAGATGCCGGCGCTGCGCGAGGCGCAGCAGCGCTACCCGCAGGCGCGGTTTCTGTGGATCAACCAGCAGGAAAAGCCCGAGGTGGCCTTGCAGGCCGCGCGCGGCTTTGGCCTGCCCGAGGCGCAGGTGCTGCTCGATCCGCGCAACGCGATGAGCGAGGTCGCCGGCAGCCGGGCCCTGCCCACCACCTTGTTCTACGACGCGCAGGGCCGGCTGCAGGGCATGCGCGTGGGCGAGCTGTCGGCGGCCAGCCTGAACGATTTCATGCAGAAGATACTGCCGGCGCCCGTGCGCTAGGCGCCGCCAGCGGCTATGCGGCTATCGGCCAGCCGTTCTTGGCTATCAGGGCAGGCTCAAGTCCAGGCCAAGCGTTCTGACCAGCGCGAAGGTAAAGAGCCCCAGGCCCAGCAGCGCGAGCATGAAGGCGGCCGTCACCTTGCCGCCCGCGCGCAGCACCGCGCGCCTGTCCGCCCCCTGCTTCCCTTGGTCGTAGTGCCATTTGATGGCGAAGAACATGCAGGTGCCGAACCCGAGAACCTTGAAGATTACGAAGACTATGGGGATCCAATCGGTCATGTCAGTCATTTTGAGTATTTCCTGTCCAGCGTGAGGTCCGCTACCCCGGATGCGCGCGGCAAGCGCGCTGGTGTCGCAGGTTCTGAGACATACTACTGAAAAGCAATTTCCATACATGGGTGCCAAACGCCCGTGTTGAAAACCATGCAAGATGACAGTTTGCCCCCCTGGCTGCCGCGATTGGCGGTGCACGGCGGGCCACGTTTTTTGCAGATTGCGGATGCCTTGCAGGCGGCGCTGGCGGGCGGATCATTGAAGCCGGGTGACCGCCTACCCCCGCAGCGCCGGCTCGCGGCACTGCTCGGTGTTGACCTGACGACCATCACGCGCGCATACGACGAGGCCAGGCGCCGCCACCTGCTGGAGGGGCGCGGCGCGCGCGGCACCTATGTCGCCGCGCCGAAGGTCGAATGGACCGCGATCCTCGACCTGGGCATGAACACCCCGCCGCCGCCGGCTGGCGTGGACTTTGGCGACCTGCTGCAACAAGGCTTGTCCCAGGTGTTGATGAGGGCAGATGCCGAATTGCTGATGACCTACCACCTGGGTGGCGGCAGCGACTCCGACCGCAAGGCCGGCGCCCAGTGGCTTGAGCCGATGTTGGGGCCGCTGGACTCCCGCCAGGTGCTGGTCTGCCCGGGGGCGCAGGCGGCGATTGCCGCCTTGATTCTGGCGCTCACGCAGCCGGGCGATGCGATCCTGGCAGAGCCCATGAGCTATCCCGGCTTGCGCGCCGCAGCGGCCCAGTTCGGCCGGCGCATCGTTGCGGTGGAGGCGGACCGGCACGGAATGGTGCCCGAAAGGCTTGAAGCGGCGTGCCGCCAGCACCAGCCTGGGCTGGTCTACCTCAATCCGACACTGCAGAACCCGACCGCCATCACCACCCCCGAACGCCGGCGCAAGGAGCTCGCCAGCGTCGCCAGGCGCTGCCATGTGCGCATCGTCGAGGACGATCCCTACTGGCTCTTGGCCGATGCCCCGCCGCCGCCCATTGCCACGTTCGCGCCGCAGCAGGTGTACTACATCTCAACCCTGTCGAAATGCCTGACGCCCGGCTTGCGCGTCGCCTTCGTGCTCATGCGCGATTCGCACGAGCGCGAACGCTTTTTGGCCGCGCTGCGGTCATTTGCGCTGATGCCCGCCCCTTTGACGGCCGCGCTGGCCACGCAGTGGATCTTTGATGGCTCGGCAGGCGGATTGATGGCAGGCGTACGCAACGAGGCGCGCCTGCGCCACCGCATGGCCAGGGATATTCTGGCGGGGCGGTACAGCGGCGCGGGCGACGGCCTGCATGTGTGGCTCGAATTGCCGGGCTACTGGAGCCCCCCGCAGTTTGCGCGGGCAGCCGACAGCGAGGGCATCGCGGTCACGCCAGCCGAGGCATTCGCCACGGGCAGCGGCGCGGTGAATGCCATACGCATCTCCTTGGGCAGCATCAAGGATAGAGGCCGCTTGCAGGCGGGCCTGCAACGGCTGTCGCACCTGCTTGCGCGGCGGCCCGAGTCGTATAGCGCTGCGGTGGTTTAGCTGCTCGGTAAATACTGTGTTTTATCCTGGCGTTCTCTTCATGTGGCCGCACATGGTTTGCTTCCTCGGTGTTTTGTCGCGTGAAACCACGCGCGGACGTTCCTGCAATATTGGCTAGCGGCGCATTTCCCCGACGAAGATGGCTTTGCAGCAGATAGAATTATTGGAATTATTCGCATTGCCACTGTTGAGTCATCTCTGATTCAGCTCCCGAGGTTCGCCGGCTTAAATCGGGGCTGTTCAGGCCATCAAGTCCACAACTGCGCAGCATGACTGAAATTCTGGAAACTGGTGCCCGTCAACCGTGAGCATGCGCATCCTTCTGATCGCCTACGAGTTTCCACCCATCATTTCTGGGCAATCCCTGCGCTGGTTTTATCTCGCGAACGAATTCGCGAAGCTGGGCGTTGACGTGCATGTGCTTTGCCCGGACATGCCTGCGCTGCCGCCTTTCAGCGAAGGACTCCATGCCGGCATCACGGTTCACCGGACCTGGGCCGGCCCGTACGTGGGCGTATCGCAGAGCATTTACTTGCGCTTGTCCAGGCTGAAGGGTGGCCGGCTCCAGGAAGAAGCGGCACCCGTCGATCCCGCACACAAGCCAACCCCCTTGTCGCAAATGTACCGGTCGGGGCGGCGTGTTCTTGACCAGGTCATCTTTCCCGACCTGAGAAGCGAATGGGCCATCACCGCCTCCATCCGCCTGGCCAGCTTGCTCAGAACCAACGCTTATGGCGCCGTGGTCGCGTCCCATGAGCCTGGGGTGAGCCTGATGCTGGGGCTGCTGGCCAAGCGCGCCTCGGGGTTGGCGCTGATTGCCGACCTGGGCGACCCCGTGGTGGCGCCGCATGCGCCGCGTTGGCGCCAGCGTTTCGACCTGGCGTTCGAGGCCAAGGTGCTCAAGCGGGTGGACGCGGCCGTCGTGACGACGGAAGCGGCCGCCGAGCTTTTCATGAACCGCCATGGCTTGCGGGGCCTGCAGGAAAAGTTTGCATGCATCACCCAAGGTTTTCCGAGCCGAAGCCATAAGGGCGAGGACAAGGACAAGCGTGCGGGGCCGCCGCGTGCAGCTGCCCTGAAGATGGTCTACACCGGAAATTTCTATGAGGATTTCCGTTCGCCCGCGCAACTCGCCATCGCCCTGAAGTCGCTCAAGGATCTGAACCTTCAGCTGGATTTCTACGGCAACCACTCGGCGTACCACCCACTGTTTGATGGGCTGGAGTGCGCCACTTTCCACGGGGCGGTAGACCATCACACCTGCCTGGAGGTTCAGCAGGATTGCGACGTGCTTCTCAGCCTGGGCAACCGGCAGGCGTTTCAGGTGCCAGGAAAAGTCTATGAATACCTGGGCGCGAATGTGCCCATACTGCACATCGCCATGAGCCCCACGGACGAGGCAGGCCTTTTCATCTCGAACCTTGGGGTAGGATGGTCGGTGCCCAACGATGCAGGCCAACTGGCGCAAGCCATCAGGAACATCCATGCCCAGTGGTTGGAAGGGCGCCTGCAAAGTGCACTCTCGCGCAACGAAGCAGCCATTGCTGAATTTTCATGGAGCCGCAGGGCGACTCGCTACCTGGAAACGATCGAGCGGACCGTGAAGGCGCTCTCCGGCAAGGCCCTTGCCTGAATGCAAATGACGAACAAGCACAACAGATGAACGGCAACGAACCCCACTCGTCCAAAGACCAAAGGCCCTGGCGCGTCGGGATCTTCGGCACCTTCGATGTTCAAAACTATGGCGATCTGCTGTTTCCCATCATCGCGGAGATAGAGCTTTCCAAGCGGCTGGATGCCGTGGAAGTGATCCCGTTTTCCTACAACGCCAAGTCTTTGCCCGATTGGCCATACCAGGTTGTCTCGCTCACGGAGCTGCCTCGCATGGCGAACGGGCTTGACGCGATCCTGATCGGCGGGGGCTTCATCATCCGCTTCGACAAGTTCGTGGCGCCCGGCTACGGCCCCACGGAAGACTGGATTCATCACCCCACGGGCTATTGGCTGACCCCGGCCTTGATCGGTGCCCAGCACGGCATACCGGTCATCTGGAACGCACCGGGCATGCATTGCAATGACATCCCGCCCTGGAGCCACCCGCTGCTGTCCCTGGCATTGCAGAGCAGCGCCTATGTCGCCGTGCGCGATGAGCCCAGCAAAGCAGCGCTGGACAGCTTCGTGGACGACGGCCGCGTGAAGGTGGTGCCTGACACCGCGTTTGCCTTGGGCCGCTACATGCGCAACCACCCGGCGGCCGACGAAGCCAGGCGCCTGCGAGAGCAGCTGGGATTGAAGAAGCCCTATGTGGTCATTCAGGTGACTGAGAATCTAAAAAAATTCACGGATCACATCAAACGGTTTCGCAGCCAGTTGCCCGATCTGAGCTTTCTCCTTTTGCGCGTTGGCCCGGTGTTGCACGACCATGAATCCTTCATCGACAGCGAACTGCCAGACACCTTCAGCTTGCCCGACTGGCCGTCGCCCCTGGTGATTGCCGGGTTGATCGCAGCATCCGAAGGGGTGGCGGGCCACAGCTATCACCTCGCCATCACCGCGCTGAGCGCGGGCGTGCCGGTCTTCACTTCCAGCAATCTCTCCGTAGGCAAATTCAGCGCGCTCTCCAGGTTCAGCACCGTGCATCCCTTGTCGGCGCTGGTGGATGACGACCCGCGTTGGTTGGCCGATCGCATCGGCCGCAAAAGCCCTTCGAGTCTGCTGGCCGACGCTGAAAACGAGTTGGAGAAGCACTGGAGCCAAGTGGTAGAGGCCATGCAGGCCGGTCGCTCGGGCGTGCCGGCGGCAATGAATGCCGCCTGGATGTCCTTGCCCTCTCTTCTGGAATACCCCGCAGAAGAGACGAATCCTGGCCCCATGCTCGGGCCGAAACCTGGTGGTGCCGGTGTGTCGCCAGGAAAAGCGACCGCCTTGCGGCAAGCCATCGAACAGCTGGAACACGAGCTGAAAATCAGCCAGGACATCATCGCGTCGCGCGATGCGGGCATTGCGTGGCTGAAGAGCGAAGTCGAGGCCATCAGGCTGACGCTTGAGCAACGCCGAAGAAGCCTCCGTTTCCTTCTGGTGGATGCTCTTATCTTGATTGCGGACCGTTCGCCGCTGGCTCGCAGGCTGGGAAACTGGCTGCTGCCCAGCCGCGTCAAGAGTCGGCTGCACTCGGAGTCGCTCAAGAACCAGTTGGCGAGCCAGCTCCATGCCTTTCAGCAGCGGCAAGCGCCTGAGCAAAGCCTGTTTCCCGAAGTCTCCAACGGCAAGATGGACATTGTCTGCCTGGCCAACATCGAATGGTCCGCGCGCTACCAAAGGCCGCAGCACATGATGTCCCAGTTCGCGGCCCATGGTCATCGGGTGTTCTACATCGCGCGCTCCATCGTCCCCGCGCCAGGCGAGCCCTATGTCATGAAGCAGGTCGCGCCCAATGTGTATGAAATTGGGCTTCAGTTCCATGCGCCTGAAGACTTCTATGCGCAAAAGATGTCTCACGACAATCTGCTCGCGGCGCACCAGTCGTTTGCGCGATTGGCGCTAGACGCCAAAATCCGGGAGGCGCTGGTGGTGGTCCACCTGTCTTACTGGACCACATGGGCCGTCGAGCTTCAAGAAAAGCGGAGCTGGCGCCTTCAGTACGACTGCATGGATGAGTGGGCAGATTTTCCGGATATCGGCCGCCCCCTTCTCGAAGAGGAGGAAACCCTCGTCCACAAGGCCGACCTGGTGACGGTGACCGCGTCTTTGCTCGAAGAGAAATGGAAGGCCAAGAACGCCAGCTGTCTTTTGGTCAGAAACGGGGTCGAGTTTGACTTCTTCTCGTCCCACTGCGTGGAGAACGCGCTTCTCGCGCACTTGGCCAAGCCGGTCATCGGCTTCTATGGTGCGTTGGCTCCCTGGGTGGATTTTTCGCTGCTGCACTACGTCGCGGGCCAGCGGCCAGACTGGAATTTTGTGCTGGTGGGAGACTGTTTCGTCAAAGATCTCGCCGGCCTGGATCAACTCTCCAACGTGCATCTGGTAGGACGAAAGCCCTACGAAGACATGCCCCGCTACCTCTACGGGTTCGATGTCTGCCTGATCCCGTTCAAACTGAACCAGGTGACCCACGCGGTAGACCCGGTCAAGTTCTACGAGTACATCAGTGCGGGCAAACCGGTGGTCAGCGTGCCGCTCAAAGAGATGGCCATTTATGGGGACTATGTTTACTTTGCTTCGGAGTATGCGGACTTCCTGTCCAGTATCGAAACCGCGTTGGCGGAAAGCGATCCGGACTTGAGGAGCCGCCGCATCCAGTTGGCCAAGGAAAACGACTGGCACCACCGCTACCTCGCCACCGACCAGGCGCTGAAAGCGTTGTACCCCAAGTGCTCCATCGTCGTCATCAGCTACAACAACGCCGACCTCACGCGCCAATGCATTGAAAGCATCGTGGCCCGCACGACCTACCCCAACTACGAGGTGATCGTGGTGGACAACGCCTCCCAGGATGGCGCTCGCGATATGCTGCGCGCCCTGCAGCGTCGTATCCGGAATCTGAAACTGATCTTCAACGACACCAACCGGGGGTTCGCCGCGGCCAACAACCAAGGTGTCGCTCAGGCGCAAGGGGACTACATCGTGCTTCTCAACAACGACACGGTGGTCACCAACGATTGGTTGGAGGCCCTGCTGCGCCATTTGCGGGACAAGGCCATCGGGCTGGTCGGGCCGACTACCAACTCCATTGGCAATGAAGCCAAGATCGAGGTGGACTACGTCGACCTGGAGCAGATGCACGAGTTCGCGGCCCGGCGCACCATGGAAAACGCTGGGCGGCACTTCGACATTTCCGTCCTGGCGATGTTTTGCGTCGCCATGCGGCGGGAGGTATTCAACGAGATAGGCGCGCTCGATGAAGCCTTTGGCATCGGTATGTTCGAAGATGACGACTACTGCCGCCGCCTGCAAGCGGCAGGCTACCGAACGGTCTGCGCCGAAGACTCCTTTGTGCACCACTATGGCCAGGCGTCGTTCAAGAAACTGATGGATTCGGGCGAATATCAGGCGATCTGGGATCGCAATCAAGCCTATTTCGAGAGCAAGTGGGGCGCCTGGACGCCACACACCCACCAGCGAGTTGAAAAGAGGCCCGCATGAATTCCGACGAAGACATCACCGCAGCGCACTGGTCCAAGAATGTGGCGAGCTCGGACGCGTTTTCTCCACAGATGTACTGGCTTGCCGTTCCCGCTGTGCAGCGCCGCTTTCAGCGCAAGGCCTGTGCGGGCACGGGCCATGCATGGTGGGGCTCCTACTTGATGAAGGAATTCTTTGACCGCCCGCCATCTGCGGCGAGGATGCTGAGCATTGGTTGTGGCAGTGGCGGGCTGGAGCGTGACCTGTTTCTGCAGAACGCGTTCGCCCAGTGCGACGCCATGGACATTGCGCCGGGCGCCATTGAAATCGCCCGCGCGCAGGCGCAGGCCATCGGGGCGCACAATATTCACTACTCGCTCCAGGACGTGCAGAAGACGCCGCTGGGGCATGGCATCTACGACGCGGTTTGGTTCAATGGCTCCTTGCACCATATCAAGGAGCTGGAACTGGTCTGCCAAGCCGTTCGCACGGCGCTGAAACCTGGTGGCTGGGTATTCTTCAATGAGTATGTGGGCGCCAATCACTTCGCCTTCAGCGAACGCCAGCGCGAGGTGATCTCCAGCGCATTTCTGTTGCTGCCAGCGGAATATCGGCGGTCGTTTCAGGTGGAGCATTTCGGTAAGGTGCAGCACGCCGTGCCGCTGCCGGACCCCGCCGAGGTGGTCAAGGTCGACCCATCGGAGGCCATTCGCTCGCAGGACATACGGCGGGTATTGAATGAGAATTTCATGGAGTGCGCCTTCAATCCCTGCGGCGGCAACATCCTTCAGTTTGCCCTGCATGGCATCGCGGGGAATTTTGTGGAAAGCGACCCCCGCTCCATGGCACTGCTTGAAATGCTTTTTCAGATGGAAGACACGCTGATCGACAATCGATTTCTTGAGTCTGACTTCGCGGTGGGCGCCATGAGGGCCGCCTGAGGCGGCTGGCTCAATGTGGGGATGACGGCGGCGAGGGGGCCAGCTCAATCCCCAGGTCGACGATGCCGAGAAACGCATGGTCGCGGGCGGCCACCGTGTCGAAGCTCAACAGGCCGACCTGCTTGTCGATGAGCAGTGAGGTTTCCTCGCTGTGCCCGTTCATCAGTTTGATCGTGATGTGGTAGCGCCCCGGCGCCAGATTGGCCGGAAAGCGGAAAGTCAGCCTGCTTGAAAACCACTCGTTGTCGACCTCCCCGGGGGGAAGCTGGAAGTTCTTCCCGCCCACCACCAGAAGCCTGGCCTCTTGAACGGTCAGGCTGATGTTCGGCAGGCGGATCGACGCATGCAAGCGGCAATGGATCTCGACTTCAATCGTTTCACCAAATGCGAATGACGAGTAGTGGCTGCCCGTGTTGCTGAAATGTGCGGAGATGATTTCGCCTTCCGTGGTGCCGAAGGCGATACGGGCTTCATTCACGCTCTTTTTCAACGCGACCGGGATGGCCCCGCCACTGGCCCATTGGCGCTGCTCGTCTCGCATGTCGAGCAAGTACATCTCCGCCATTGCTTCGGGTGTGCCCGCCGCCTTCAGCTTGCCTTCGCCGAGATAGAGGGCTTGATTGCAAAATCTCTTGACCATGCTCATGTCGTGAGACACGAAGAGCAGTGTCGTACCCTTTTGCGCCAGGGCCTCCAGCCGCCCCAGGCATTTGAATTGAAACGAGGCATCGCCCACCGCCAGCGCTTCGTCGATGATCAGTATGTCCGGGTCCACGCATACCGACACCGAGAACGCCAGCCGAACCAGCATGCCGCTGGAGTAGGTCTTGGTGGGTTGATCGATGAAATCCCCGATGTTGGCAAAACTGGCGATCTCATCGAAACGGGCGTCCATGTCTTCCTTGCTCATGCCGAGCAAGGCACCATTGAGATAGACGTTTTCACGGCCGGTGAATTCCGGGTTGAAGCCGGAGCCCAATTCGAGCAGGGCCGCCACCTTGCCCCGCGTCACCACCTCTCCGCAGCTGGCAGTGAGCGTGCCGCATATCAGCTGCAGCAGCGTCGATTTTCCACTTCCATTGCGGCCGATGATGCCGACGGCGTCGCCTTTGGCGACGCGAAAAGAGACATCCTTCAGCGCCCAGAACTCGCGGAATCGCTGCCGCCCCATGAAGGGCAGCATCTGCATGAATCGGTCTTGCGGGGTGTCGAACACCCGGTAGCATTTGCTCAGGCCCTTGACCTCTATGGAAAAGTCAGAGGACATCGGCGAACCCCTCGCGGCTTTTCTGGAAAAAGCAAAGCCCCAGGAAGGCAAAGCATCCGGACGCCAAGCTCAGTGCCAGCCAGGGCATGAATTCCGGCACTTTCCCCCAGTAAAGTACCAGCCGCGCATTCTCAATGACCGAGGCCAGCGGATTGAGTCCAATCAAATCTCGCAACTCAGGGGGCAGCGTGCTCAAGGGGTAAAAAATCGGCGTCATGAACATCAACGGCAAGAGCAGCGCGCCGATGATGTGTCCAACATCCCTGAAATACACACCAATGGCACTGAAAATCCAGGAAAGACCCATGATCACGAGTAGCAGCGGCACCAGTGCGGCGGGGTACAGAACCACCGTCCAATGAGGCATCCCGATGGCCAGGGTGTAGAACACCAGCAAGACCGCCAAGCTGACCAGGGCGTGAAATCCAGCGACCCCCAGGCTGACCCAGGGCAGGATTTCGAGTGGGAAAATTATTTTCTTGACGTAGTTGACGTTGGCCGTAATGAGTAGCGGCGCGCGGGTCACGCACTCTGAAAACATCCCGAACACCGTCATGCCGATGAAGATCAGAATGGCGAACTCGCCGGATGTGCCGCTGCCACCCGTCCACTTGACCGAGAATATTTTCTTGAAGACGATGGTGTAGACCGCCAGCGTGAACAAAGGTGTCAGCACCGACCAAACCCAGCCCATCACCGAATTCCTGTACCGCGACCCTATTTCACGCTGAACCAGGGCCCCGATCAATTGCCTGTGCCGCCACGGCACCAATAGCTTGGCGGCATCGCCAAATGCCTGCTTGGCCATGGAGCTCAAGCCGCCACGTAGTCGTGCAGCTCCAGCTCAGAGCCTGGCGGCCACATGGAACTGACGGCCCCTGGCTGGTAAAACGTCACCGTCACGCTGCGGCGTGACTCACGCACGCGCGGGGAGACCTTGGTCACCTCATGCCAAGACGCTTCAGAGCGGATGAACGCCACCGAGTTTCCGACAATGGGATTGACCAGGGCAGCGACGTCTGCCGCGTCTGATGAGTTCAATATGGCGAGGCACCCGCCATCGGCCGGGCGCCAATGTTCATTGAAATAAAAGACATGCGTGATCTTCTTTTCCGGCAGATCACGATGAGGCCCCAGGAGCGCGCCAGAGCCATAGTGGTACAGGTTTGCTTCCATGGGAAAGTCCGACAAGTCCATGCCCGTGAGCACCGACATCGCCTGGCGATAGTCGGCGGAGATCAAGTCCTGTGCAAACTGGCGCCAGGCCGGGCTCAGGTACTCAGGACGAGAAATAGTCTTCTCCCCCATGGGAACCAAGGCCCGGGCATCGTAGCGATAGTCTTTTTCTCCGCCATAGGCTTCTATGGTTCGGAAGTGATCGGTGGGGTAGGTTTGTGCAAGCAAAGTGCCGTCTTGCGGCGTGTACAGGCCGGATATTTCCGTCCAGCGGAAAGGGCTCGTATTCAATCGGCCGTTCAAGATTTGAGAGAAATTGAGCATTGTGCTGAGTGGCGAAAGAGCCGCCTGTGCGAACTTGTGCGAACTTCGCGCGAATTATCACTCAAGGTGCTGCTCCTGATAGAGGGGGAGCGTCTCAACGGCTTCGCAGTGCTGCCGGCATGGATGCGTGAGTTGCTGCGCGAGTTGCCAGGTTTCGATCCGTTGGCGATGCAGAAACTTCCGCCGATAGCTCGTTCGCCCGTCGGGCGAGGCGCTGCAGAACATGGAAAAGGACGTCTGGGCCCGCTGGACGCTCGATGTGTTGTTCAACGGCCTCTCCGCTGGAGGGCGCCGGTTGTTGTTCAAGGGCGGCACCTCGCTGCCCAAGGCGTTCGGCCTGGTGCCGCTCTTCTCCGAGGACATTGACATCACGGTGTTCCGTGACGACCTGGGCCGGCCGGGCATGCCGGCATATGAATCGCCCGAAGCGCCCGAAGCGGCAGGGTAGTGGGCGGTCTCGGCGGCGCCTTTCGCCCCCATTTTTACCCCGCTTTCCGCCTCGCTTTCGCAGCTTGGCGCAGCAGTGGAGTTCAATCAAAAAGATATTTATCAATTAAACAAAAGTTACAAATTATCAAATCGCTTATGGCTATCGAGATCGCGACTTGAATAATTGATGTATACACTTGCACCCGGTTGTTCACGGGCGCTGCAGCCTGCTGCAGGCGCTCGCGAACACCGTAAAAAAAGAGTTTCGGGGTTTGGAAGAAGAGGGGGCGGGACTTGGTCTCGCAAAGGGGAGTGCTCTGATACGCCTATGAAACAGGTGCGCTGGCAAATACCGCATCACCGGCATCTTTCCCATTCAACCGGCATGGCATGCCGGTTGCCGCGACTACAGCGGCGGCGGCTGAGTGCATCGTGCGATGCCGCCGCCCGCCCGCGCCACCTTCGTCATCCCCGCTGCGCTGGATACGGCTCCTGAGACTGGGCGGGGCTGTTGCACGGCTTTTCGTTGCCCAGGATCGAGGGAGCCCATGACCTTTCCAATCGTGCCGATGGTGCGCCTGCCCTTGTGGCGCGCACGGGCCACAAGCCTGCTGGCCGCAGTTGCCATGGCCTTGCCCGGCACCCATGCGGCGGGGCCGGATACCGCACAGGTGCGGCAGGCGCTGCAGGGCCTGGCCGTGCCCTTCGAGGCCAATAGCGGCCAGTTCGACGAGCGTGTGGCCTTTGTGGGCCGCAGCTTTGCGGGGCCGGTGTACGTCACCCGCCATGGGCAGATCATCTACAGCCTGCCCGCGCCCAGGGCCGGGGGTGATGCGGGCGCGCGCCAGCGCGGCTGGAGCCTGTCGGAAACCCTGGTAGGCGCCAGGGTGCTCAAGCCCTATGGCGGCGAGCTGGCGCAGGCGCAGATCCAGCGCTTTGCCGGCACGCAGAGCTACCAGGCCGACACCTACCACAACATCTGTCTTGGCCAGGCCTGGCCGGGCATCGAGGTGGAGCTGGCTGCCAGCGCCAAGGGCGGCGCCAATGTGGAAAAGCTCTTCCATGTGGCGCCACATGCGGATGCACAGCGCATCCAGGTCAAGCTGGCCGGCGCGCAATCGCTGCGTGTGGGGGCCAGGGGTGAGCTGATTGCCCAGACCGGCCATGGCGAGGTGGCCTACACCGCGCCGGTAGCCTACCAGGAGGCCGGCGGCCAGCGCATCGAAGTGCCGGTCAAGTACGCGCTGAACGCGGCGGGCGACGGCTATGGTTTCGAGCTGGGCATGTATGACCGCACGCGGGCGCTGGTGATCGATCCGTTGCTGCAAAGCACGTATTTGGGGGGTGGCGGCGAGGACTACATCAACGCCATGGCCATCGACCCGGCCACGGGGGATGTGCTGGTGGCGGGCTGGACCGATTCCGGCAACTTTCCCGGCACGGCAGGTGGCGCGCAAGCGGTTGCCGGCAGCAATATCGACGGCTTTGTGTCGCGCTTGTCGGGCGACCTGAAGACGTTGCGCCAGAGTACGTATCTGGGGGGTGATGGCGCCGACAACATCACCACCCTGGCGCTGGCTGCCGGCACAGGCGATGTGCTGTTGGCGGGCTATACAGGCTCCGCCGATTTTCCCGGCGTGGCGGGTGGTGCGCAGTCTGCGAAGGCCGCTGGCGGAGATGGCTTTGTGGCGCGCCTGTCGGGCGATCTGAAGACGCTGCACCAAAGCACCTTTATGGGGGGAGACCGCAATGACGTGCCCAGCGGCCTGGCACTGGATGCCCGCACCGGAGACGTGCTGGTGGCTGGGGAGACCTATTCCTCCGACTTTCCCGGCACGGCTGGCGGTGCGCAGCCTGGGAGGGCGGGTGGCAGCGAAGGCTTTGTGTCGCGCCTGTCGGGCGATTTGAAGACGTTGCGCCAAAGCACCTATCTGGGCGGAGTGGACGAGGACTATCTCCGCCATATGGTTTCGGACCCCGCCACGGGCGACGTGTGGGTGGCGGGCCATACCTATTCTGCGGACTTTCCCGGCACCACGGGCGGGGCGCAGCCTGGCTGGAAGGACTATACGGATGGGTATGTGTCGCGCCTGTCGGGCGATTTGAAGACGCTGCGCCAAAGCACGTATCTGGGGGGCTCGAACCACGAGTCTATCGACAAGATAGTTCTGGACAGCGGCACTGGCGATGTGCTGGCGGTGGGCTATACCGTGTCCAGCGATTTCCCCGGCATGGCGGGTGGTGCGCAGCCTGTGAAGGGAGACGGTTCGGATGGTTTCGTGTCGCGCCTGTCGGGCGACTTGAAGACGCTGCGCCAGAGTACTTACCTGGGGGGCGCGGACTACGAGAGCTTCACCGGCCTTGCGCTGGATGACGGCACGGGCGATGTGCTGGTGGCGGGCTATACAGGCTCTGCCGATTTTCCTGGCGTGGCGGGCGGGGCGCAGTCCGCGAAGGCAGCTGGCGAAGATGGCATTGTGTCGCGCCTGTCGGGCGACTTGAAGGTGCTGCGCCAGAGCACGTATCTGGGGGGGCCGAGCGGAGACAGAATCTATGGCCTGGCCATCGATGCCGTCGCTGGTGATGTGCTGCTGGTGGGTCATACCAGCTCTACGGACTTGCCCCGCTCGGCGGGGGGCGTGCAGCCTGGTTTGGCAGGTGCCGGTGATGGTTTCATATCGCGCCTGTCTGGCGATCTCAAGGCCATCTCGCCCCAGAAAATCACCTTCCCTGCGCAGGCCGAGAAAGACTTCGTGGCCGGCGCCAGCTTTGCCATCGACCCGCCGGCCACGGCCAGCTCGGGCCTGGCGGTGAGTTATGCCAGCAGCGCGCCGGCCGTGTGCACGGTGGCGGGCGGCATGGTGACCATGGTGAGCGCCGGCACCTGCTCGGTAGTGGCCAGCCAGGCGGGCAATGCGC
Organism: Comamonas sp. FG99; assembly: GCF_057808605.1. Taxonomy (NCBI): domain Bacteria; kingdom Pseudomonadati; phylum Pseudomonadota; class Betaproteobacteria; order Burkholderiales; family Comamonadaceae; genus Comamonas; species Comamonas sp. FG99. The sequence goes on from NZ_JBMDII010000058.1 coordinate 15,485, forward strand.
AATGGGCGGCCGCGGCCGATGTGGCGGTGGACATTGTGCTCAAGGCGCTGCCGGCGCCGCAGAGCATCAGCTTTCCGCCGCAGGCGGGTCGAGACTTCGCGGCCGGCGCCAGCTTTGCCATCGACCCTCCCGCCACTGCCAGCTCGGGCCTGGCGGTGGGCTATGCCAGCAGCACGCCGGCCGTGTGCACGGTGGCGGGCAGCACGGTGACCATGGTCAGTGCTGGAACCTGCACGGTGGTGGCGAGCCAGGCGGGTAATGCGCAATGGGAGGTCGCGGCCGATGTGGCGGTGGATATCGTGCTGGCGCAGGTTGCGGGCCCGGGCCCCAGCTCCAAGCCGGCGGTGCCGGTGCCCGCACTGGGCGTCTGGAGCCTGGCGCTGCTGGGCCTGTTGGCTGGTGGTGTGGGATGGGCAGGGCTGCGACGCAGGCGGGCGTGAAGGCGCTATGCTGGTACGCCCCCGGGCCCTCTCCCAAGGGGAGAGGGGGATGCCGGCAGCCATGCCCGCCTTCTTATTCCGCTTCCAGCCGCTGCTGCAGCTCGCGCTTCATGACCTTGCCGTTGGCGTTGACCGGCAGCTCATCGATGGCGATGATGCGCGCCGGGCGCTTGTAGGGCGCCAGGTGCTCGCGCAGGTGGGCCTTGAGGGCGGCTTCGTCGATGGCGGCGCCGGGCGCGTGCACCACGAAGGCGATCACGGCCTCGTTGCCGTCGGCTTCTTTCTGGCCCACCACCGCGCAGCGCTGGATGCCGGGAAAGCTGCCCAGCGCATGCTCGACCTCGCTGGGGTAGACGTTGAAGCCCGAGCGGATGATCATTTCCTTGAGCCGGCCCACGACGAAGAGCGCGCCGTCGGCATGCAGCTCGCCCAGGTCGCCGGTAGCGTACCAGCCGCCCTCGCGCAGTGCCGCTTGTGTGGCCTCAAGGTCGCGGAAGTAGCCGGGCATCAGCCCGGTGCCGCGCACCCAGATCTCGCCGCGCTCGCCGGTGGGCTGCGTGGCGCCGCTGCTGGGGTCGGCGATCTTGAGCTCGGCGCCTTCGATCACGTAGCCCGCACTGGTGTCGCTGCGGCCCTCGCCCAGGCGGGTGAGGTGCAGCGAGCCGGCGTATTCCGACATGGCGTAGCCATGGTGCAGGGTCTGGCCGAAGAGCTTTTCCACCTTGTGCTTGAGCACCAGGTCGAGCGGTCCGGCACCGGTGTACAGGTAGCGCAGCGTGGGCGCGGCAGGCTGGGCGATGCCGTGTTGCTCGCAATACTGCAGCAGGCGGGCGAACAGCGTGGGCGGGCCCTGCAGCTGGGTGATACCCTGGTGCGCCAGCGCAGCCAGCGCATCGGCGGGTTCGAACTGGCTGCGCATCTCCAGCGCCGCGCCGGCATGCAGCGATGCGAGCAGCACCGTGCCCAGGCCGAAGATGTGGGTCATCGGCGCGAAGGCATAGGATTTGTCGGCCGGGCCGAGGCGGCGCGATTCGGCCGAGACGCGGGCGAAGTGCAGCACGCCGCGGTGGCTCATCATCACGCCCTTGGGCGCGCCGGTGGTGCCCGAGGTGAAGATGATGGCCGCCACGGGCACTGCGTTCGGCTCGGGCTCGGTGCGGGCATCGGCGAATACCGGGCTGCGCAGCAGGCCGCCCACGCACGAGGGCCGCGCCGCATAGCGCTCGGCATGCTGGGCGGCGGCGCTCGACACCGTGTTGGTGAAGTAGATGATGCGCGCGTCGGCCTTGTCGGCGAAGGCCTTGACCTCGCCGGGCGCCATGCGCGCGTTGACGCCGCAGGACCAGGCGCCCACGCGGCTTGCGGCCAGCAGCAGCGCCGCGTGCTCGGGGCAGTTCTCGGCCACCACCATCACGCGGTCGCCGGGGCGTACGCCGTCGGCGCGCAGCTCCTGCTCCAGCGCATCCACCAGCCGGCCCAGGTCGGCATAGCTCAGCGTGCGGCCGGGCAGGTGGATGAAGGGGCGATCGGGCGCCTCGGCCAGCCAGCGGTCCAGCAGTTCGTGAATGCGTTCGGCCATGGGTATCAATCGACCTCGATACCTTGGGTGACGGTCGACCACATGCTGCGCTCCTTGGCGGCGCGCTCGGCCAGCACCTGGGGTGCGCCGGTCCACTCGTCGTAGCCCAGGTCGACCAGCTTTTTCTTCAGCTCGGGCTGGGCCAGCGCGGCGTTGACCGACTTGTTCAGCTTGGCCACCAGCTCGGGCGCCATGCCCTTGGGGCCGTACACGCCGTACCAGCCGCCCACGTCAAAGCCCTTGAGGCCTTCGATGCCCGATTCGGCGAAGGTGGGCACGTTGGGCAGCGAGGGGTTGCGCTTGGGCGAGGTGACGGCGATGGGGCGCACCTTGCCACCGTGAATGTAGGTGCTGGCGGTGCTGACGATGTCCAGCATCATGTTGATCTGGCCGCCGATCACGTCGGTCATCGCGGGGGCGTTGCCCTTGTAGGGCACGTGGTTCATCTCGATGCCGGCGCGCTTGGCGAACAGCAGCGCGCCCAGGTGGTTGGAGCCGCCCACGCCGGCCGAGCCGTAGGCCAGCTTGCCGGGGTGCGCCTTGGCGTAGTTGACCAGCTCCTGCGTGGTCTTGTAGGGCTCGTCGTTGTTGACCACCAGCACGTTGTAGTAGCTCAGGATGGGGGCGATCGGCGTCAGGTCCTTGGCCGGATCGAACTGCATCTTGCGCATCACGTTGGGGGTGATGGTGATGGTGGGACTGGCGGCGAACCACAGCGTCAGGCCGTCGGGCTTGGCGCGGCTGACTTCGTTGCCGGCCAGCGTGGCGTTGGCGCCGGGCTTGTTGTCCACGATCACGGACTGGTTCAGCTCCTTGCCCAGCGCGATGGAGAACAGGCGCGCGGCCTGGTCCACCGGGCCGCCGGCAGAGTAGCCCACCAGCAGGCGGATGGGCGCGGAGCCCTGGGCCTGGGCCAGGCCACAGGCGAACAGCACGGCGGCGGCCAGGCCGCTGCGGCAAAGGATGCGGCGAGAGAGGTTGCGCATGGATGGGTCTCCTGTGTTGGTCTATCAATAGCGTTCAAAGACTGCGGCAATGCCCTGGCCGCCGCCGATGCACATGGTCTCCAGGCCGTAGCGGCCCTTGCGGCGCTCCAGCTCGTGCAGCAGCGTGGCCAGGATGCGCACGCCGGTGGCGCCGATGGGGTGGCCCAGCGAGATGCCCGAGCCGTTGACGTTGAGCTTGTGCTCGATCGCGTCGCGGTCGCTCCAGCCCCAGCCCTTGAGAACGGCCAGCGCCTGGCAGGCGAAGGCTTCGTTGAGCTCCACCAGGTCCATGTCCTCGACCTTGAGCTTGAGGCGCGCCATCAGCTTCTTGACGGCGGGCACTGGGCCGATGCCCATGTGCGAGGGCTCGCAGCCGGCCGCGGCCCAGCCCACCAGCGCGCCCATGGGCGTGAGGCCCAGCTCGGCCAGCTTGTCTTCGGCCACGATCAGGCAGGCGGCGCTGGCGTCGTTTTGCTGGCTGGCGTTGCCGGCCGTGACGGTGCCGCCCTTCATCAGCGCGCGCAGCTTGCCCAGGGTTTCGAGCGAGGCGTCTTCGCGAAAGCCCTCGTCGCGGGTGAAGAGCTTGGGTTCGCCTTTCTTCTGGGGCACCGAGACCGGCACGGTCTCGGCATCGAACTTGCCAGAGGCCCAGGCGGCGGCGGCGCGCTGGTGGCTGCGCAGCGCGAAGGCGTCGGCTTCTTCACGGCTGATGCCGTAGTCGCGCGCCAGGTTCTCGGCGGTTTCGATCATGCCCGAGATGACGCCGAAGCGGCTCGCCGGCTGCGAGCGCTCGCGGCCGCGGTCGAGGCGGTCGAACATCGTCACGTTGCCGGCGCGCTTGCCCCAGCGCAGGTCGGTGGTGTAGTACTCGATGTTGCTCATGCTCTCGACGCCGCCGGCGATCACCACGTCGGCCGCGCCGCTTTGCACCATCATCGCGGCGGTGGCGATGGCCTGCAGGCCGCCGCCGCAGCGGCGGTCGAGCTGCATGCCGGGCACTTCGACCGGCAGGCCGGCCTGCAGCGCGGCCCAGCGGCCGACGCAGGGCGTTTCGCTGCTGGCGTACGACTGGGCGAACACCACGTCGTCGATGCGGGCGGGGTCGATGCCGCTTTTCTCGACCACGGCGCGCACCGTGGTGGCGGCCAGTTCTTCAACCGGCACGGGGCGCAGGCTGCCGCCGTAGGTGCCGACGGGCGTGCGAAGAGGGGTGACGATGGCGGCTCGGCGCATGGTGTTGTTTCCTTGTGAATTTAAAAGCGGGTTTATCCTGGGCGCTATGCGGCACCCATATCCACTGCAACTGACATGGTCCAGTTCAGGGACACCGAGGAAGGGCCGCCCCGCACCGAGGGTGTCGTCGGTTGCCCGCATGCCCCCCTCCCTCGCGAAGCGAGTGGAGAGGGGGAAGGCGCGAAGCGGCTCAGGGGGTGTTTCATTGGAAAGCTGCGCCTTGCTGGCGCAGCAGGGTGTGGGCCTGGCGTTCGAGTTCGGCCCGGTGTTCGGGGGCGGCGATGGCGATCATGCGGCGCACGCGCTGCGACAGCGTCTGGCCGCGCAGGTCGGCCACGCCATGCTCGGTGACGATCAGGCCGGCGTCGGAGCGCGGCGTGCTCACCGGGCCCGAGAGCTGGGCGACGATGCGGGTTGCGCCCTTGGCGGTGGCTGGCAATGCAACGATGGGCAGCCCGCCCTTGCTGCGCGCGGCGCCGCGCAGGAAGTCGACCGCGCCGCCCACCGCGCCCATGTAGGTGCCGCCGGCCACCTCGGCGTTCACCTGGCCGGTGAGGTCCACCTCGATGGCGGAGTTGAGGGCGACCAGCTTGTGGCTGGCCGCGAGCACGTCGGGGTTGTGGGTGTAGTCGGTGCCGCGCAGCGCGAAGCCGGGGTTGCGGTGCGCCCAGCGGCGTACCTGTTCGCTGCCCATCAGCACGCCGCCGATGCCCACGCCGGCGTCCATGCTCTTGCGGGCATTGGTCAGCGCGCCGGCCTCGGCCAGCTGCGCAATGCCATCGCCCACGGCGCCGCTGTGCAGGCCCAGGTCGCGGTGCTTGCGCAGCGCGGCCAGCACGGCCTCGGGCAGGTTGCCGACGCCGACCTGCAGCGTGGCGCCGTCTTCCACCATCGCGGCGATGTGGCTGGCAATGGCTTGCTCTGCCGGGCCGGGCGCGGAGCGCGCCTGCGACAGCGGCGGGTGCTCGGCATCCACCAGCAGCGCGAAGTCGCTGGCGCGCAGGTAGACGCTGCCGTGCGTCCAGGGCACGTCGGGGTTGACCTCGCCGATCACGATGCGCGCGCGCTCCAGCGCGGCGGGCAGGTATTCGTGCACGGTCGAGAGGCTGTGGCGGCCCTGCTCGTCGGGCGGCGAGACCTGCAGCAGCACCACGTCGGCGGGCAGCACGCCCGAGCGGATCAGCCCGGGCAGGTGCGAGTAGTGGCTGGGCACGATGTCCAGCACGCCGGCCTGGGCCAGCTTGCGGTGCGGGCCGCCGGCGGCGTAGCCGAAGAAGTCGATCACATCGGCGTGTTCGGGCTTGAGGGTGTCCGAGGCGCCAATGCCGACGAAGGCGCGCAGCCGCCCGCCTTGCGCCAGCGCATGGCGGTGCTCGGTCAGCGCGCGGGTGAGCGTGAGCGGCTCGGCCGTGGCCTGGCCCCACCAGAAGGTGTCGCCAGGGCGCACGAGCGCTTGTAGTCGTGCCGGCAGTTGGCGAGGCAGATCGGTCATGCCAGTTCTACGAAGCCATGGCTCAGCACCAGCTTGTCGCGCTCGACCACGCGGGCGCACAGCTGCAGCTGGTGGGGCTGGCCTGGCACGCGCCAGATCTGCGTCTCCAGCGTCTCGCCGGGGAACACCGGCGAGGTGAAGCGCACATCGAAGGCCTTGAGCCGCGCCGGGTCGCTGCCGGCGCATTGGCGCAGCGCGGCATAGGCCGCCAGGCCGTAGGTGGCCAGGCCATGCAGGATGGGTTGCTCGAAACCGGCCGCCTTGGCCACCGCGGGGTCGGCGTGCAGCGGGTTGGTGTCGCCCATCTGGCGGTACAGCAGCGCGGCCTCGGGGCGGATCGCCTGGGTATCGATAAAGTCGGGCGCCCGCTCTTGCGGCGTGGGCTGCAGCGCGGGCAGTGGTTCGTCGCTGGGCTGGCCGCCGTTCAGCTGGCTGTAGCCGCCGTCGCCGCGCAGGAAGACCACCTGCTGCAGCGTGGCCAGCAGCTCGCCGCCGGCGGTTTCGACCCGGCGCTCGTTCACCATGATGGCGCCCTTGCCGGCGCCCTTGTCGGTGATGCGCTCGACGCGGTTCAGGCCGACGATGTCGCAGCTCGCCGGCAGCGGGCGGTGGATGCGCATGCGCTGCTCGCCGTGCAGCAGCTTGACCCAGTCGATGCCGGTATCGGGCTCCTTGGCCCAGAAGCCGGGAAAGCCCAGCACCACGGCCTGCGTGGGCAGGGTGCGCAGGCCGCCGCTCGTGCCTTCGTAGACGAAGGGCAGCGCCGCGGCGTCGAGCGGATCATTGCCCAGGCCCAGGCTGAGCGCGTAGAGCATGGTGTCGCGCTCGCTGTAGTGCTGGCGCACCGGTGCGAAGGCGCGCTGCTTCAGGTGCTGGTAGTCAATCGCCATGGCTCAGATCGGATCCCAGGAGAAGACGTCGCCCGAGCGCTCCAGCGGCACGAACGAGCGCTTGAGCGCGGGCATGGCGTGCTCGGCCACGGCCTCGGGCGTCCAGCCTTCGCCGCGGTGCACCGAGCGCACGGGGCGCGGCTGGCTCATCAGGAAGATCTCGTTGTTGCGCACGGTGAACACCTGGGCGTTCACGTCACTCGCCTGTTCGGACAGCAGGTACACGGCCAGCGGGGCGATCTTGTTGGGCGTCATCTGCTGGATCTTGGCCACGCGCGCCTGCTGCTCGGGCGTGTCGGTGGGGATGGAGCCGATCATGCGGCTCCAGGCGAAGGGGGCGATGCAGTTGGAGCGCACGTTGAACTTGGCCATGTCGAGCGCGATGCTCTTGGACAGCGCGGTCAGCGCCAGCTTGGCGGCGCTGTAGTTGGCCTGGCCCAGGTTGCCGATCAGGCCCGAGGTGGAGGTCATGTGCACCAGGGCGCCGCTGTTCTGTTCCTTGAAGTGGTTGGCGGCGGCGCGGCTCATGTAGTAGCTGCCGTAGAGGTGGACCTTGATCACCGCGTCCCACTCGTCCAGGCTCATCTTGTGGAAGAACCGGTCGCGCAGGATGCCGGCGTTGTTGATCACGCCGTCGATGCGGCCGAAGGTGTCGACCGCGGTGTTGACGATACGCTCGGCGCTGGCGGCGTCCGAGACGCTGTCGGTGTTGGCCGCGGCCTGGCCACCGGCGGCCTTGATCTCGTCGACCACCTTCTGGGCGGGGCCGGCATCGGTGCCTTCGCCGGTAGTGGAGGTGCCGATGTCGTTGACCACGACCTTGGCGCCCTGCGCCGCACAGGCCAGGGCCAGGTCACGGCCGATGCCGCCGCCTGCGCCGGTCACTACAACTACTTTGCCTTCAAGCATCTTGCTCATGGAATGTCCTTGGGAGTGTGTATCAGGGAATTCCGCAAGGATGCCGCCAGCGGCTGCGCTTGCCAATTAGCGATTGGCAAGGATGGTGTTTGGGAACATGGAAGCGTGCTGGGGCCGGCGCCCCTGGAAGGCGCGGGGCGCCCTAGTTGATGGTGGCCCCGGAGGTTTTCACGATACGCGCCCACTTGGCGATGTCCTGCTTGAGCAGTGCGGCGAATGCTTCTGGCGTTACGGGTTTGTCAGGTGTGCCGGCCAGCTCCACGCCCTGGGCTTCGAGCTTGGCGCGCATGTCCTTGTCGGCCATGGCCTGGCGCATGGCGGCGTTCAGGCGGTCGAGCACGCCCTTGGGCACGCCCGCGGGCGCGAACAGCCCGATCCAGAGCGTGCCGTTGTAGCCAGGCACGAACTCGGCCAGGCTGGGCACGTCGGGCAGCACCGGCGAGCGCTCGGCGCTGCTCACGGCAAGCGCGCGCAGCCGGCCCGCCTGGATATGCGCCAGCGTCGAGGGCAGGCTGCCGAACAGCAGCGGTAATTGCCCGCCCAGCACGTCGTTCAGGGCCGGCGCCACGCCTTTGTACGGCACATGCTGCAGCTCGATACCGGCCATCTGGTTCAGCATCTCTCCCAAAAGGTGGTTGAGCGTGCCGTTGCCCGCCGATGCATATTGCAGCTGGCCCGGCTTGGCCTTGGCCATGGCCAGCAGCTCGGGCACGGTCTTGGCGGGAAAGGCGGGGTGGGCCAGCAGCACGTTGGGCACGCTTCCGATTAGCGCGACCGGCTGAAAATCAGCCACCGGATCGAAGCCAGGGGCCTTGTACAGCGCCGGGTTGATTGCTTGGCTGCTGCTGATGGTCATGAGCAGGGTATAGCCATCCTTGGGCGCCTTGGCCACGGCCTGGGTGCCGATGTTGCCGCCCGCGCCGGGGCGATTCTCCACCACCGCGCTGCCGCCGAGCTTCTCGGCCAGCTTCTGGCCTACCACCCGGCCCACGATGTCGTTGGTGCCGCCGGCGGCCTGGGGGACGATCAATACGATCGGCCGCTCCGGATAGGCGGCCAGGGCGGGCATGGCAATTGTGGCCGAGAGCGCCGCCGCGGCTGCCGCCGTGCGCCAGAGTTTCCTGAGCTTGATGGTCATCACTGTCTCCTTCTATGTAATTCAATGATCAGGCGGGCGCACGGTTCATGCGCCCAGCTCCTGGCGGACCTCATCCGGCAGCCCGAGTTCGGCCAGGATGGAGCGCGTGTGCTCGCCGACGGCGGGCACCGGG
>NZ_JBMDII010000059.1:0-20356 GCF_057808605.1 Comamonas sp. FG99
CGCACCGCCTCCGGCGCCGCCCGCGCCACCGGCACCGCCCGCGCCGCCGCCGGCCCCCCCGGCACCGCCCGCGCCACCCGCGATCCAGCTGCCGTCGAGCAACGCCGCCTACCTCAAGAATCCGGCGCCGGTCTATCCCGCGATCAGCCGGCGCATGAACGAGCATGGCAAGGTGCTGGTGCGCGTCTTCGTCGAAGAAAACGGCGAGCCCAAGCAGGTGGAAATCAAGCAGTCCAGCGGCTACGACCGGCTGGACAACTCAGCGCTCGATGCCATCCGGCGCTGGCGCTTCAAGCCCGGCACCGTCAATGGCGTGCCCAAGGCCATGTGGTACAACGTTCCGATCAATTTCGTACTCGAATAGAACACACAGTCAATCGCAGGAGTTTTCATGGATTCGCAATTCGGCATCGCCCACGTCTGGACCCAGGGGGATTTTGTTACCCGGGCCGTCGCCATCATTCTGATCGTCATGTCGCTGGCCTCATGGATCGTCATCCTGGTCAAGGCGCTGGACATCATGCGCTTCAAGAAGTACGCCAAGGGTGCCCAGAACTTCTGGCACAGCGCGGATTTCGCGGCCGGCCTCAATGCGCTGGGCCAGCAGCGCGACAACCCGTTCCGCCAGATCGCGCTCGAAGGCCGCGAAGCCACCGCCCACCACCGCAAGACCGCAGAGCACCTGCACGACTCGCTGGACGTGAGCGACTGGATCACGCGCTGCCTGCGCAACAGCATCGACGAGTTCACCGCGCGCATCCAGTCGGGCCTGGCCGTGCTGGCCTCGGTGGGCTCCACCGCTCCATTCATTGGCCTGTTCGGCACCGTGTGGGGCATCTACCATGCGCTGGTGGCCATCGGCACGTCCGGCCAGTCCACCATCGACAAGGTGGCCGGCCCGATCGGCGAGGCGCTGATCATGACCGCGCTGGGCCTGGCCGTGGCCATTCCCGCGGTGCTGGGCTACAACGCGCTGGTGCGCGGCAACAAGTCGGTGCTGGGCCAGCTCAACAGCTTTGCCCATGACCTGCATGCCTTCTTCGTGACCGGCGCGCGCCTGAACGTGGGCTCGGACAAGGCGGTGGTCACCCCGATCAAGAAAGGCGCCTGAGCATGGCCTTCGGTACCCAGGACGAAGCAGACGAGGTGATGAACGAGATCAACATGACGCCGCTGGTCGACGTCATGCTGGTGCTGCTCATCATCTTCATCATCACCGTGCCGGTGATGAAGCAGGCCGTCAACATCGACCTGCCCCGCGCCGCCGCCACGCCGGAGGAGCCCAAGCCTGACACCATCCAGCTCGCCGTGCTGGCCGATGGCAGTTACAACTGGAACAACACCCCGATCTCCGATGCGGAGCTGGAGGGCAAGCTCCAGGCCGAGGCCGCCAAGACCCCGCCGCCCGAGCTGCACATCCGCGGCGACAAGAGCGTACGCTACGAGAAGGTGGCCCAGGCCATGGCTGCAGCCCAGCGCGCCGGTGTGCACAAGATTGGCTTCATCACCGACCAGCCGACGCACTGACAACTAGACACAACTTTTAAATCTATAGCTGCCAGCGCTTGCCACACAAGCGCTGGCAGCTGTTTTTTTAAGCATCCACATGCCATGCCGCCTTCGCACAGGCTGCGCGCAATATCCTGCAGCCGCTCAGGTTTCCATAGCAGGAGGCGTCAAGCGTATTTGTAAAATCATCGCAGCATGGCCCTTTCCTACCTCGTCATTTTCCCTTTCGTCGGCAGCGTCGTGGCCGGGCTGCTGCCCGCCAATGCGCGCAATGCCGAGTCCACGCTCGCCGGAGTGATCGCGCTGCTGTGCGCCTGGCACGCGGCGATGCTGTTCCCGGAGGTGGTGGACGGCGGCGTGGTGCGGCAGTACTCGCCGTGGCTGGGCGACCTGGGGCTGAACCTGCACTACCGCATGGACGGCTTCGCCTGGATGTTCTCCATGCTGGTGCTGGGCATCGGCAGCCTGGTGGTGCTGTATGCGCGCTACTACATGTCGCAGGCCGATCCGGTGCCGCGCTTCTTCTCGTTCTTCCTGGCCTTCATGGGCTCGATGATGGGCGTGGTGCTGTCGGGCAACCTGATCCAGCTCGTATTCTTCTGGGAGCTGACCAGCCTGTTCTCCTTTTTGCTGATCGGCTACTGGCACCACCGCAAGGATGCGCGCCGCGGCGCGCGCATGGCGCTCACCGTGACCGGCACCGGCGGGTTGTGCATGCTGGCGGGCGTGCTCATCCTGGGCCATGTCGCGGGCAGCTATGAACTCGACCAGGTGCTGGCCGCCGGGCAGCAGGTGCGCGACAGCAGCCTGTACCCGCTGCTGCTGGTGTTGATCCTGCTGGGCGCGCTCACCAAGAGCGCGCAGTTCCCATTCCACTTCTGGCTGCCGCGCGCCATGGCGGCGCCCACGCCGGTGTCGGCCTACCTGCACTCGGCCACCATGGTCAAGGCCGGCGTCTTCCTGATGGCGCGGCTGTGGCCCGCGCTCAGCGGCACGCCCGAGTGGTTCTGGATCGTCGGCGGCGCCGCCCCCGCCACCATGCTGCTGGGCGGCTACATCGCCATGTTCCAGCACGATCTCAAGGGCCTGCTCGCGTACTCGACGATCTCGCACCTGGGCCTGATCACGCTGCTGCTGGGCCTGAACAGCCCGCTGGCCGCGGTGGCCGCGGTGTTCCACATCATGAACCACGCCACCTTCAAGGCCTCGCTTTTCATGGCCGCCGGCATCGTGGACCACGAGTCGGGCACGCGCGACATCCGGCGCCTGTCGGGCCTGAGGACGATGATGCCGGTCACCGCCACGCTGGCCATGGTGGCCAGCGCCGCGATGGCCGGCGTGCCGCTGCTCAACGGCTTCCTGTCCAAGGAGATGTTCTTCGCCGAGACGGTGTACATCAACACCACGCCGCTGCTGTCGGTCGCGCTGCCGGTGGCGGCCACGCTGGCGGGCATCTTCAGCGTGGCCTATTCGCTGCGCTTCACCGTCGATGTGTTCTGCGGCCCGCCGGCCACCGACCTGCCGCACGCACCGCACGAGCCGCCGCACTGGATGCGGGTGCCGGTCGAGCTGCTGGTGCTCACCTGCCTGGTGGTGGGCATTTTTCCGGCCTGGGCGGTGGGGCGCTTCCTGCACGCGGCCGCGGCGCCGGTGGTGGGCGGCCAGCTGCCCGAATTCAGCCTGGCGATCTGGCACGGTTTCAACGAGCCGCTGGTCATGAGCCTGGTGGCGCTCGCCGGCGGCATCGCACTGTACAGCGGGCTGCGCCGGCTGCGCAACCGCGGCACGGTGGACGATGCGCCGGTGGCGCAGCACTTCAACGGCCAGCGCGCCTACGAATGGGTGCTGGCGCTGGGCACCAATACCGGGCGCCACCTGCGCCGCCTGCTGGGCACGCGGCGCTGGCAATGGCAGGTGCTGTGGCTGCTGCTGACCGCGCTCATCACCGCTACGCTGCCGCTGCTCATCCATGGCCTGAAGCTGGGCAACCGCGCGATGCAGCCGGTGTCGCCGGCCTTCGCCATCCTGTGGGCCATAGGCATCGCCTGCGCGCTCTCGGCCGCCTACCTGGCCAAGTACCATCGGCTGGCCGCGCTGGTCACGCTGGGCGCCGCCGGGCTGGCGAGCTGCCTCACCTTCTCCTGGTTCTCGGCGCCGGACCTGGCGCTCACCCAGATCGTGGTGGAGGTGGTCACCACCGTGCTGCTGCTGCTGGGCCTGCGCTGGATGCCCAAGCGCGACAAGAGCCTGGCGCCGGCATCGGCGCAGGGCGTGCTGGTCACGCTGCGCCGCTGGCGCGACCTGCTGATCGCGGCGCTGGCCGGCGGCGGCAGCGCCTGGCTGGCCTATGCGATGATGAGCCGCCCTTTCCCCGAGAGCACCTCGACCTTCTTCCTGGAGCAGGCGCTGCCGCAGGGCGGCGGCACCAATGTGGTGAACGTGATGCTGGTGGACTTCCGCGGCTTCGACACCTTTGGCGAAATCGTGGTGCTGGGCATCGTGGCGCTCACCGTCTACGCGCTGCTGCGGCGCTTTCGCCCGGCGCCCGAGGCGCTCGACCTGCCCGAGCAGCAGCGCTTCTTGCCGGCCGACCTGCACACCGATCTGCTGAACCCGCGCACCGCCACCGACACCGCGGTGGGCTACCTGATGGTGCCGGCCGTGCTGGTGCGCCTGCTGCTGCCGTTCGCGGCGGTGATCTCGATGTACATCTTCCTGCGCGGCCACAATGAGCCGGGCGGCGGCTTCGTCGCCGGCCTGGTGCTGTCGATCGGGCTGCTGCTGCAGTACATCGTCTCGGGCACGCAGTGGGTGGAGTCGCACCTGCCGATCTATCCGCGCCGCTGGATCGCGGTGGGCCTGCTGTTCGCGCTGGGCACTGGCGTGGGTTCGTGGTATTTCGGCTATCCCTTCATGACCAGCCATACCTGGCACGGCCAGCTGCCATGGTTCGGCGAGGTGCACATCGCCAGCGCGCTGTTCTTCGACATCGGCGTGTTCGCGCTGGTGGTGGGCTCGACGATGCTGCTGCTCACCGGCATCGCCCACCAGTCGGTGCGCGGCTTCCGCCACCATGCCGCGCTGCATGACGCCGACCCCGGCCCGGCCGGCCCCCACATCCCCGACGAAAGGATAGGCTGATGGAAACCATACTCGCCATCGCCATCGGCGTGCTGGCAGGCTCCGGCGTCTGGCTGGTGCTGCGCCCGCGCACCTTCCAGATCATCATGGGCCTGGCCATGCTGTCGTACGCGGTCAACCTCTTCATGTTCAGCATGGGGCGCGTGGGCCTGGCCATCGACCGCGAGCCCATCCTCCAGCCCGGCGTGCCCACCGACCTGCTGCACTATGCCGATCCCATGCCCCAGGCCCTGGTGCTCACGGCCATCGTCATCGGCTTCGCGATGACCGCGCTGTTCCTGGTGGTGCTGCTGGCCTCGCGCGGCATGACCGGCACCGACCATGTGGACGGCAGCCGCGCCGGCGACGTGCAGGAGATGCCTTGATGCTGCTTGCCTGGAGCGATGCCCTGATGCCGCACCTGATGCTGGCGCCCATCCTGCTGCCCATGCTCACTGCGGCCTGCATGCTGCTGATGGGCGAGCAACGCCAGCGCACCAAGCTGCTGATGAACCTGGGCTCCACCGCGCTGGGCCTGCTGGTGGCGGTGGTGCTGCTGCAGTGGAGCAATGCGGACGGCCAGGCATCGGCCACCCAGGTCTACCTGTCGGGCAACTGGGCGGCGCCCTTCGGCATCACGCTGGTGCTCGACCGGGTCAGCGCGCTGATGCTGCTGACCACCAGCGTGGTGGCCACCTGCGCGGTACTCTATTCGGGTGCCCGCTGGCACCGCGCCGGCGTGCATTTCCATGTGCTGTTCCAGTTCCAGCTCATGGGGCTGGCCGGCGCCTTCCTCACCGGCGACCTGTTCAACCTGTTCGTGTTCTTCGAGATCATGCTGGCCGCGTCGTACGGGCTGGTGCTGCACGGCTCGGGCAAGGTGCGGGTGCAAAACGGCCTGCACTACATCGCGATCAACCTGGTGGCGTCTTCGCTGTTCCTGCTGGGCGTGTCGATGCTGTATGGCATCACCGGCACGCTGAACATGGCCGACATGGCGCAGATCGTGCCGCACATCGAGCCGGCAGACCGCGGCCTGCTGCATACCGCCGCCGGCCTCATGGCCACGGCCTTCCTGGTCAAGGCCGCGGTATGGCCGCTGAACTTCTGGCTGGTGCCGGCCTACAGTTCGTCCACCGCGCCGGTGGGCGCGATCTTCGCGGTGATGACCAAGGTGGGCCTGTACACCATACTGCGGCTGTGGACGCTGATGTTCAGCAGCGAAGCCGGCGACTCGGCCCTGTTTGGCAGCGCCTGGCTGGTGCTGGGGGGCCTGGCCACCATGAGCTTCGGCGCCATCGGCATGCTGGGCTCGCAGCGGCTGGGCTACCTGGCGGGCTATGCGGCGCTGCTGTCGTCGGGCACGCTGCTGGCGGCGCTGGGCTTCGGGCAGAACCTGCTCACCGCCAGCCTGCTGTACTACCTGCCCAGCTCGACCTGGGCAGTTGCGGCGCTGTTCCTGCTGACCGACCTGATCGACCGCTGGCGCACCGAGGGCAGCAACAGCCTGCGCTTCGGCGACGAGGAGGCGCCCTTTCTCACGCCCGAGCTGATGCCGCGCGATGGCCTGAACCTCGACGAGGACGAAGAGGCGCTGATCGGCCGCGCGATCCCGGCCGCCATGGCCTTCCTCGGCCTGAGCTACCTGGTGTGCACCCTGGTCATCAGCGGCCTGCCGCCGCTGTCGGGCTTCGTGGGCAAGTTCGGCATGCTCAGCGCGCTGCTCAATCCGCTCGGCCTGGGCGCTTCGTCGGGCACCCAGCCCGGCACGCTGGGCTGGCTCTTCATGGCGGCGATGATCGCCACCGGGCTGCTGGCCTCAATCGCGCTGGTGCGCGTGGGCATCCGCGAGTTCTGGTCCAGCGTAGGGCGCAGCACGCCGCAGCTGCGCGTGATGGAGGGCCTGCCGATCGCGGCGCTGCTGCTGTGCTGCATCGCGCTCGTGCTGCAGGCCGGCAACGTGATGCGCTTCACCCAGCGCGCCGCCAACGCCCTCTACTCGCCCGGCACCTATGTGCGCGCGGTGATGCACAAGCAGCCGGTGCCGGCGCCGGGCGCCAGCCCTGTCAACGGCAGCGGCGAGGAAGGAGGCCGGCCGTGATCAAGCGCATTTTCCCCGCGCCGCTGCTGTCGCTCTTCATCTGCGCGCTATGGCTGCTGGTGAACCGCTCGCTCAGCAGCGGCCATGTGGCGCTGGCCCTGGTGTTCGCGCTGCTGATCCCCCTGCTCACCCGGGGCCTCAGGCCGCTGCCGGTGCGCATCCGCCACCCGCTGGTGATCCTGCGCCTGGCGGCGCGCATCGTGCATGACACCACCGCGTCCAACCTGGCCGTGCTGCGCCTGCTGCTGTCGCCATCGGCCAGCCGCAATCCGGGGCGCTTCGTGCATGTGCCGCTGCAGCTGCGCGACCCCAACGGCCTGGCGGTGCTGGCCATGATCGTGTGCATCACCCCGGGCACCGCCTGGGCCGAGATCTCGCGCGACCGTTCCATGCTGCTGCTGCATGTGCTGCAGGGCGACGATCCCCAGTCGGTGATCGACCACGTCAAGGCCCATTACGAACGCCCGCTGATGGAGATATTCGAATGAACCCCATCCTGAACTTCTGCACCCCGATCGCGCTGGGCATCCTGTTCCTGGCCATGGGCATCGCCATGGTGCGCCTGCTGCGCGGCCCGCAGGCGCAGGACCGCGTGCTGGCGCTGGACTGCATGTACCTCATCGGCATGCTCAGCCTGCTGGTGCTGGGCATCCACTATGCCAGCGCCAACTACTTCGAGGCGGCGCTGCTGATCTCACTGTTCGGCTTCGTTGGCTCCACCGCGATGGCCAAGTTCCTGCTGCGCGGCGAGGTGATCGAATGATCGAGATCGCGCTGCCGGTCTGGGCCCAGCTCGCCGTATCGGCGCTGGTGCTGTGCGGCGCGGTGATCGCGCTGCTGGGCGCGCTCGGGCTGTTCAGGCTGCCCACCTACTACCAGCGCGTGCATGCGCCGGCCGTGATCGCCACGCTGGGCTGCTGGTGCGTGGTCTGGGGCTCGGTGCTGTACTTCTCGCTGCAGACCGGCTCCATCGCCGGGCATGCGCTGCTGATCGCGATCTTCATCGCGGTCACCACGCCGATCACCACCATCTTCCTGATGCGGGCGGCGCTGTTTCGCGACCGGCGCATGGGCAAGAGCGTGCCGCCCAGCCTGAGCCGCATCGTGACCACCGATACCCCGGACGCCTGAGTTCCCCCATGACTGTTCTGCTGTCCCGCCAGATCGACCGCACCCTCATTCATTGGCTGCAGCAGCTACCGCAGCGCTCGCTGCAGGCAGCCGCCGATGGGCAATGGGAGCTGTGGCTGTTCGAGGGCCTGGCCGCGCGCCAGGCAGCCGAGCAGCGGCTGCGCGAGCAAGGCATCGCCGCCCGCATCCGCAGCGCCTACAAGCCACTGGTGCATTTCTTTCTCGAAGAAGTGCCGGACCTGGAGCAGCTGGCCCGGGTGCAGGTTCGCTATCCGGTGCAGCCGCAGGCGCCGGCCAACCGCTTCCGGCTCGAAACCTATCCGCTCGCGGCCATGCTGGCGCAGGCCGAACTGGAGCTGCAGCCCGGCGATGCCGCGCCCTGCTACCAGGTGCGGCTGCAGTGGCGCGACGGCCGCCAGCAAAGCGCCAGCGTGCTGGTGCCCTGCCAGCCGGTCACCGATGCCTGGGGCGGCAGTGCGATTGCCGCCTGCGGCTGGATGCGGCAATTGCAGGCCGACGGCACGGTGCTGCGCAGTGAATCGCTGGACACCGACTACGCGCAAGCCTTCGAGGCCGCGATGCGGGCCGTGCAGCAACATCCCTGGCCGCAGGCCGAGCCCTATTTCGGCCGGCTGCTGCTGCGCATCGATCTGCCCGGCTTCGAGCAAGCCATCGCCCTCCCAGATGCCGGCAGCGGCGAAACCATGAGCACCGCCGAGGCGCTGCACGAGGAGCTGTATTTCGGGCTGCTGGCGCACTTCCAGCACCACTCGGGCCGCCCGGCCGGTGATCGCCGGCTGCAGCCCGGCCAGATCGTGCCGGACATCCGCTGCGCCAGCAACGCCGACCCGCTGGACCAGCAGCATGTGCAGGTGCAGGTCGAAACGCAGGCGCTGCCAGCCGCCGGCGACGAACCGCATGCCACGCTGGGCGCATCCGACGCTGCGCAGGCGCTGGCGCAGCTGGCACAGGCGCCATCGATTGCCGAGGTCCAAGCCTGCTTCAACCCCTTGGTGCAGCAGCACGGCCTGCGCTGGCAAGGGCGCAGCCGCCAGGGCCGGGCCGTGGGCGCCACGTACAAGCCCGGCAGCGACCGGCCTGCGCTGATCAGCGGCGGCCAGCATGCCAACGAAACCTCGGGCGTGGTCGGCGCGCTGCGCGCCGGCCTGGCGCTGGCGGCCGAGCCCGCGAGCCATTTCGCGCTGCTGCCGCTGGAGAACCCCGACGGCTATGCGCTGCACCAGTGGTACTGCCGCCAGGCGCCGCAGCACATGCACCATGCGGCGCGCTACAGCGCGCTGGGCGACGATATCGAATACCGCGAGGCCGAGCCGCTGTACGAGCGCGTGGTGCGCCAGGATGCGCTGGCCGGCAGCGGCGCGCAGCTGCACATCAATCTGCACGGCTATCCGGCGCACGAATGGGTGCACCCGCTGACCGGCTATATCCCGCGCGGCTTCGATCTGTGGACGCTACCCAAGGGCTTCTTCCTGATCCTGCGCTACCACGCCGGCTGGCAGGCCCAGGCCGAGGCGCTGGCCGAAGCGGTGACGCAAGCGCTGCTGCAAGTGCCCGGACTGGCGGGCTACAACGCGCGCCAGCTGGCGCTGTACCAGAAGCACTCGGGCCTGCAGCCGTTCGCACTGCTCAACGGCACCCCCTACACCATGGCGCAGAACCAGGCCTCGCCGGCCCCGGTGACGCTGATCACCGAGTTTCCCGATGAAACCGTGACCGGCGATGCCTTCGTGTTCGCGCACCAGGCGCAGCTGGCGGCCACGCTGGCCGCCTACCGGGCCTGGCAGCGCATTGAGCTGCCTTGACGCCCGCATTCCCCTCCCGCGGCCAGGCAAGCAAAGCTACACTTTCCATAGCTGGCAGCACTGGTGCATACTGTGCAAACCTGCATTTTTCCTTATAGCCTTCCGAAAACCACACCATGGACGCCACCACCCAAGTCAACACCACCCACGACTGGGAACTGTTTGCCAGCAAGGATGCTGCGGACAGCACCATCAAGCGCGACTCGTACCGGCTGGCCTTCGCCGACCCCGAATTCCTGACCCGCCGCGAAACCCGGGGCATTCGCTTTCAGCTCGAAATGCTCAAGCCCGACCTGGAGCTGCGCGCCCAGGGCATCAACCATACGGTGGTGGTGTTCGGCAGCGCCCGCTTCGTGCCGCCCGACGAGGCCCAGCGCAGACTGGAGGCGGCCCAGGCCGGTGGCGACGCGCGCGCCATCGCGCTGGCCGAGCGGGCCATGGCCAACAGCCGCTACTACGATGCGGCCCGCCGCTTCGCGCGCCTGGTCGCCAAGTACAGCGAAACGCAGCCGCTGGCCGACCGCCTCTACATCTGCACCGGCGGCGGCCCCGGCATCATGGAAGCGGCCAACCGCGGCGCCTCGGAAGAGCATGCGCCCAACGTCGGCATGAACATCACGCTGCCGCACGAGCAGTCGGGCAACCGCTTCATCACGCCCGAGCTGTGCTTCAAGTTCCACTACTTCGCGCTGCGCAAGATGCACCTGATGATGCGCGCCAAGGCGCTGGTGGTGTTTCCCGGCGGCTTCGGCACCATGGACGAGCTGTTCGAGGTGCTCACGCTGGTGCAGACCACCAAGGCCAAGGCCGTGCCCATCGTGCTGTTCGGCGCGGATTTCTGGAAGCGCGCGATCAATTTCGAGGTGCTGATCGAGATGGGCACCATCTCGGAGGCCGACCTGGGCCTGTTCCACATCACCGACGACGTGCACGAGGCCTGCAGGATCATTCAGGCTTTCTACCAGAGCTAGGCGGCTGGTGGGGCGGATGCAGGTCGGGCAGCGGCATCCGGCCCAGCATCCAGGCCAGGCGCGAGCCCGAGCCGATCAGCGCGCCCATCACCCAGAACACGCCGCCCACGCCGATCGCCGCGCCGGCCGAGCCGAACAGCAGCGGCATGACCACGCTCGACCCGTTGATCAGCATCAGGCGCAGGCCCACGGCCTCGCCATGCCGGTCCTCGGGCGTGAGCTGGTGCAGCATGCTCATCGCCATGGGCTGCACCGAGCCCAGCGCCGCGCCCAACACCACCGAGCACAGCGCCATGGTCCACACCGAACCCATCAGCGGATACAGCGCAAAGCCCAGCGAGGTGACAAGCATGGCCGCGACCACGACCGTCATCTCCTTGCAATAGCGCGACAGCAGCGGCAGCAGCAGCCGGATCAGCGCGGCCGCGATCGCGAACACGCCCAGCACCATGCCGATCTCGGACGCGGACAGCCCCTTCTCGTGCCCCAGCAGCGGCACCACGAAGGTGTGCGCATCCCAGCATGACGAGACCATCCAGTTCACGATCAGCAGCCAGCGGAAATTCTTTTGCCGCAGCAGATCCCAGGCATGGTGCGGCTGGCCGCTGTCCGGCAGCGGCGCCGGCGCTTCGTTCCTGGTGCCGCGCACGCACAGCCACGACAGCAGCGGCAGTAGCGCGAGCGCCGCGAACGCAATGCGAAAGGACAGCTGGTCGCCGGCCTCGCCGGTGGCATGGTCAATCACCAGCCCGGCCAGGAACGGCCCCATGAAATTGGCCACCGCCGGGCCCAGCGACAGCCAGCTGAAGATCGCGCGCAGCTCGTTGGCCTCATGCGCCTGGCGGCCCGCATAGCGCTGCAGCGCGACGATGGACACGCCGGTGGCGCCGCCGGTCAGCAGCGCGGCCACGCACAGCCCCCAGAAGGCCGGCACCGCCACCGCGATCAGCGCGCCCAAGGCTGCCGTGGCGATGGCTGCCAGCATCGGCCGCCTGAAGCCGTGGCGGTCGGTGTAGCGCCCCGCCGGCAACGCCAGAAACACCTGCGTCAGCGCGAACAGGCTGAGCAGGAAGCCCACCGCGCCCGGGCTGTGGCCTGCACGCAGCGCAAGCAGCGGCGCGGCCAGGCGCATGCCGGTCATCGTGGCATGCACGAACACCTGGCCGATGATCAGCCGGATCAGCTCGGGCGTCATTGCGGCGCGCGTTCCTCGCCAGGCTCTTCGTGCTGCGGCTCGGGCAGCTCGTGCACGCCCGACAGCCGGCGCTGGATGGCGCGGGTGCGCACATCCACCTGCTCGAAGCGCCGGGCGGCCGCGTCTATGGACTTGCGCGTGGCCTCCACCACTTCGCCGAACTTGTGGAACTCGGTCTTGACCTGGCCCAGCACCGCCCATACCTCGGACGAGCGCTTCTCTATGGCCAGCGTCTTGAAGCCCATCTGCAGGCTGTTGAGCAGGGCCGCCAGGTTGGCCGGCCCGGCCAGCATCACGCGGCAGTCGTTCTGCAGCGCCTCGGCCAGGCCGGGGCGGCGCAGGGCCTCGGCGAACAAGGCCTCGCTGGGCAGGTACAGCAGCGCGAAATCGGTGGTGTGCGGCGGGGCCACGTACTTGCTGCGGATCTTGCGCGCCTCCAGGCGGATCGAGGATTCGAAGGCATTGCCGGCCGAGGCGATGGCCGCCTTGTCGGCCGCATCCTGCGCATCGAGCAGGCGCTGGTAGTGCTCGACCGGGTACTTGGAATCGATGGGCAGCCACACCGGCGCATCGCCGCTGCGGCCCGGCAGGCGCACCGCGAACTCGACCAGTTCGTCACTGCCCGGCACGGTCTTCACGTTCTTCGCGTACTGCTCGGGCGTGAGCAGGTTGTCGATGATCATGCCCAGCTGCAGCTCGCCCCAGGTGCCACGCGTCTTCACATTGGTCATCACGCGCTTCAAGTCGCCCACGCTGCCGGCCAGCGTCTGCATCTCGCCCAGGCCCTGGTGCACCTGTTCGAGCCGCTCGCTGACCAGCTTGAAGGATTCGCCCAGGCGCTGCTCCAGCGTGGCATGCAGCTTCTCATCGACGGTGCGGCGCATGGCCTCGAGCTGGGCCTGGTTGTCCTGCTGGATGCGCGCCAGCCGCTCGTTCATCGTGGCGCGCAGCTGCTCGGCCTGCTGCCGGTGCACGGCGGCCAGGGCCTCGAAGCGCTGCGTCAGCGAGGCATCGAGGTGCGCCAGCCGCCCATCCAGCGCCTGGCGAAAGCCGTTCATGCTGCCCTGGCTGGTCTGGCTCTGGTCGCGCATCTGCTGCAGCAGGTTGTGCGACAAATGCGCCAGCGCGCCGTCGCTGCGCGCCAGCGCCTGCTGCGTGTGCTGCTGCGCCGCGAGCTGCTGGCGCTCTTGCTGGAGCATGCGCTCCAGCCACTCCTGCGGCAGCGTGGCCACCGGGCGGCGCAGCAGCAGCACCAGCAATACCGCGAGCACGGCCACCAATACGGCAATGAGCAAAATGGTTTCCAAGGGCACGATAGGCGAAGCGTCAAACTGCAAAAAACATAGCTGCTTGCGCCGATGCAATCAACGCAAGCAGCTATTCTGGCCTGAAACTCAAGCGCCGCGCTGCGCGCGGGCGACAGGCTCGGGCTGGTTCACCGGCGTGAGCGGCGGCTGGCCCGCGAGGTAGGCGATGAGGTTGTCCGCCGCCAGATCGGCCATCGCGCGGCGGGTGGCCATGGTGGCGCTGGCGATGTGCGGCGTGAGCACCACGTTGGGCACGTCCAGCAGCCCGGGATGGATGGAGGGCTCGCCCTCGAATACATCCAGGCCTGCGGCCGCGATGCGCTTGTCCTTCAGCGCCTGGGCCAGCGCCGCATCGTCGACGATGCCGCCACGCGCGATGTTGATCAGCGTGGCCGTGGGCTTCATCAGCGCGATCTCGGCCGCGCCGATGGCATGGTGCGCGGCCGGCGTATAGGGCAGCACCAGCACCACATGGTCGGCGGTTTGCAGCAGCTCCTCCTTGCCCACGTAGCGGGCCTTGCACTCGGCCTCCAGCTCGGGCGACAGGCGCGAACGGTTGTGGTAGATCACCTTCATGCCGAAGCCATGCGCGCCGCGCTTGGCAATGCCCTGGCCGATGCGGCCCATGCCGACGATGCCCAGCGTGCTGCCATGCACCTCGGCGCCGGCGAACAGATCGTAGCGCCAGTCCTTCCACTTGCCGGCGCGCAGGTAGTGCTCGCTCTCGGTGATGCGGCGCGCGGTGGCCATCAGCAGCGCAAAGCCGAAGTCGGCGGTGGTCTCGGTCAGCACGTCCGGCGCGTTCGTGCCCTGCACGCCCGCCGCGCTCATCGCCTGCACGTCGAAGTTGTTGTAGCCCACCGCCATGTTGGCCACGATCTTGAGCTGCGGGCAGGCGGCCAGCAGCGGTGCGTCTATGTGCTGCGAGCCGGTGGTGAGCACGCCGTCCATGCCCTGCAGGCGGGCTGCCAGCTCCTGCGGCGACCAGGCCGCGTCCTCGGGGTTGGCGGTGACGTCGAAATGCCGGGACAGGCGTTCGACCACCTCGGGTGAGATGGCTCGGGCAATCAGAATCTTGGCGCGGGGCATTCGCTCCATCCTTTCGTTAACGGAAGAAGATCAAGGTGATGACGATGAGCAGCGGCACCAGGATGCCGCACGACCAGGCCATGTAGCCGAAGAAGCTGGGCATGCGCACGCCCCGGCTTTCGGCGATGGCCTTGACCATCAGGTTCGGCGCATTGCCGATGTAGGTGTTGGCGCCCATGAACACGGCGCCGGCCGAGATCGCGGCCAGCGTGGGCGCCAGCGTGGTCATCAGCACTGCGGCATCGCCGCCCGCGGTATTGAAGAACACCAGGTAGGTGGGCGCGTTGTCGAGGAACGAGGACAGCAGCCCGGTGGCCCAGAAGTACATCGCCGGATCGGGGCTGCCGTCGGCGCGCGTGACCGCGCGCACGATGGCGCCGAACGGTCCGTCGACACCGGCCTTGAGCATGGCGATGACGGGGACGATGGTCAGGAAGATGCCGGCGAACAGCTTGGCCACCTCCTGCATCGGCCCCCAGTCGAACTGGTTGGCCTGGTGCACCACCGCGGGCGTGAGCCTGAGCGACGCCAGCGTGACCGCGACGAGCCCGAGGTCGCGCACCAGCCCGGGCAGCCCCACCGGCGTGCCCGCCACGTCGAAGGCCACGCCGGATTTCCACAGCCCGCTCATCAGCACCAGCGCGATCACCACGGCCAGCAGCACGAAGTTCAGCTGGCCGTCGAAGCCCAGGCTGTGGGTGTCGGGCGTGGGGTCGGGCCGGGGCTGGCGGCCGTCGCGGCGAAAGATGTAGCTATCGAGCACATAGAAGATCGCCAGCAGCGCAAGCGTCAGCGACAAGGTCTCCGGCAGGATGTGGCCTACCGTCCAGAAGAAGCTCACGCCCTTCAGAAAACCCAGGAACAGCGGCGGATCGCCCAGCGGCGTGAGCGAGCCGCCGATGTTGGAGACGATGAAGATGAAGAACACCACCACATGCGCGCAGCGCTTGCGGCTGTCGTTGGCGCGGATCAGCGGGCGGATCAGCAGCATGGACGCGCCGGTGGTGCCCATGAAGCTGGCCAGCACCGCGCCGATCGCCAGGATCGCGGTGTTCAGGCCCGGGCTGCCGTGCAGGTTGCCGCGGATGTAGATCCCGCCCGACACGGTGAACAGCGCGGTGAGCAGGATCACGAAGGGCAGGTACTCGGCCACCAGCGCATGGACGAGGTTGGCCCCCGCCAGCGGCAACCCGAAGACGGCCGCGAAAGGCAGCAAGAACGCCAGCGCCCAACCCGCGGCCACCTTGCCGAAATGGTGGTGCCAGAAAGCGGGGGCCAACAGCGGCAGCAGCGCGATCGACAGCAGGATGCCCGCGAACGGCACGCCCCAGGCCAGCGACAGGCTGGCGCCATCCAGCTCGGCCGCCGCACACCAGCCGGGCACCATCAGCGCCATGGCAGCCACCGCGCCCCGCCCCTTTGCGGGCCTGCCGCATACCCCTTGGCGCTGTGCCATGAGCAGTCTCCTTCTTGGTTGAAATTGCTACATATTATATAGCTACATAGGTATATCGGATATATATCTACACCGATTTCGCTGCGGCCGGCGCCACGCTGGCGGCCGAGGCGCTGTCCGCCGGCGGCAGGCCGAACACCTGGCGCAGGTAGGCCAGGTATTTCTCGTCGTCGCACATGCCCTTGCCCGGCGTGTCCGAGATCTTGGCCACCGACTGGCCGTTACAGCGCGTCATCTTGATCACAATCTGCAGCGGCTCATAGCCCAGGTCGTTGGTCAGGTTGGTGCCCACGCCAAAGGCCAGCTGGCAGCGGCCGTGGAAGCGCCGGTACAGCGCAATCGTGCGCGGGATGGTCAGCGCGTCGCTGAAGATCAGCACCCTGGTCAGCGGATCGACCTTGTGGTGCTGGTAGTGCGCGATCAGCCGCTCGCCCCAGGCGAAAGGATCGCCGCTGTCGTGGCGGGCGCCATCGAACAGCTTGCAGAAATACAGGTCGAAGTCGCGCAGGAAGGCATCCATGCCGTACACGTCGGACAGCGCAATGCCCAGGTCGCCGCGATACTCCTTGGCCCACATCTCGAAGCCATAGATCTGGCTCTCGCGCAGCCGCGGCCCCAGCGCCTGGCAAGCCTGCAGGTACTCGTGCGCCATCGTCCCCAGCGGGGTCAGCCCCAGCTTCATCGCAAACAGCAGGTTGCTGGTGCCCGCCAGCTGGCCCATCCGCGCGCCCGGCGCCGGGCGCACCGTGCTCACGCCCAGCTCGCGGCACAGCGTGCGCAGCACCTCTTCCTGCCAGACGCGGCTGAAGCGCCGGCGCGTGCCGTAGTCGGCGATCTTCAGGTCCTCCAGCCCGGCAGCGCGCATCGCGGCGATCTTGCCGCCCAGGCGGCGGCGCCCCTCCTCCCAGTCGGGCTGAGGCTGCGTGCGGCGGAAATACACCTCGTTGACGATGGCCAGCACCGGAATCTCGAACAAGATGGTGTGCAGCCAGGGCCCGCGGATCGTGATGTCGATCTCGCCCGAGGGCAGCGGCGAGACGGTGATGTACTTCTCGGACAGCTTGAAGACGCTCAGGAAGTCGACGAAATCGCTCTTGATGAAACGCAGCGAACGCAGGTAGGCCAGCTCCGCATCCTGGAACTGCAGGCGGCACAGCTGGCGAACTTCCTCCCGGATCTCGCTCACCAGCGGCGCCAGCTGCACGCCCGGATTGCGGCAGCGGAACCGGTACTCCACCGACGCCCCCGGAAACTGATGCAACACCACCTGCATCATCGTGAATTTGTACAGATCGGTGTCGAGCAGGCTTTGGATGATCATGAAGGCAGTGCAAGAGCCCGTCCACAACGCCCCGCGGCCCCGCCGCGGCAGGCAGGCCCCATGGTCCGTCACTTCCATCGGCCTTGCACCCAAAAGCGATAGCGGAGGGCCTAGTGTAGGCGATCGCCCTGCGGCGCATGCCTAGCTGCAACCCTGGCCCTGGCGCACCCAGGCCCATGCCGCCAGCCCCCGCGGCGCAATCCCCTTGTCACCAAGGCGTCATCACGCAACGCCTAGCATACGGACTGCCAGCGGCTTGGCGCAGCCGGTCTGGCGGCACCGCGGTATCGGCGCAGGTCGTTTCCGACGCAACCAATTGAAATTGCATGGAAAAATATTTTGCTGCACTGCACAAAAAGACTTGCAAAAATAAAAATAGCGCCTACAATGACAACCATTGTGCAGTGCAACATAAGTGAAGCACCACCGTCCCGCAGTGCACATCGAGGTTGGCCCCAGGCTGACCACCATATCGGTAGCAACTCTTAACTGAACGGAGCAAAAAATGGCACTCACCCCTGATCAAATCCTGGCCGCGCACAAAGCCAACCTGGAAACCCTGGTCGGTCTGACCAACAAGGCCTTCGAAGGCGTGGAAAAGCTGGTCGAGCTGAACGTGGCCGCCACCCGCGCTGCGCTGACCGACGCCGCCAAGAACGCACAAGCCGCACTGGACGCCAAGAACGCCCAGGAACTGCTGAGCCTGCAAGCCGGCCTGCTGCAGCCCATGGCTGAGAAGACCGCTGCCTACAGCCGTCACCTGTACGAAATCGCCACGGCCACCGGCCTGGAATTCAGCAAGGCTTTCGAGTCCAAGTCGACCGAAGCCCAAGCCAAGTTCAACGAATTCGTGGACACCGCTGCCAAGAACGCACCGGCTGGCTCCGAAAGCGCCGTGGCCGTGATGAAGACCGCCGTTGCCGCCGCCAACAACGCCTACGACTCCGTGCAAAAGGCCGTGAAGCAAGCCAGCGAAGTGGCCGAAACCAACTTCAACACCATCACCAGCAACGTGATGAAGGCTGCCACCAACGCCAGCAACGTGGCCACCGCCGCTGCCAAGAAGCGCTGATTTCTGGCAAGCCCGCAAGTGATCGTTGCTGCAACGCAACAAGATTGAATAAGGGCTTGCACGAACAAAAGGGTAAACCCTAGAATACACACATGGCGTTGAATATTTCAGCGCCCCCAGTTGTCTCCTTGGATCTTTTCGAAACCTAGTTTCAGGGATCCTTTTAAAGCCCGGTTCTGCCGGGCTTTTTTTTATCGTCGGGCCGCCCCAAGATAAAAAGCGCCCCTCTCGGAGGGGCAGCGACCACACGCAGCGGGGAGCGTGGGGAACTTTTTTTATCTATGGCAGCACTTGGCGGCAATTTTCTACAATGCACGAGCCATCACACCGCCGCCCCGACACCATGCCTGCACCACCATCTCCCATCGGAATCTTCGACAGCGGCATCGGCGGCTTGAGCGTGCTGCAGGCGCTGCAGCGCGAAATGCCGCACGAGCACCTGGTCTATCTGGCCGACAGCGCCAATGCGCCCTACGGCGAGCGCGGCGATGCCTATGTGATCGAGCGCAGTGCCACCATCGCGCAGTGGCTGCGCGAGCAGCACCACGCCAAGGCCCTGGTCGTCGCCTGCAACACGGCCACGGCCGCCGCGGTCGACACGCTGCGCCGCCTGCACCCGCAGCTGCCCATCATCGGCGTCGAGCCGGCGCTCAAGCCCGCGGCGCTGTCCAGCCGCACGCGCAGGATCGGCGTCATCGCCACCCAGGGCACCGTGAACAGCGCGCGCTTTGCGCAGCTGCGCCAGCGCCATGGCGAGTCGGTGCAATTCGTGGTGCAGGCCTGCAATGGCCTGGCGCGCGCGATCGAGGACAGCACCTCGCCCGCGATGGCGGCGGCGCACAGCGTGGCCGCCATCGAGGCGCTATGCCGCAGATACCTGGGCGCCATGGGCAGCTTCGGCTCGCAGCCCGGCCAGATCGATACGCTGGTGCTGGGCTGCACCCACTACGTATTCGTTGCCGAGCTGCTGCGCGCCATCGCCGGAGCTGAAGTCCAGCTGCTCGATACCGGCGCGCCGGTGGCCCGCCGCACCCGCGACCTGCTGGCAGCGGCCGGCCAGCTCGCGCCTGGCGATGCGCCGCAGCGCGTGCAGCTGCACACCACCGGAGACGTGGCGGCACTGGCCCAGGCAGCCCGCACCTGGCTGCAGCTGCCGGCCTCGGCCTGCGCACCGGCCAGCATTCCCGATACCGAGCGGAGCGTGGTGATCGATTGATTGGTTGATAAAAACAATAGCTGCTAGCGCTTACCAATCGGGGTTTTCCGACATAAAACTATCGAAAAACCATAGCAGGCAAGCGCTGGCAGCTATGCTTTTTTGAGATATTTCAGTGCAGATGCCGTGGCCGGCGGCCGCCATGGCCGCTGCCGCCACCGCCGGTGCCGCGGGGTGGCTTGCCGATCTCCAGCGAATCGACCAGAGCGTCGAAACGCTGGTTGAACAGCTTGTCGATCTCGCCGACCACGCCGACCAGCTCGCTGGCATCGAAATGCCGCTCCATCGTGGCCACCACGTCCTGCACCAGCAGATCGCGCTGCACCTGCATGATGGCGGCCGGCGTCGGCCCCACGAACAGCATCAGGAAGTCGTCGCGCGACTCGGCGTCGCGGTCCTCCTGGTCTTCCTCATCGAACTCCACATCGTAGAAGGTGACCTCGATGGCTGAGCCCTGCTCGGCCAGCTCGTTGAGGTTCATGCACATGTCATCCAGCGACTGGCGGAAATCCTCGTCGCCGCGCACCGTCCAGCACATCTGCAGCAGGTGGTCCTTGGCATCGAACTGGATGCCCGGCTCTTCCTCATAGGCGCTTTCCGCGCCGTCCGCCAGCGAGCGGGCTCCCGCGTACTGCCACAGCGGCTTCAGGGCTTCCTGCAACTGCTCGAAGCGCACGTCGGCGCGCAACGGCACCTGGCCATGGACATGAATCTCAAAAGGGGGATTGAAACCGGGCATGATCGCACCTCTACAAACTAGGCCCGGCCAAACAGATTGAGCTGCCGGCCATCACCACTGGTGCCCCGAGCCGGGATCGAACCGGCACGCCCCTTATTCAGGAAAGCGGCGGATTTTAAGTCCGCAGTGTCTACCAATTTCACCATCGGGGCGCTATCTTGCACACGGCATTCTAGCCGGAGCCGAGCCCTGCCAGCCATCACTTGCACGCCGCACAAAAACAAATGGGAAGCCGCAGCTTCCCATGCAAATGGAGCGGGAAAACGGTCTCGAACCGTCGACCTCAACCTTGGCAAGGTTGCGCTC